>JBAZYK010000008.1:0-84012 GCA_041659405.1 Candidatus Altimarinota bacterium
TCTTTCAACCCATCAGGCAAAAGATCCCATAACAAGTCATGTTCCAACATAGCAATTTCGTTAAATGATAATTGCTATCATTAAAACTTGATTGCGTAACTTTTTCAAACTAATTATCTACTGATCCCAAGAACAAGCCAAATTCAGATCATTGACGCCTTCCCGGTCCAGAATTTTGAGTCACGCAATATAAATTGAGTTTTTGCAAATGTGCCCTTGCTTAGTCCTTTTTTTCGGGAGCAAATTCATTCTCTAACTTCTTCCCATACCATTCCACAAATTTATTCGGAGGATCGAATGAAACAAATTCAGGCCAACTTTTAACTTCATTTTGAGCTTTGGTATCCCCCAAAATTGCCAAACGGACTTTATATCCATAATCATTCAAGATTTTATCTTTCAAAACTTTCCGCTCACCTTTGTTGCCTTTTGCCTTGTTGCTTGCGTATTCTTCCAGATCTTCAATACGGCCTTTTAAGCCATTTAAAGTCGGTAATTTAGCATAAAGTTCTTTCTTGAAACCGGGAACAAATTTCTCCACATCTTCAAAATCACCATTATCTACACCAATTGCAAACGGACGTTGCTTTGCTGATTCACGCAGCAAGTGAGTGCCATTTTTATCAACGGCAGTTCGATATTTGTTAGTCAAATATTCACAGATTTTATTGATAGATCCGGTATCGTTTCCATCAACAAAAAATTTCAATCTGAACATTTCTTTTTGAGTATCGTTCATTGCAGCATAATCAATCTTGTCATTTTGACCAAACAGGTCTGCACCTTCACCAATTTTCTTGTCCTTTTCGTCATCTTTGCCAACTGTAGAATTAAGTTTTGCAAGTTTGAACTCGGTAGTGCCCGGAAGTGGCATGCTCACTAAAGCAGTTGCAATGTCCTCGCGGTAAAAACTTTTTCCTTTTTGCATCGCAAAAGTTGTAATATTTTGTAGAGCCAGTTGGGCATCATCATAATTTACATCACCGGGTTTGTAATTGGTCTTTAAATAATCTTTCAAAAATTCCTGCGCATTCGTTAACGCACCGTCGATTCCGGCCTGGAAAGCTTCATCTCCGGGAACCATGCCGGTTTTATTTTCAGCAACCAAATAAATTTTCTGCTTTCCGCCCACCGCTTCATCAACAAAATATTTAACATTATTTTTTTTGTAATGTACAGGATCTTTATCCGCTTCATGAAAAGCCTTAATAAACCCGGGAGCTTCATCTTTAGTTGTTCCACGCACATACTGATCAAACTGTTCAGTGGTAATCATCTTTTGTTCCAATTTTTCCTCTACATATTTTTTAAAATCGGCTTCAGTTGGTTCTTTACCTTTATTATTACCATTCCACCAACCCGTAAAAAAGTCCGAGGTTGCCTTCCAGCCCTGTTTTGCGTACTCTTTTCCGCCTCTCCAGCCTTTGCCGGCATACTCTTTTCCGGTTGCCCATGCGGCTCCTGCGCCCATTACAGCACTATTGTAACCTCTTTCAGCCAATCCCTGAACACTATCCGCCATTTGACTCAAGGTACTACCGGGCAGATCAAGCTGTTTGTCTTCAACCAATTCGTTGGTTACAACTTCGGTCCATTTTGCCGGAGGATTCCAGTTTTTATATTTATCTCTCAAGTTCACAACGTGACCATCAACCGAGCGACCATCATATTTACTAAAGAAAACATCCAATGCTATAAAGATTTGTTCCGGCTTCATGTCGCTCTTACTTACCGATCCCATGTCGATGGAAGTTTTTCCATGAGCTTTGGCGTCCTTGTATTTTTCAGCCAAATAATCAAAAGGCTTATCACCAAGATAGACCGTACTGTCCCTTAAAATCATGGCCTTTTCTGTGCTGGTTTTAAAAGCTTTGGTCCAAAATTCAGGTAGAGCGGTTTTTTTTGTGACGGCCTTGTTTAAAGCATCAAGCGGACCTTCGCCTGTGGCCAATTTGAAAATTTTACTACCAACATAAATGCCTCCACCAAGTTTTAATATGCCAAAAAGTGATTCCTTGATTTTTTTGACATTTTCGTCATCAGACTGCAAGAACATTGCTGTCGCAAGCAAAAGGCCACCAACCACCACAAACTTTTCGGTTCCGTCCATTTTTCTAAAATTTGTTTGCAGATTTTTGTATAGACCGGCCATGTCTTCGGTCAGTGTTGTGCCAACTTCGGTCTTTTGTTCCTGCAGAATTTGAGCCATAGCATCCTGGCCTTTTAAATAACGATCAAGATATCTGCGATGAAAATCATATTTATCAAATGCCTGGCTCATCTTTGTTCTTAGGCTTTCAGCTTGTGTGCCCGTGATTTTTTTATCATCAAGCACTTTATCCAGATCGGAGTCAAAAACAGCTCTATCTTGTACATTAAACAATTTTGGCATCTGCCATTCTTTAATTTTAGTTTCAGCTTCCTGCATAACAGCTAAATCCGGGCCAGCAGGTTCGTATTTTTGTACATATTCAATTGCCGTGGAAAGATCAAAAGATGGCTTATCCGCACTATTATCAAAAAAGTTTTCTTTGTTGATGCCTTTCTGCTGCAAAAAGCTTTCCGCTTCACGGAATTTTGAGCTTACTTTTCCTTCCGGTTTGGCAGCTTGTTCAGGCAATTTCCCCGCTTGTTCTGGAGGAGTTACCACATCAACCGGTCGCACAATTTCTGGATTTGGATTTGTCTCACCCATATCAAATTAAAATAAATCTTTATATTATAGCAAAAAACGCCCTTTTCAGCAATGCACCAGCCACAAAACCGCACTAAAAAACTTGCAAGAATGCAAAAGTATGGCAAATAGGGCGAAAAGGACAGAAAATTACTTCCCCGAAGCCAATTTCTTACGAAGAACCTCAATATCCTGCTCGTTTTGGGAGGTGCGGGAGGATTTAAGGTCGGTCATAAATTCATCTTCGGCCTGACCAAGCTCTTTTTTCATATTTTTAAGATCATCCTGATCAAGTTCTTTTTGTTTTTGAACGGCATTTTCCAACAGGGGAACCGCCTTTTTTTGTGATTCCGCAAGTTCGGCCTTTTTAGAAGCCAAATCTGCCTCATTAACTTTTACGGCAAACTCCAGTTTTTCCGCATGATCATTAAGTTCCTGCACAAAAGCTGCTGCAGCCACTTGATCAAAATCACTATTTTGAAGCCGCCCAGCCCAATAATTTTTGCGCTCTTCCGAAAGCCCGCAATCATCAAGCATCTCTGTAAAACTTTGAATTTGTTGAGGAGTAATCATAAGGAAAATTTATTTAATTCTATTTAAAATGTTGGTTAACGCACTTTTTGCGGCTTTCCCCCTGCCTTTAAGATTTTTTGGTTGTAGGTTCAGACGATTGCGCCTTTGCCTCAGGTGCAGCCGATTGTACAGGCGCGGGTTTTGATGCAGTGGGCGGTTTGCTTAATTCATCCTTGGTAATAGCTATTCTTTCGTCAGTGGTTTTCCCAGCAGTAGCGGCATCAGCAAGTGGCGCGGGCGCAGGAGTTGGCGCAGATGTTGCGGCACTCGAATCAGGCACTGCGGCCGGAGTTGGAGTCGCAGGCTGTTTTGGTGCGCCAAACGACGCAATAAAATCCTTCGACAGTTTAAAAGAAGCTGGAGCCTGTGGAACATAATTTAGACCATCAGCAATTTTCACAGGTACTGGAACAGATTCTTTAGCAACTGTCGGAGTATCAAATAAATCAGGCACCGTTGGTGCCGGAGCCTCAACCACAACAGGCTCGGTGATAACTGCCGGAGAAGTATCTATCAGCCGTTTAAGATAATCAAAATGAGTAATCAGATTCATACCTTTCATTCCAAGTCCTTGTAAACGAGCGGCGGGGGAGTCATCTTTTTTTGCTGCAGATTGCTGAGAAATATTCATTAAATCTTCAAAATATTTATTTAATTCATCTACACTTCCACCTTTACCTTTTTGCATATATTTTTCAACTTCCTTAACTACTTTTAAAATATTATCAGGATTTATTGGTGTAACAAAGAAATCCTCATTGAGTGCTCCCTTTTTTCCATCCAATTTTCCCGTAAACAAAAACTTCAAAACAATAACATCGGGATCATCTTTTGGAAGATCCACATTTGGGTCTTTGCGTAGCCAATTTAAAAATTCCGTATTATTATTTCTTAATTTCATAATAAGGCCCTCCACTTCTCCACTTAGTGGATCAGTTCCAAAAAATTCTTTCCAGCGTTTTGCAACAGCAAACTTTTCCGCCGCGATTTCTTTTTTATCTACAGGAACAGTATATGCAGTTTTATCCTCTATGGTTTTGTATTGATTAGCTTCACTTGGCATGACCTGCATAACGCCTGGCTTAATACCCAAAACCTGGTTTAAATAATATTCCATGTAAATAATGCCATTTTTTTCGCCAAATTTTCTAACTCTTTCCCTCAGCGCTTTAATATCCTTGTCATATTCTTCCGGATCCATTTCCGCTTTATTTGCTAACAACAAACCAATTTCCGATTCGGGATCTTCTTTTGAGCCAAAATTTGCTTTGAAAATTCCCAAACCGCGGTCTTGTAGCGTTGTTATTTCTTCCATGGCCATTTTCAGCTCTGACTTTTTTCCCTCATTTTTTTTCTGAGCTTTTGCCAGTGCTTTTACAGTATTCTTTTCATCATAATGTTTTCCGGCTTCCTGTTTTAATGATCGTGCCGCAACCCTTACCCATTCACCGGAAGTAAACCAATTACCTTGTGAATCCTGGATAAATCCAGCCATATCTTTAGCCAGTTTTCTGGTATTTTTCTGACTTACTTTTAGTAATTTAATGCGAAGTTCATACTTTCTGATTTCAGCCTCTTTTTCTTCAACCTGTTTCATTAATTCATCCAATTCTTGGACATCTAAGCGCTTATTACGCCATAAAAGTCGGTTTTTAACGGTAACTTTGGTTTTTTTGTGTAAACCCGCAGGCGCATGGCTAAGACGTTTTTTCTTTTCGTCATCTTCCATTTCATCAGGATCCTTTTCATCATCGCCAACGGTACCATATTGCCCATTGTCGTTTGCCGGACGATATTTTTTATCAATCAAAATAACTCTACCCTTATATTGCTTTATGGCTTCACTATCACGCTTGGAACGAGCTTTTGCTTCAAGATCAACTACTTTAGCCATCACCCTGTCGTAGATTTTTCCTGAAGCTGCGCCATAACTTTCAGCTTCGTTTTGGGCATCTTCAATAAGCTCATTAAACCGCTCACTGTTATCGTGAGCTTTTACAGCCTTTTTGGCCGTTACTTCAACGAGTTCATTTAGGTATGCCTCTTCGTGATTAGGGGCGTTTTGTGCCACTGATTCGTGTTTCATATATTTTTGTTTTAATTTTTATATTTGAGATTTAGTTTTTCTTCGCCCTTTCCATGGCCTTGGCGATTTCGCTGGAGTCGTAGGTCAATTCCTGGTAGAGGTCATCAAGTGATTTTTCAAGATGTGCCTCCATTTGTGGAACTCCTGCCGCCACTGTCATCAAAGCTTCAAAATCTTCCATTTTTGGATTTTTCTGGAGCAGATCGGCAACTTCGGCAACCTCTTTATCGCTAAAGTAGCTGGTTACAGTCGCAATAATGCGATTGGTGGTCCTTACCGCAATTGCTTCTTCCAGTTCTTCCAAAATTTCTGGAGTGGCATCGGTAAGTTTGCAGCCGGCAATAACTTTTTTTACGTATTGCACCAGGTCGAAGTTTTCAATTTTAGACATAAATTTTTATTAAAATTTTTATAAATAAGAAATATTTTAATGACTTTCCGGTGGCTTGTGCTCGTCCGGCTTAGGGGATTCAGCTCCACCATGCGCGGGCAACTCCTTGGCCTTTTTGCTGCCCTTTAAACCTTTTACAAAATTAATACCAGCTTTCCCCATGTCATATATTTCTTTTGCCGCTAATGCTTTTCCAAATAATTTCCAGGCATTTGTTAAAGTCTTAGTAGCAAAATGATGGAGCAGCGCTTCGCCACTTAAACCATGAGCTTTTGCTTCTTCATATTCTTTAATAATTGTGGCTTTTTGTTCAGCCTCAAGCACATGCGGAGAAAGCGTCCTCAATTTCTTATATAAATTCTTTTCGATATCCCCACTCTGTTTTTGTTCAAGCTCAACTTGCGTCTTTACATGCTCCAGCATACGCACGGAAATCTCCTTTTTCTTATCATCTTCATTTTCCGGATGTTCCGCTTTGTAAATGCTTTGGCGCGTAATAAGTTCAGCTTCGGCAATGCGAACGTTATTGATAAGGACTTCAATATCCCAATCAAAATCATAAATTTCCACAGTTCTAGAGTGTCCATGCCCTTCATCGATCTTTTTATATCTAAAGATGCTTTCAAGACCTTGAGCAAATTCACGCAGTTTTTCCGCATCCATTGGGTGCTCGTTTAAAATATTGCGAATATCCGCAACAGTTGAGTGTTTTGTAAGATGTCTAAAATGGATAAGGTCGTCCTGGGCAATCGTTTCAATGGCATCCTGAGCCGTATAGACGTTGGAGCTAAAGCGATTTTTTTGGATAAATTGCGTTTTGCGGCGCAACCAGCCTCTAAAGCCACCCATATTAGCCTCGGCCAGTTCATTATTGGCCGCCCCATGAACCCCGGCAGAACGCGCATCCGCAACCGCCAAATTGGCAGCAATATTTGCATATCGATCATTCATTTCCGGATTGGTAACACCCCTTGCCTCAAAATCCTGTTTCTTCAACAAGAACAAAAGCTGACGCGGCGTAGCCTTGCTCTTTGGATTGAGGTATTCCTTGTGTGTTTTGATTTCTTTTTTGAGCCTTGCTTGAAAATCTTCGGTAAATTTTTCACTGAAGAATTTAAAAAATCCAGAATCTGGTTGTGAGGAAACAACAGGTGCCGCAGTAGCTCCAGCTGCAGCAGGAACGATTGGAGGAAATAATTCAACACTTGTTGTTAGATTTGATGTTGATATTGCTATTAACTGATTCAGTCGTGGATCTATTTTGCTCGGTTCGTAATCCACTGGAGGAGTTTTCGTCTTATCTTCTTGAATATCCTTATCAATTTTTGTTGTGCATGACTCACTATCAAAAACAGATGTAATTATTCCCGCTGCACGTTTGAATTTACCCTCAAGCGCATTTACTTTTTTCAAAAGCTCTGATTTTTTTTCTCTTGCTGCCTTTAGGTTAGTCTCAGCATTTAAGAGGTTTTTTGCAACATCTGCCGCCGTTTGTCGTGCATTTGCCTGCATCTGCGCTGTGACTGGCCCCCCAGCGACTGCTGGTGTTGGTTTTGTTCTAGCTGAATTATAAGTTTCTTCAGCAGTTGCAAAGTTTTCATTTACCATTGAAGCTTCACCATAAGCCCCGATCAACTCTTGCAAATCTTTCTCATCAAAAAGAACCTTTTCCTGTTCTTCGATTTGCTCTTTTAGCTTAATCGATTCCGGCGTTTCTTTTCCTTCTTCAGTAGGTTTCTTTTCCTTGCTCGAAGGCAAGGCTCCATAAATTTTATTAAGTTTTTTTAGTAATTCAGCAGCACCCTTGGTTTTATAAATGTGTTCAAGTTCTAAAAGGAGTGCAGCATTATCAGCATTTTTAATGTTATACAAAGTTTCACCATTTGGAGTCTTATCTTTAAAAATTCTCTCAAATAGAACTGTATATGCTTCTTTTTCATCTGAACCATCGGCCCCATCTTTCAAAACATCCCTGAATTTTTTGAGTTTATCGGGATCATGCCTGTCTTTACTAAACATTTTCGCTCTTTCCTCTGTTTCGATTTTGCGTAAAGCTACAAATTTATCGAAAACGTATCTAAGGTCCGAATTTTTTGGGCCAAAGATAAAGAAAGTATCTCCACCCAGGTTGTAAGTCGTTTCTGAAATTTTTTTCAGCTGTGTATAAGTTAGACCCTTTAAAGAAACTAACAATTTACCAATATCAGATACAGGCGCAATACCAACCACTGCCAACATACTATTGACCGTCGTAGAAGCATTATCTAAAACATGTTCTAGATGGCTGCTCATGGATTTCATTAAACTCTCCTTCATCGCATCCAGCCCTCGGTTATTGCCAAAGTCTTGTTCTATTCGGCTGTCTACCATGTCGCCCTCTATAAAAATATTGCTTTTAATCTCTGGTCTTCCTTTGTACCTGTTATAAATGTTTACAAAAAAATCAATAAGGCCTTTAGGTACAATCTTGCTTTTTCCCTTTACAATCGCATGTCCGGCTTTGGTAGTTTTTTCCATAACCAAGCCTTTATCCCCAACTTCATGATGCATGCTTTTATGAACACTATGCTCAGAAACCATTTTATCTCCGTGCTCAACAAAATCACGCAAACGTTTATGCATGCGGGCTTCCAAAATCTTGTCGCCAAAGTGGTGGCCAAGCGCGGCTGCAACATCGCCATGTACACCAAGTTGTGTATTGGTAACGTGCTTTTTGTCAGGTGAAGCATATAGCCGATCTATTCTTTCCTGACGCGCCAATTCAACTTCATGCAGCGCTTCATTCAGATGTTCATCATCCGGATTTGGTGGCGTGGATGAGCCATGGCTGAAAACCAATCTTTTAGGAATGGTGCATGACGATAGCGATTTATTTTTGCAGAAAAGTAGCATTTTAGTGTTGGTTTTTGAGAAAAATATCTAACTATTATAGCAAAAAAGCCGTTAGTATGCCTCAAAACCATGTTGACGATACGCCACGATCATGATACATTCACCTCCAACATAATTTCTACAACAATGACCAAAGGGCGCTTCATTGAAGATTTAGTACATGGTATACCCATATATCCTTTCAGTTCGACACCTGATGGTAGAATTGTTGGAGAGCTTCATCGTGGACGGATTGAGGCAAGAGATTTTCAAAGAGAAAGTTTAGCTGTTCAGGCAAATGCTTTGCGGGAAATAGCAAAACTACACGGAAACCAAACACAAATCAGCCCATCAGAATTCAGGGGCGAACAAACACGGGACGTGCTTATGGGGATGACAGGACAATTGTATGATCTCCATAGCGCACAAAAGGATACAGTTAGACAACTAGAGGGCTTAAATCAGACCACCGCTCAAGGTTTTGGTGTCTTGCATGGTGATATGGGCGCGCTAAAAGGCCCTGATAACGGAACAAGTTCATTAGCTGACTTGATCAGAAAGGATTTTGGTTTATCAGAAGCATTGAGTGCTTATTTTAAAGGTGTCCTAAATAAGCAAGGAGAAGGGGAGATATTTTGGCTCCTTTACCATAAAGTGAGCATTCAAAAAGAAACAGAAGATGGAATTAGAAAAAAAATAGAAGAAGGTCTTGCCGATAGAGGGCGATCTCTTAATGAATTTCCAGAAATTAAAGACGCATTACGTTTATTAGACCACTACGATGTCAGGTATGACCTTGTCGGTACTCAGAAAAAAACAAAAATTCTCGCTTTCTTAGCGAGCGAGTTCCAAATTGCCGATTTAAGAGTCTTTGTTAGACAAATGGAAGAGTTATTTACTCTTTTTGAACAAGCCAAAGCTCAGCCCATTAGAGAAGAAACTCTTTTAAGTTTAGCCAAAAATAATTATTTAACAGAGCCGATGCGTAATAGAGTTATGGAACTCTATCCCGAAGCGAGAAAAGACGCATCACTTACTACAATAAACTATAGTTTACTGGATTTACTTCGCGCAAACGTGGATGCCACAAGGCAAAGGACATTTCAAATTGCTGAAGGACTTGCAGTAATTGATCAGAATGAGGAGGCTTTAGCCCAAAACAGGCAAATGCTTGAGCAGGGTGAAAGTGCAAATGAAAAAAGTGACATGATGATAAAGCAGGGTGACCACGCAATTAGGCAAAGACAAGTAATCACCGCGCAGGGCGCATATGGACTTGCACAAAACGCGCGTGCTATTGAGCAGAGGCAGGTAATCACAGCACAAGGCACAGTCGCAATTGCACAGGGCGCTCGCGCAATTGGACAGCGCGCTCGCGCAATTGGACAGCGCAATTTAACAAATTACCGGCTTGGATCAATTTTAGACACAATGATAGACGTAAATGACAGTATAATAGATTTAACAGCTGTTGTTGAGGGTTTTTCCGACATGGTAAATGACGGTTTATCGCAAATTGACCAAACATTGAGTAATGGGTTTCAAGCAGTTGACCAAACATTGAGTAATGGGTTTCAAAGAGTTGATCAAACATTGAGTAATGGGTTTCAAGCAGTTGATCAAACATTGAGTAATGGGTTTCAAACCGTTGACTCTGGGCTTAAAAATATCGTAACGGAAATGGTGATAACTCGTGCCGCTGTAATCGCCGATCTTGAAAGAATCGAGCGAGGAATTGGCACTGCTGCACAACAAGTAACAGAAGCTATAAATCGCGGCAATATAGCACTTGAAACCTTGGTACATCTGAATAAAACCAGCCACAATGTTGAAGCTGGACAATATTTTGATGATGCCAAAGAATGTTTATTTACGGCTAAAACAAGGAATGACGTAAAAGATGCATACGAAGGATTTTGTAAAAGTGCAGAAATCGTAAAATCAAGTGCTGAATATCAGTATGGTGCAGGTTATACATCTGAGCTTTTAGGAATGTTAGATGAGGCAAGCAGCCGCTATGAAAAGGTCACCACACGCGCTAAAGATGAGCAAAAAGACTTGGCTTCTAATGCTTTTGTCGGCATTGCCCGAATTCAACACCGACAAGGTGACACCGAAAACGCACTTGAAAACACAGGAAAGGCAATCGAATCAAATAAGAATAATGAAACTGCCCAATTTGATCAGTGCAAATACCTTTTATTGCTAGGTTTTGTTGATGAAGCTCTGAAAAATCTGGAAGAGATGATCAAGGCCAAGCCTTTATACTTTGCAAAAATGAGGGCCGAGCCAGCTTTTAAGCTGATTCCTGTTGAAAAATTAAGAGAATTTTGGAAAGTTTTATTAGATGCAGATGCCATAAAATCACCCAAAAGTTTAGTCCTACTTTTAGAAGATATGATCGAAACCGAAAGTCTTGATTTGGCGAATACTGTGTTTTTTAGATTATTGGAAACAAATCCTAAAGCTTTACTTGATCGGAAAATTTGGTTACATCCGGGATTTAACAATCTGCTAAATAATGAAATAATTGCTGAAATAACTGTTTTTATAGAAACAAAAATGAATTTATTAGTTGAGGAAGATTGTTACATTATTTGCTCACTTTTAAATTATTGTGGAACAACCGAAGTATCATTGCTTAAAGCATTTAAAATAGGATTGGAACAGGATCCTCTTTTTTATTCAGATTATCAGCCGGAAGCAAAGCGAAAATTAAAGGCAAAATTAATAAAATGCATGGGTAACCAGACAGAATCAATCCTGCGGAAATTAAAGAAAGAATGCGGAACTGATACTAAGTTTGACTGGGTATTTTAATTTTATTTTATGAACACTTCTTCAACAGAAAATCCGGAACTGAAAGTTTTTGTTAAAATCAACAGTCAAACGCTGCTGGCAGGCAACAAAATGAACCTTAATGTTGATGCATTAGTTATGAGAGGTAACAGCACCGTCAGCCACAAACCTGTAATTTTTGAAGTTGCTGGTAATCAAAAACAAGTAACAACACCTGAAAATGGGCTAATTGAAAACAGGGGTCTTGTTTTTGATTATGTTGAAGGTGTTAGAACAAAGCTAAAAGCTTGGGCTAAGGGATCAGAGACTCAGGTGAGTGAATATGATGTAACTCTGGAAAGTTATGGAAGTACGTTGTTAGATAGTGCAGCAAAAACTGTAAGAGCGGAAATAAGTGAAGAGTTTAAACAAAGAGAAGAAAAGTTAAGCGAGGAGTTTAAACAAAGAGAAGAAGAACTGATAAGGGACTTAGAAAGTAAAAATAAACAATTGGTTCAAAAACCCGAAGAAGAATTGTCCCGGGCAAATGCTGAATTTCTTGCTTCCCCTAATCGAAAAGCAGAATATGCGGCTCGTAAAGCTATGTTAAAAAATAAAGAACAAGCTACCGGTATGCCAACTTTTGAAGAATGTATAGAAGCAATGAAGAAAAAAGGTAATAAAGTGCTTAATGCCTTGAGAGCAAAAACACAAGACCCAAGACTTACCATAGCTGTTATAGTTGGAAAAGATGGTAAAGTTAAGAGTTTTAGACCGGGTTTTATAGAAGCAAAAGCGGATCCTGATTTTTTAAGAGATAAAGCCAATCCTAAAAATTATGTAGGAAAACATTACGATAAAGTTTATGCTGACCTAAGCCCGCACGGGTTACGTGAGCCGGATTTTGATGAATATTGTGCAATTGATCAATTTGGTCACGGTTATACTATGCTTGATATGGAAAATAGGGTGGATAAAGTCGCATCGGTGCCGCTCGCGGATGAGTTTACTGGTAATCCCTATCAGTACTGGAATCTTCCTGGTGATCAGAATGAGTACCTTGTTTCGCGTCCTTCGGTCTGGGGAGATGATCTGCCACCCAAAAACTAGTCTTCAAATTTTAGTTTTATTTAATTTTTTCTTTTTATACATATGCCTCCAACAGAAAATTCGGAAACAAAAGTTTTCGTTAAAATCAACAGTCAAACGCCGCTAACGGGTAACAAAATACACCTTAATGTTGATGCATTAGTTGTGAAGGGGAGTCACACCATCTCACATCAACTTGTGATTTTTGAAATTGGCAGTCACCAAAAACAGGTAACCACACTTGAAAATGGGCTAATTGGAAATATTAACCTTGTCTTTGAGTATATTGAGGGTGTTCGAACAAAATTAAAGGCTTGGGTTAAGGGGGCGGAGAATCAGGTGAGCGAATATGATGTAATTCCACAAAATCACGAGAATGTCTTAAAGGATTCTATTGAGCGACGTTTGCATGGAGAGTTTCAAAGTAAAAAAGAAGCTTTAATGCGAGGTTTTGATAATAAAGAAACAAGTTATGGCAATACAATCGATGAAATGGCTGAAAAAATAAAAAGATTAGAAGGTAGACTTCAAATCGGCGAGCCTGAATTAAAACAATTGGTTCAACAACCCGAGGAAGAACTATCACGGGAAAATGCTGAATTTCTAGCTGATCCTAAGCGCAAGGCTGAATATATTGCACGTAAAGCTAGGTTGAAAAATAAAGAACAAGCTGCCGGTATGCCTACTTTTGAAGAATGCATAGAAGCAATGAAGAAAAAAGGTAATAAAGTGCTTAATACCTTGAGAGCAAAAACACAAGACCCAAGACTTACCATAGCTGTTATAGTTGGAAAAGATGGTAAAGTTAAGAGTTTTAGACCGGGTTTGATAGAAGCATATCCGTCTCCTCATTTTTTAAGAGATAGAGCTAATACGGAAAATAATGCAGGAAAACATTACGATAAAGTTTATGCTGACCTAAGCCCGCACGGGTTGCGTGAACCGGATTTTGATGAATATCGTGCAGTTTTTGAAACGGTGCAGGCGATGGGCGATGGGCTTATCGATACCAAATATATGTATACAATGCTTGATATGGGAGAGCGAAAGGATAAAGGCGTAGCGGTGCCGCTTGCTGCTGAGGCCTTTGGTGGGCCTGGTATACTTTTGTTATATCCTCCTCATGTGGGGGCATCCCTTGTTTCGCGTCCCTCCACCTGGGGGGACGATATGCTGCACGCAACCGGAGGTGAGTGTGCGCCAATGAATCCGTGGAGTGAGGGGCTCGTGCGCAGATGAAAGCGCGGGGTGAGTGTATACTCACCCATAAAACATTCCACATTTTCGTCATCAGAATTTACAGATTTGATGTGGATTTTTGGGCATGTTAGAGGGAAAATTTGAATACAAACTCACATGGAATTCCATGGATTTTATTCAAGATTTAACCAAAGAAAATATGCAAACAAATATTCAAAAAATAACGGTTCAGGAAAAAATTCTGCATGAAAAATTTGTAACGTTTGGTAGGAACGCCAAGGAATGGATTTGGAAGTGCTCTTTGCTGCTTCCGGAGATCGAAAAACAGGAAATTTGGAAGAAAAAAGGTTTCGGGGACATTTACGAATATGCGGCAAAGTTGGCGGGGATGAGCCATCCTGCGGTCGATGATGCTTTGTGGGTTTTGAAAAAAATTGAAGACAAGCCGGCTTTGCTGAAAGTTGTGGAAACAAAAGGAATTAATGCTGTGCGGCCGGTGGTCACGATTGCAACCCGAGAGAATATGGATTTTTGGGCTGAAAAAGCTATGCAAATGAGTCATCATACTTTACAAACTTACGTTCGGGAACTTAGAAAAGAAATGCCATTTACGCACGAAGCGCTTATTTCTACTGCGGGCGGGGCGGGCTTCGCACATGATAATTTTGAAAATTCAGAATTAATCAATTCTACCAAAAATCAAATTGGCTTATTTGAACCAAAAAATGACGATTTTCGTCGGGACGTTCCGAAATTCAACACCAAAACAGAAAATGGACAAATTGTCACTTTGCCATTGGGGGAGCCAAAAAAACTTGTGGCCATGCAGCTCGATCCGGAAATTCTGGAGCAACTGGAAAAATTAAAAGGTGAAAATGGCGATTGGAATGATCTGATGAAACAACTTTTGCAGATGCGGGAAGAACATCTTGAAGAGCAAAAACCGGAACCGATGAAGACCGATTCGCGGCATATTCCGGCCAAAATCGACCGATATGTTACTTCAAGAACAAATGGCCAGTGTGCATTTCCGGGCTGCAATAAAAAAATCAACATCAAGCATCACACGCAAAGATTCGCACTCGAAAAAACTCATGATTCTGACCGGCTTTATGGCTTATGTAAAGCACACGAACGGATTGCACATTTGGGGTTAATCGAGAATGAAGATTTGTCGCCGAAGTTATGGAAAGTCCGAAAATCGGCTGATATAACCAGTGAAATAGGCAAAGCAAAATTCGCAATTGATCAAATCGTGCAAAAGTTTAGGACTTCGCCTGCATGATGAGAAAGTTGCGCGTGATCAAAAGTGCGAAAAATTAGATGTAATAATTAGAACTGTTGAAAAAATTTGGAAGACAATGTAGGATGCACAAGCGTTTCAAAAAAAATAGGCACCAGAGTCCAACGCCCTAAATCCAACGTCCAGGCATGGGCCAGAGTCCAACGCCCATAAATCCAAAATCATATTTCCTCAATTCTACATCCTAAATCCAAAACCATGAACGTCACTCTCAAAAATCTTCCAAAATCGCAGATTCAGCTTACGATTGAAGTTGCGGCGGAAAAAATGGAAAAATACCGTGCGCAAGCCGTAAAGCAGATCTCTCAAAATGTTAAAGTTCCGGGTTTTAGAGCGGGGCATGTTCCTTTTGATATGCTCAAGGAAAAAGTTGGCCAAGACGTTATTGATGATTACACGATTGAAATCGCGCTTCCGGAAAGCTATACCGAAGCCGTTATGAAGGAAAAAGTTCAGGCAGTTTCTCGTCCTAAAATCAATATTCTGGAAAAGAATCCGCTTAAATATGAGGCAACTGTAGCCATTTATCCGGAGGTTAAAGTTTCCGGTTATGAAAACATTAAAATCGCCAAAGAAGAGCCAAAAGTGGAAGAAAAAGAAATTGATGACATTCTTGCCAATGTGCAAAAACGTCACGCAACCTACAAAACAGTTGATCGTGCTGCGCAAAAAGGCGACCGCGTGGAAATTGATTTTGAAGGTTTTGATGATGGCGGCGCGTTGCTTGAAAACACCAAAAGCTCTAATCATCCGCTGGTAATAGGAGAGGGAAGTCTTGTTCCCGGTTTTGAGGATGAGCTTGTGGGTTTAAAGGCCGGCGAAAAGAAATCATTCAAGGTGACATTCCCAAAGGATTACTTCCACAAGCCATTTCAGGGCAAAGCGGTTGAATTTAAAGTAGACATGAAGAAGGTTGACGAGGTCACGATGCCGGAATTGACTCCTGAATTCCTTAAAACCGTTCTTGGTGAAGATAAGACCCTTGAAGAAATCAAGAAAATCACCCGTGAAAATCTTGAGCACGATAAAAAGCATCAGGAAGGCGTTCGTCGTGAAAATCTATTTTTAGAAAAGCTGGTCGATTGTACCAAAGTTGAAATCCCGGAAGCGCTTGAGGAAGAGGAAATCGACGGCATGATCGACGAATTCAAAAATGAACTCAGTGAACGTGGTATTCCTTTTGATAAATATCTTGAACAAACCAAAAAGGAAATTAAAGAAATTCGTGACGATCGCCGCAAAGAGGCAGTTAAGCGCTTAACTCTGCGCTTTGGCTTGCAGCAAATTTTTGAACAGGAAAAGATTGAAGTTACTCCGGAAGATCTCCAAAAAGAAATCGATCACGTTGTGGGTTTATATCCGCAGGGCGAACAGGCCAAAGTCCGCAAAGAGTACACAGAAGGCACTTATATGATGCGCCGTCTGGAAAATAAGATGCGCATGGACAAACTGTTTGAAAGATTTCTGGGCTAATGGTAAAATCACAGGCGTTAACTCGCATTCACGCACAAAGTGTCTTTCTGCCGTGAATAAAGCGAGCTCGCATGAGTTTCTTACAAAACGCTATATGAATATGAAAGGATTTTTCGCCACAGGATCAATAATTTTCAGTGTTCTGATTCTGATTTTGGCTTTTGAAAGCATTGGTGGGGCAAAATTCCAGTATTTTCTTTTCTATTTCATTTGGCTTGATCCATCATTTAACCCATTTTTTCTGGTGCTTGGAATTGCAGCAATTGGAGTAATTGCCGGGATCTTTTTTACGGGACTAATAATGTCATCATTGAAAAATAAAGACGACGAAGAAGCCCCGGGCGGAGAGAACTTCTAGCACTTTCTCTTGCAATGTGAATCAAAAACTTATACATTTGGGCCGAGCTGAATAAAATATGTATTCAGACGTTGCTTAGTTTCCCCAATGCTCAAAAGGCTTTTTACCTCCAGCACACGCATAAAACTCCTTACACTCTTCCTGTTAAATCCGGACCAGGAATTTTTTATTCGTGAGTTAACCCGCAAACTTAACGAGCAGATTAACTCGATCCGTCGCGAGCTGGATAACCTCAAGAAAATTGGCTTACTTAAGAGCAAAGAGCGTAATCGTAAAAAGTATTATATTGTGAACAAAAATTTTATTATTTTTCATGAGCTCAAAAATATCATCATGAAAGCCATGAGCGACAAGGAAAATCTGGTTAAAAAAATGCTCCAGTTTGGCGATATTGATGTGATTGTTTTAGCCGGCCAGTTTGTAGATAAAGAGGCTCCGGTCGATCTTTTGGTTGTTGGCACCGTAAATCGTGAAAGTCTGGAAAATTACCTCCATGATGAAATGCAGACCAATCACCCTGTGAAATTCAGCTTGATGAGCCGCGATGACTACATGTATCGCCGCAAGTGTAAGGACAAATTCCTCCATGACATTGTCGACGATCAGGACAATATGGTGGCCTTAAATCGTTTGGAGAAAAGTGAATAAAATTTTGACTTGCATTTTTCAAGTCAGATCCGTAGACTGCTAAAGCATTTTGAGGTGAACTTGCCGTTCATCGCATTCAAATCCTAAAAAGTTACCACAATGACTCATACATTAGTACAAGAAATAGAAAAGCAATTTACCAAGAAAGACGTTCCGGTATTGCGCCCAGGTTACGCTGTTCGCGTTCACCAAAAGATTAGGGAAGGTGAAAAAGAACGTGTTCAGATTTTTGAGGGCCTCGTGATCTCTTTAAATAGCGGTCATGGCGTTAGCAAAATGGTGACTGTTCGCAAAGTAATCGAAGGAATTGGCGTGGAGAAGATTTTCCCGCTTCATTCACCAAACATTGTAAAAATCGAGATTGTTAAGACTTCCGGTGTTCGTCGCGCTAAGCTTTATTACATGCGTGGTTTGGCTGGTAAGTCTGCCAGACTTCGTTCCAAACTTGGTTTGATGGCCGAAGATGAAAAGATGACAAAAGAAAAAACTAAAGAATTAGCGGAAGAGTTATTGGAGGAAGAAGAGGTAGTTGCTCCAGCAGAAGAAGTAGTTGCAGAAGCTCCAGAAGTAAAAGCGGAAGAAACAACTGCAGAAGCTCCGGAACCAAAAGCAGAAGAAGTAACTGCTGAAGCGGAACAAAAATAACTCGCAACAAAACTTGCAAAAATAATTGCAGCACGAGTTTGATCACATGCAACCTAAATCCGGTCGAAAGACTGGATTTTTTGTTTGTAGATAGGCAGAGTCAAGGAAGTGCGCGGTGGTAAATTTAATTGAGACCATTATCGCATGTTGCACGATTGTTGATTCACCAGTATTTATGCCTTTACAGCCATTTTCCAAATTTCTTCCCCAAGGTTTTAAGGCCGATTTTACCGAGGTTTGCGGGATTGATGAAGTTGGAAGAGGTTGCTGGGCCGGGCCGCTTGTGGCGTGCGCTCTAATGTTTAATGAGGACATCAAAATAAAAGATCTCAAAGATTCCAAGCAACTCACCAAAGAAAAGCGGGAGGAGGTTTTTGAAATGCTAAGTCAGGCTAAAAAAGAGCAGAAAGTTTTTTTTGGAGTGGGTATTTCTGAAGTTCACGAAGTGGATGATTTAGGCGTAATTAAGGCCAATAATTTGGCTTTTGTAAGAGCTTTGAAGGAAATGGTAAAAGCGGGGGCGGCGCAAAATTCCGGATTGAAAAAATTCAAAGCTTCAGAAAACATTAAAAAATCGCAGAGGAAGTTTTCCGCGCCAAAATTTTTGCTGGTTGATGGCAGAGATAAACTGCTTTTGCCATATCCTTTTGCAACTGTAATCAAAGGCGACGAAAAAATTAAAATGATTGCCTGCGCTTCTATTATTGCCAAAGTCACACGTGACCGCATGATGTGCGAACTCGCCAAAAAATATCCGGAATATGGATTCGAGCTTCACAAGGGCTACGGCACGGAACGTCATCAGCAAGCCATAAACGAGCATGGTATTACCGCAATCCACCGCCGTCATTACAAACCGGTTTATATGACATTTCAAGCCACTTTGCCGTTTGGGGATTGAACGATCTGCCAATCTAACACAGAGCACAGGAAAAGCTTTCTGTGAAAATGCCAGATTCAGCCGCGCCTTAAAGATTTTTAAGAATTTCACTCAAATATCGGCTATTTTGTTCAGCCAAATTTTTGAAAATTGGTTTTTTATACGCCAGATTTTTTTGGATCAGTTCGTAGTTATCGAGCAGTTTTTCAAAATTGTCCTGCAGATCTTCAGCTTCAAAATGGCTCCACTTAAGTAAATATTCTTCTTTTTGCAAAGAATGTACAAAAGAAACCACCTTTTGGCTATAGGCCAAAGCCAAAAAAGGCGTTTCGGTCAAAGTTGCGAAAATCAGACTATGCAGGCGCATGCCAACAACGGCCTTTGCTTTCGCCATCAATTTTAAAACCTCACGATAATCGGAAGTGAATTCAAAAATTTCCACGGCATTTTTATTCAGAACAGAATTATAAATTTCCTCCAATGGTTTTACGTCATTATCCAAAACAAACTGAAAGGGGACTAACACAGTCCTTAAGCCTTTTTTTTGATAGAGCCAATCAATAAATTTGGCCAATTTTTTTAGTTTTGATTCATCGTGAGAACTCCATGGGCGAACGGAAAGGACAACATAATTTTCGCGCTTTGCGGAAAGTGACATGCTTGTTGTCTGCGTTAAGCCTGATGCGTCCGGACCTTCAAACTCCACATCCAGGAAAAAAGCCGGATCGGTCAGAACATGGGCATTATGTATGCCGAGTTTTTGCAGGACGATAGCCGAAGAAGCATCTCGCACAGTAATAACTTTCGCTTTTTTAAAGACAACTTTGGTCATGTGTCGGCCAAAAAATGTCATTAAAGGTCCAACACTTTGCCCCAAACAAAAAATCGGTTTATTGAAAAAACGGGCAGCTGCAGCCTGAATCGACCAAATCAAAATCGCCAAAGGCCGTTCATCCGTAAAAAGTCCGCCTCCACCCAAAATAAAAATGTCACAATTTTTAATGGCACGCAAAGTTTCTAGCAGCCCTTTTTTAGTTAAAGCTCGCCAAAAAGAACGAAAGCCGGCAGGAAGAAGATGGACGGTTTTAAGTTGGTTCTCATCAGCAAAATTAGTTTGGTGCGCCTGCGCCGTTTCTTCCGGATTATGGCTCATTACCGTGATATTCGCCGGAGTCGCTTTTTTCACCAACGCCAAAATTCCATCCAAAATCGCCTCATCCCCAAGATTAGAAGCGCCATAATTGCCACAGATGACGATATTTTGTTTATTTTGAGCCAAAGTGGATGTAATAAAGAAACCTTACTTCGATTGTATAAAACAGACGAGGAAACTGACAGCCCATTGTGGGCCTTAGCGTTGACAAAAATGCTAAAATATAGTATCCTTCGCCTCCTGGTCACGAGTTTTCGTGATGAAGGTCGATTTGCACTTAAACGTGCCGTTTGACACTTCTTCATGACTTGAGATCAGTCGTTCTTTGAAAAGTCGCATTAGTACGATCTCTAACAGAGATCGATATGTATATAAGTTATTGGCTACAGGCCAAACAGCCTTCAGGGGCTCAAATTTGCAAGCAAGTGCACGGGATTGCAGGCAGATTTGGGTCTCTGAAGGTTGCTCGCGCAACAACCCAAGGAAGACTCGGTTCGCGCAGAATTTTGCGTGGATCTCTCAGCAGTTCGTTTCGTACGAAACCTCAAGAGGACCGCTTCGGGCAACCGGACGGTTTAGACACATGCGTCGACGCGTTCTCGGTTACATGGGCGCAGTCGTTGTTGCCATCATGGCTATCAACGGCTGCAAAAAGGGGCCGCCCTGCGACCCCCAGAGCGAAGTTTTGCTCAACGACGTGTGTCGTGACTGGTGCGATCCGGGAAACCACGCACGTGGTGCGAAGATCGACGGCGAGTGCGTCAATGCCTCGTCCGTTGACCCCAGCTACCAAGAGCCTGGGACCACTGGCAGCACCACGGTCAACAACACGACCACGGTGAACAACACGACCACGGTGAACAACACGACGGGTGCTGGTGGAAGCACGAGCACGACGACCACCACGGCGACCAACACGGGCGCTGGCGGCGGTACGGGCTCGACTATCACCTTCGCGTCCGACGACATGATGCTCTTGGGCAGCGATGGAGGGTTCTACCCCCAGCTCACGAGCAAGTCGTTCTCGTTCACGGGTGGTATGTCATTCGCGCTGACGGCGCAGAACTACATCGACGTCTCGGTGCAAGGCTGCAACATCAACGCGTACGACTACAGCCCTGCTGGATGGGATAAGAACACCCTCGGCAACGCACTGGCCGGAACGCCGGGTAAGCTCGAGCCTCTCACGATCCCGATCAGCGCGTTCCCCGGGAAATTCGGCAGCTTCATCTTCGATGTGACCTGCCCGTAGCCCCATCCGGCAGTTCGGAAGGGGAGACGCCTATTGCGCAATGCATAGGTTCGCGGTTTTACTACCGCACGTTATCAACGCCATGTTGATCGACGGTCTCCCCTTCCTGGAGCAGTGGATGTTAACTTTAAACTCTAATGCGACTTTTCTATCCTAAATTTTTGATTAAAATTTCAAGTCAGCTAAATCGAAAACTAACCCTAAATAAAAAAGGGGATTTTATGTTATTCAAAATTTTTTAATACGGGCTGGGCAGTGCAATTTGAAGACATGTGCAGAGCGCAGCTGCCCGATGGATCATGATCCGGAGGGCTTCGCGAGGCCGTACATGTTAGGCCGAGTGAAACAGCGAAGCGTTCTTCAAATTGCACTGCCCAGCCTGCAATGATCTATTTTTAATTAAATCAACTCCTCCCCAAAATTCTCTTCGTAGCGCTTTTTAAATTCCTGCCACGTGAATTTGTGGCCCTGCGTTCCGTGATTTTCCAGATTGTATGTTGCGGCAAGGGCGCCGATTTTGCAGGATTTTTCCAGACCGTAATTCATTTCCATTCCAGCCAAAACTCCGGCTCTGAAGGCATCTCCGCAACCTGTGGGATCAACAATGTTAGAAGCCTTCACCGCATGCACAAAATAATTGCCATCGTAGTCGCGCACACTGGCCCCACGGTCGCCGTGAGTCTCAATGTAGCATGGTGTCATCGTGCTGAGTTTTTCACGCGTTATACCCAGTTTTTTAGCTAAAAGCTCCGCCTCGTAATCATTCGCGATCAAAAGTTCCGCGCCTCCTATCGCCGTCAGCAACTGCGCCGGTGATAAACTGCCAATTTGCTGCGCCGGATCAAAAATATATTTAATTTTATGTTCGGAACATTCCTGGCTTAATCTAACCATTCTCGCCGCGTCATCAGGCGCGATAATCGCCCAGGTGATCGCCCGATCCGCATAATCTTTAATTTGAATTGCATGTGGAGCGCTGCCCATAGCCCCAATCTGAAACATCGTGATTTGATTCAAACTTTTATCCGTCAAAATGTAAGCACTTGCTGTATAAAACTCCTTATTTGTCACAATACTCGAAGCGTCGATTCCATTGTCTTCAAGCCATTTTTTGTACTCATCAAAATCTTTTCCGGCCACGCCAACAAGCAGCGGATCGCAACCCAACAACTTCAAAGTATAAGCAATATTCCCGCCGGTTCCACCATAATGCACCTTCTTGCTGTTAGACGTAAAAGTCACACTCAAACTATCCAGCTTTTGCGGCAAAAGCATGTCTTTAAAATACCCGTCATATTCCATTACATGGTCATAAGCCAGCGACCCTGCTACCAATATTTTTTGTTTCTGCATTTGGTTTTTCTAAAGATCTAAAAATTGGCGTTTCGCCGTTTAATCCTAAAGCAAATTCACGCGCCAACCTGTTGGCACGATAAAAACTTTCAAAAGTCCCAGCATCTTCCCAGTAACCGTTAATAAGGTTAACTTTCAGCTCATTCTTGCGCAAATAAGCATTATGCAAATCCACAATTTCCAGTTCATTTCTAACGGAAGGTTTTAATGATTTGGCGTAGGAAACAACCTTTGAATCATAAACATAAAGTCCCACAATTGCATAAGGAGATTTGGGTGTTTGTGGCTTTTCTTCTATGCTTACAGCCTTCATGTTCTCATCAAATTCCACCACGCCATAACGCTGCGGATCCTCCACCTCTTTCGCAAAAACCATCGCCCCGTTTTTAAAATTACGAATCTCGTCCGAAAAATCATGTCCAAAGAAAATATTGTCACCCAGAATCATCGTCACGCTATCGTCGCCGATAAATTTTTCAGCGATTAAAAAGGCATCAGCGAGCCCTTTTGCTTGATCCTGAATCTCGTAAGTAAACTTCACCCCAAAATCTTTTCCCGATCCCAGTAAATTCAAAAATTGACCGGAATAATCAGGCGCAATAATAATCAAAATATCTTTAATGCCGGCCCGGCGCAAAGTTTCAATCGGATAATAAATCATCGGTTTGTCGTAAACCGGCAATAATTGTTTGGAGGTGATTTTTGTTAGAGGCATCAGCCGTGTAGCGCGTCCTCCTGCCAAGATAATTCCTTTCATATGAGTGTTATAATGCTATTAAGCCGGTGCCTTAGCCAGAATTTACCCCCCCCTACAGTTTTGCGATGTAATCTTTAAGCGCCTCATCCCATGGCCTTAAAGGTGGCAGTTTATTGTTGATCAGACCGGAATAAGTTGGTCTTGCCGCAGGGCGTACATACTCCGCGGAAGAGCATGGTACCACATTGACCGGCATATTTGCCAAGTCGAAAATTTTCTTGGCGAAATCAAACCAGGTCGTCTCTTTTTCATTGGTAATATGATAAATACCGGAAGGGTATTCGTGGCTTTCTACAAGCCATTTTACCTGTTCCGCCAAATCAACCGTATAAGTCGGTTTACCATGTTGATCATTGACCACTTTCAAAGGTTTTGCCTTTGCCCCGGCCTTTAGTTGTTCACTGCCAAGTTTAAGCATGGTATCAACAAAATTCTTGCCGTGCTTACCAAAAAGCCAGGAAGTGCGGATTAAAAAGTATTTTCCACCCTCCGGCAAATCTTCTGCTGCAAAGCCTTCCGGGATCTGATCATCTTCGGCATATAAAAGTTCCATTTCTTCAATCAAAAGTTTTTCTCCAAGTTCTTTACCTCTACCATAAGCGTTAATTGGATTGGTTTTGTCCTCCTCTTTGTAACCTTTAACCTTCTGGCCATCAAAAACATAATCGCTACTAAAATGGACCAGGGTTGCGTCTATTTCTCTTGCAGCCTGAGCCAAAACTCCCACAGAAAGACCATTAACCTCATCGGCTTTTATCTCTTCTTTTTCGGCCAGATCCACATTGGTGTAACCGGTAGCGTTGATAACAACGTCCGGCTGAATCGTCATAAATTTTTCAAAAACCGCATTGCGATCGGTAATATCAAGATCGGCAAAACCCAAAGCAATCAGATCTTCTTTACCGAAAGCCCGAACCAGGTCTTTTCCGAGCATGCCGTCTTTTCCAAGAATTAAAATTCGCACACCAATCAAATTATGAATTAACAAAATCTTTTATTTCCCCCAAAACCTTATCCAATTTTACCAGTTTTCCATCTTTTTCATTGCGCAATTTCCATTCCACAGAGCCTTCTTTAAGCGTTCTATTGCTGATGGTAATACGCAATGGAATTCCAATCAAATCCGCGTCATTAAATTTCTTTCCGGCTGAATCATTGCGATCATCGTAAAGAACTTCCACGCCAGCTTTAAGCAGCTCTTTATAAATCTTTTCCGCTTCACTTTTCACAGCCTCATCCTCACCTAAATGCATCATGTGCACAAGGAAAGGAGCTACCGATTTTGGCCAGATAATGCCTTTTTCGTCATGGCTGGCTTCCACAATTGTTCCCACCATGCGAGTCGTTCCAATACCATAACATCCCATCACAACCAAATTGCGTTCGCCTTTTTCATTGGTGAAATAAAGATCAAAATTTTTGGAATATTTGGTGCCAAGTTTGAAAATATTTCCGGCCTCCACCGCTTTGATTTCTTCCAATGGCAGATCACATTTGCTGCATTTGAAGCCTTTTTCCACGGTAAGAAAATCAGCAAAAGTTTCAATTACAAAATCACGACCAACGTTTACATTTATAAGATCAACATTCTTTTTATTCGCGCCCGTCACAAAGTTTTTAACTTCTTTGATGGAATTATCACCAATAAAAGAAAGTCCTTCCGCACCCGCAACCTCACCCGGTTTATGCTTTGGTCCGCCTGTAACATTTTGCATGCCAACAGGGGAGATAAATCCTTGCACTAAGCCAAGTTCTTCCAGTTCTTTTGGGGATGCAGTCCTGATTTCCGCACCCAAAAATTTGCCAAGTTTATATTCATTAACTTGCAGATCACCGCGAATACAAACTCCAACAAAACCTCCACCAACTTTATAAATGATGGTTTTTAAAACTTTTGTCTCCGGAACATCATGCGCTTTTGCGCTTGCCTCAATGTTAAATTCACGCTCAACTTTTACTTCTTTCATCGGAAGTTCCTTTTCATCCGCATGAGGATTGTGGATTTTTCCTTCCGCCACTTCCAGATTTTGCGCAACATTACATTTTTTACAAACCATAATTTTGTCTTCACCCGCAACGGTTTCCACCGAAAATTCATGGGAAAGTTTGTCACTAAAAATACCGCCACCAGCCTCAACCACATAGGCTGTAAGCCCACATCGGCGATAAACATTCATATAAGCTTCCTTTACTCTTTCATAATATAGATCCAAATCCGCATCGGAAGTATGAAAACTGTACATGTCTTTCATGCCGAATTCACGACCGCGCAATAAGCCGGATTTAGCGCGAGGTTCATTACGAAATTTGGTTTGAATTTGATAAACCGAAAATGGTAAATCTTTGTAACTTTTAACGAATTTGGCAGCCAAAGGAGTTACCGCCTCTTCATGGCTTGGGCCAAACACAAAGTCCTTATCCCCGGCGCCCTTGGTCCTATACAAAATTGCATCGGCGGTTTTGTTGCGGCCCGTTGTTTCCCAAAGTTCCAATGGATGAAGCGAAGGCATCAAGATTTCCTGTCCTTCAACCGCGTTCATCTCTTCGCGAATAATGTTCTTAACCTTCTCCAAAACTCGCAATCCCAAAGGCAAAAAATAATAGACCCCGGCTGTTAATTTATCCGCAAAACCGGCCTGGGTAAGATACTTGGCATTAATGGAATCGCTGTCGTGTGGAGCTTCCAGTTTAGTTCGACCAAAAAGTTTAGAATATCGCATAAAAAATAAACGTGAGAAACGTAAATAAAGGCATAAATAAATCCACGGGTATCTTAGCACAGGAGAACCCTGATCGCCATAAGATCTCATCGCTACAATTTACACACCGACTCACAAAAAGAGCCTCGCGACGGAGACTCTTTTTACCGGTTTGGAACGAAGTAGCTTGAGAACAACAACCACATTATAAACCAACACGGCAAATAAAAACAAGATTTTAGATTTAATTCACAATTGCTTTAAAAAATTTTAATCTTTCTTCTGTATAAATGGAGATGCTCAATGCATGGGCCCGCGTTTGGTAACAAAAGTTGCTTCGAGAACAACTTCACGGGGGTTCGATTCCCCTCGGGTCCACATCACACATTGGGCTTTTTTATCTAGTCGTCGGCTGTGGAGCTTTGCTAACCACCTTAAATTCCTTCAAAGATGAATGCTCTCTTTCAACCAAGTTGTTCACCCATTTCTGATTTTTTTCGTACCATTGAAAGGTCTTCTGAATGCCTTCATCAAAAGTAACCGAAGGCTGCCAGCCAAGTTCATGCTCGATTTTAGATGGATCCATGGCATAACGGCGGTCGTGCGCCCGGCGATCCTCCACAAAAGTAATCAAATCCGCGCTTTTACCCAAAAATTTCAAAACATGACTGGTGATCTCCAGATTGGTGTATTCATTATGACCGCCAATATTGTAAACCTCACCATAGTTTTTGCTCTGTACGATAAGGTCGATAGCCGAACAGTGATCCTCAACATAAAGCCAATCGCGAACATTTAGTCCATCGCCATAAACCGGAAGTGGCTTATCCTGGCTGGCTAATCGGAAAAAGAAGGGGATTAGTTTTTCCGGAAATTGATAAGGACCATAATTATTGGAGCAGCGACTAATGGTAATCGGCATTTTGTAAGTCTCAAAATAAGACTGCACCAAAAGGTCCGCAGCAGCCTTGGAAGCCGCATAAGGACAATTTGGATTGATTGGAGTTTTCTCGGTAAAATAATCTTTTGAGCCGGTTCCAAGATCACCATAAACTTCATCCGTGGAAATTTGATGATAACGCTGCACCTTGTTTTCACGTGAAGCAAGCAGCAAATTGTGCGTTCCCAGAATGTTGGTTTGCACAAAAATATGCGGATCAATAATGCTGCGATCAACATGAGTTTCCGCCGCAAAATTCACAATAATATCAAATTTTTCAGTCGCAAAAAGCTGATTTATAAATTTTTGATCAGCAATATCGCCCTGAATAAAGCGGACAGCGGCATGGTCAAAATGCTGGATGGCTTGTTCTTGCGCTTTTCCGCCGTTTTCCGCCTTCCCGGGAAGGAATTCATCATCCAGTAAACTGGCAATATTATCCAGATTTCCGGCATAAGTCAGCTTATCCAAAACCACAATTTCATCATTTGGATACTTCTTGGCACGAAAATGCACGTAATTGGAGCCAATAAACCCCGCTCCGCCAGTTATAAGAATTTTAGACATAAATTTTTGATTTGAATGGATTCTCATGAAAGCGATTTGTAAACAAATTTCCTGTGCCTAATGTAACAGATTTCGATTCTATACTTCTTGCCAAATACACGAAAAACAGCCCTATAATCGCCAATACGCATCCTGAAATAGTCCTTGAAACCAGATAGTTTCTCCAATCCGGCGACATCTGGAAAATTTTCCAATTCCCGGATTTTAACAAAAATTTTCTCTACAAAATGACTTTCGATTTTCCTTAAGTCCTTTTTGACAGACTGTTTAAAATCAATTTGAAATTTCATGATTTTTTTAAAAATTTACGTTTCATCTCTTCAAAAGAAACAGTTTTTTCGTTTTTGCGTTCGGCAATCACAGATAAATCATGCAAATCTTCGTTCATCTGCTGATACTGTTTTATCGAAATAATAACCGCAACTTTTTGCCCTTTTGCATCAGTAATAAATTGATCTCCCATAATTTTGTGCGTTAAAGTAACCCAATTATACCAATCTATAACATTATCCTAAACAGAAGCAGTTGACGGGGGGGGGGATTATGTTAACATGGATTGATTACAATAAATTTAACCAAAAAACCTCATGAAACAATAAAAAACCAAAAATTACAAAAGCCATAAAACTTTATTTTTTTACTAAACAAACATGAAAAACCAAAAACTATACTTAACACTCGGAGCCGTCGGCGTGCTCCTGGTTGCAGTAGTCGCCGTCGTAGCCTTACAGGGAAAAGGTGGAAACCTTAGTGGATATTTGGGAAGAGTAACAAATAATAGTCCAATCAATCAAAGTCTTCCAGTAGTCCCAAACACCCCAGTCACCTCAACCACAGCTTCTACAAATGTGAATTTACGTTTAACGCCACCTCCAACTCCCACAGCTACGATAGACTCCGCGACCAAATTACCAAAAATCGCACCACCGGATAAAACAGCTCCCACTGTTTCGATAGACTCTCCAACGGACGGACAAACTATTCACGGAAATTTTACAGTCATCGCTTATGCAAATGATAATATAGGCGTAACAAAAGTAGAATTCCGTTCAGGTTTAGGGTATGTATTATTACCCGCCGGGACTCTAACAAAACCTGATCCACAAACTAATGCTTATAAATATACATTAAACACTTCAGGCGTTCCCGATGGTCTAAACCTGCTTAGCGTTTGGGCATACGACGCTGCAGGTAATGTTGGCAAAAAGACAATAAGCATTAAACTTGATAACACGGGGCCCGACTTAAGTATTAGTATTCCAGATATGCACTCATTAGCGGATACATGTGCTGCTATTGAATCCAAGGCTGGTAGCTCCTTTGATGGTAACTGTTCTGGTCTTCTGGGCAATGGTATAATGTATGAGAAGCTTGTTCCGCTGAGTTTCAATGTCAACGCCGATGCATCTGATGCCTCTGGCATAAGCAAAGTTACTTTTAGCATAGATAATGATATAGATAACGCAAAATGGGGCGCTACAGTTGATCCTGCCCCTTTTACTTTTACTCAGCAAATAGCCCACCGTAACCTCGACGAGGACATAAATCATAATAATATGGATTCTCAAGTTGCTTATGATGTGCCGTTAGGTAACCACTTTTTATATGTTCAAGCGTGGGATAAAGCGGGCAATATGACAAACAAAACAGTAAAATTCTCCGTAGACAATATACATCTTGTGTATAATCCTGATTCAAATCAACCCCCTAAGTCCATTGTCTATGATGCTGTTATTCCATTTATTAGAAACATACAAATCACAAATTAGTAAGTAATAAGTCCTAATCTATAATCATACAACCTGATAATAGACACACTCCCCGGGATCTTGTGCATAAAACACCAGCCCGGGGTTTTTGTTACATACAAAGTGGGCTAATATTAGACGAATGATGGACGAATAATTTTTGGCCTCGCTACGCTTCGGCCTGCTCCCCCAAAAACACCTCAAAATCGTAGATATATTTGTCCTTTTCGTAGTTCATGTTTGAGATCGCGCATAAAACAGCGCCGGGGGAAAATTTGCCGAATTCGCGCCAGCACATGCCTTCCATAACGATTGCATCTTCCGGACCTTTCATTTCAAACTCATGCCATTTTTCGCCATCGTGAATGCGAGCTGTCATTGTTCCTTCCATGGCAACATAAATTTTCTTTTCGCCGCGAACAGCGTGCCCACCACGATCCGCCAAAACCCCAGTCACATAATAAACCCGCTTCACCGGCCAATCCACATAATCCTTCAACTCAACAGCACTCAAACTGCCCCGTGGATCCGCATGTGTAGGAATTTTAACCCTCTTAAACTTCTCCATAAAATTGATTATAGCGTCCTAATTCGTTTTTCAATCTTATAAGCCTCAAGTTCATCTCCCTCCATCAACGGCATAAACCCTTCATAACGCATCCCGCATTCATTGCCGTCCGCGATTTCATGTACTGGCTTTTCCCCATGTCTAAGCGAAATAATCTGCCCTTCGCCAACCAGTAGATCCTTTCTGAATACACGTAATTTAACCTTATTTTCTATATAACCCTTAAGAACCTTACAACCAACAACCATATCTTTTTTGCCGGTCATAAACACCATTTTAACCTGAGCTCTTCCCAAAATATTTTCGATCATTTCAGGTTCCAAAAGACCCGTTAAAATCTTCTTAACATCATCGAGCAGTTTATAAATAATCGTATAGTTTAAAACTTCAACTCTTTCACGATCTGCCAATCTTTTAACATTCAGATTTGCCTCAACATGAAAACCCATCACGATTCCATTTGCAGCCGCAGCCATCAATACGTCCGATTCATTGATTGCCCCAACTCCGGAAAGAATAATTTTAACACCAACATCTTCATTTTTAATTTGAGCGAGCGACTGCTTTAAAGCTTCCAAAGAACCTTTTGTATCAGCCTTTAAAACCAGTTTCAATTGTTTGAGTTGTTTTGAACTGATCTGGGAAATAATTTCACCCACACCACGTTTTTCCAGCAAGGCCGCGTCCTTTAGAGTCTTAACGTTCAGAGCCTGAGATCGCGCCGCATGTTCATCTGCAGTAACCCGTAAAATATCGCCGGAAAAAGGCGTTTCTGCAAGGCCGGCAATTAAAACAGGAGTTGAAGGAGGCGCAAACTTCATGCTTTTTCCAGCCGCATCTTTCATAACTTTAACGCGCCCATAAGTTGAACCGATAACCACATTGTCCATAACTTTCAAAGTTCCCGTATTGATAATTACGGTCGCAATCGGGCCCAAACTTTGGTCCAAATGCGCTTCAATTACAGTTCCAATAGCACCACGATTTGGATTTGCGCGGAGGTTTTCCATATCCGCCAAAAGCAAAACCATATCCAAAAGTTGTTGAATTCCTTCGCCTTTTAAAGCCGAAACCGGCACCATAATCGTTTTTCCACCCCATTCTTCCGGAACCAGACCAAACTGACCAAGTTCACCTTTTACACGTTCAGGAGCCGCGCCCGGTTTATCAATTTTGTTTATTGCCACAATAATTGGCACTTCCGCGTCTTGAGCATGATGAATAGCTTCTTCGGTTTGTGGCTTAATGCCTTCATCCGCAGCTACAACCAAAATCGCAATATCTGTAACTTTAGCTCCACGCGCACGCATAGCCGTAAACGCCTCGTGACCGGGAGTGTCAAGAAATGTGATCTTGCGGCTATTTTTTACCACCTGATAAGCACCAATATGCTGCGTAATTCCACCGGATTCACCGGCAACCACATTGGTTTCACGAATTGCATCCAATAAAGTTGTCTTACCATGATCAACGTGCCCCATCACCACCACAATTGGCGGACGTTGCTGCAAATCAGCCGGATCATCTTCTTTTAACATGCCTTTAATATTTCCGGAAAACACATCTTCAGCGCTTGCTTCAGTGCGCTTCTTTTTAATTTTGATGCCAAGATCGTCTGAAATAATTTGAGCGGTATCGTAGTCAATTTGTTGGTTGATGTTAGCCAAAATTCCATTTTTCATCAATTCACCAATAATTTTTGCCGCACCAAATCCGGTTTTTTCGGCAAATTCTTTTACGGAAATAACCTCGGCAATTTCAATTGTTCTATCCGACAAAGGTCGTAAAACTTGTGGTTCAAACTTTTTAGCAGGTTTTTTACCACCGGCGTCTTTTCCGGCCATCTGTTTTCTTTGGCTGCGGATAAGCTCACGATCAAGTTCCTGGGCAATTAATTCATCATAAAGTTCAGCCTCTTCCAAAGGTTTTTCCGTTCCACCCAAAATCTCCTCGGTAATATCAACATGAGGGCCTTCTTCCTGCACAGACTTAGCTTGTTCAACCGGTTTTACCGCCTGAGAAGCAGGTTTAACAGCTTGTGGTTTAGGAGCAAGTTTGATTTCTTTAACAACCGGCTTAGCTTTTATTTCCGCCACTTTTGCCTTTGGTTCCGACTTTTGCTTTAAAGTTTTTGGAGCCGCCGCGACTTTTTTAGATTTCGGTTCTTTGCCTTCTGTTTTTTTTGCTGAAGTCTTAGCAACTTTAACAGGCTTCTTTTCTGCCTTTTTAGTTACTTTGGAAGCTGCAGCTTTTTTAGCGGGAGTTTTCTTCTTAATTTCGTCGCTTTTTTTTGGCATAAGTCTGATTAAAAATGGCCCTTTCAAAGGCGATAGCAGTTTATGGAAAAATGCGCGAAAAGTCAACTCGCTTTTTACTCGGACAATGGCTTATCTAAAAGCACAACTTCCGCATGGCCACCGGCAGTACCGTCGGTAATTTTATAAACATCCTTATCAACTTTTTTGAATTCTTTGGAAGCCTGATTGTACATGCTTACCGTGGTGCCCAAATGATCGCCGAGTTTAGCCAAGTAAGTTTCGTAACTACCCAAATGACGGCCAAGTTCGCCAACTTTCTTAATAATTTCCTGAACGGACGCCTCCATTTTTAAAGCCTTAAGTCCATGCAAAACGGTTTCCAGATAAGCAAAAAACGAGGTAGGGGAAACAATAATTACATGTTTCTTAAAAGCATATTCGATCAAATCCTGGGTATTAACTTCAACGGTTCCAACGTTATAAACCAGCAGGCTGTAATAAATTCCTTCCGCCGGCATAAACATAAAGGCAAAATCGGTCGTATCTTCCTGCGGACGAATATATTTGGAGGTCTCGTCAATGCGGTTTTTTAGGTCTGATTTGAAATCTTTTTCCAGCTGTGTTCGTTTTTCTTTATCATTTTCCTGCATGATTCGATTGTACTTTTCCAAAGAAAATTTTGCGTCGATTGGAATGATTTTTCCGTTAAAAAAGATGACCGAGTCAACAATTTCTCCATTCTTAAAACTGTACTGCATTTGAAACTGCGCCGGAGTAAGCACATTGGAAAGTAATGTTTCCAGCAAATATTCACCCAAAATACCACGCTGCTTGGGATTCTTTAAAATATTTTCAAGACTCTTCATCTGCTCGGCAAAGCCAACAACCTGCTTATTGGTTTCGTCCAGTTTTGTTAATTTTTTTGTTACTTCCTCAATGATTTTCGCGCTCTGCCCAAACTGTTTTTGCATGGTTTCCAGTGACCTATGTTGATGTTCGGTAAGTTGCTGCGTAATTTTATCCAATCTTGTCTGCAATTCTTCACGATTTTTAGAAGCGCCATCCTGCACCGATTTTCGCAGATTTTCCACAACGTCCAGCAATAATTTCTGAGCAGACTCGTCAGCCGGCTTTTGCATGGCTTTTAGTTGCAAAAATAAGTAGTACAAGATGCCTAAAATGGCTAAACCAACAATAACAGCGAGTATTTCCATAATTTAAAATAAAAAATCTTGTTCAGAGTATAGGTGAGTAGACACTCACCCGTCAAGTCTATCGTTCCGCCTTTGCCATTTCTACTACAAAAAACGGCTATTTTGTGCTAAAATATATAGATTTAACTAAAAGCATTCTACAAGTACTCAAAAAACAATGCCAAACAAATTTAAAAGAACAAATTGCCGTCCACAGTTTTTATTTGGTTTTAGCGAACCAAGGCTGATTTTTGATGCCCCAAAAGCACCGGAAAAAGCTGCAGAAGGAGCTAAAACTGAAGCCGGAAAGGTCTTAACTGTCAATGATTTGGAAGACGCTCTTCCAGCGGCCGAAGTTGGCAAAGCTAAGGACAAAATTGAAGCAGGAAAAGATTCAGTTAATGATGCAGCTAGAGCCAAAACAGCAGAATTGGCTGCGAAAATTGGTATCGGCGTAACTCCAAAAAATACCCCACCGCCAAAACCACCAGGCGCCCCGGACATTGGACAAAGAAGCCCGGAAGTAAAACAAGAAAAACTCACCGGATCACAGTTTTTGGCCAAATTAAAGGAACAAGACGCAAAGGATAAAGCAGCGGGCATTCCTCTAAATAAAAGACTTCAAAAAATGAAGGATTTAGCCGTAGAACAAGCCAAGATTGGCAACATTTATCACGATGGCTGGAGTGACGTAAATCTTGGTGAAGTGGAAGTCAACGGGCAAAAACTTCAAGTCCGCACAAAGGTTACCAATCGATATATTTCTATCGGAAACAAGGAAGATCATTTTATGGTTCCCGTAGATGGCCCCGCCGCAAAATTAATGGCGGAAGCAGCTGGAGGAGTTATGCCAACCCTAAAAGTACTTGATGCGATTGAGGATCCGAAAAATAAAGGGCAAATGGTCAATTTTATTGCCGGACCAAAAATTGCAGCAGATTTACTAAAAACAGATCCAACGTTACCCCAAGACGTTCGCGAAAAACTGAACCAATGGAAGACTGACCCCAATCATCCACCAGGTGAAATGATGCAGTGGCTGGGTATGTTTGCCGCGCACAATGACGACCTTGAAAAGCGTATTGCCGGAATAAAAAGTGGCACTTTAACCTATGGTGGCAGCAAGACTCCAATTATCAATCCGAATTTTCAGGATGAAGGCACTACAAAAGCTAAAGTTCGCTTAAGTGAAAGTTTGAGTATTGCCGGAGGAGTTGATGTAAACGGAAAAAGAGTTCAGCAGGGGACTGGCAATCCACACGGGTTAGATCACCTCGATTATTCACAAAGAGCAATTGCCATGGGGCCCGAAACCGAGCTGGTAGATCCAAATACGGGTAAAATACTTTTCAAAGTAAAAACTGCAGACATGATGAAAGGTCCGGATGCGGATGGAAATATTAAAACAGTTGATGGCTTAAAAATAAAAGTGCCAGATTCCTATAAGCCATTTTCCAATCGCACTATTGATTTGGCGAAAATTTATCCGGGACATTCCCTTGGAAAAGAATTTAAACCTAAAGTGGAAGCTCCAACCGATTGGAGCGCTGTTCAGCCGTTAATGGGAGCGGGGGAGCAAAGGGTGGTCCCAGCAACACAAGAACCTTTTGCCGCAAGAGTAGTTCCTTCTTTAGGATCTGCCCCTTCATCCAAGCCGGAAGTTAGAGAAGCAAGCAGTGCCGTAGCCGTCGGGTATTTTCCAGAAAGGACTTCAGCTCCATCATCAACGTCAACCGGCACATCCAAAGCCAAATCAGGCGCAGTTGAAGCCTTTACAAAGCCGGAAATTCCATCGGAAGACCACCCATCTACTCGACGTGAAAGTTTTGATCTTACGGGATCAGCAGAAGCACCAAAAGCCCGTGAATTATTTATCCCCGAAGGTAAAAAATTATTTATTTTTGGCGATTCCCATAGTGATGGATTCGGAAACGTTCTAAGCTCAAAATTTGCAGATAAAATTGTTCATCTTCATTCTTCACGCAATAAATATTCAAAGTCAGAGTCACAGACAATGGGGAATATTAGACAGGCATTTGATGAATTATTAAGCGGCAAATATCCTGCAGATAAATTCCCGGGAGCTAAATATCCCAAAGGCGCGGAATTGGATAATTTGCTCAACGGTTCCACAGTAGTCCTTGAAATCGGCACAAATGACCTTTTTGCCGGCAAAACTTTTGAAGCCATGAAAACCGAATTCGAAAGTTTGGTATCACTACTAAAAAGCAAAGGAATGAAAGTTGTTGTCGGAACAATTCCTGCAATTAAAGATAATGATCAAAAACCTTCTGCAAAGATGATCCAAACTAAGGATGCTTTCAACGAATATTTACGCGGGAAATATCAACAGCATCAAATTGATGAACTGATTGATCTGCAAAAATTGGGTTTTGAAACCGCCGATGGGCATACCAACCCTGACTTTAAAGGTTCAACCTTACATTTAAATCCTAAAGGTTATGCCGAATTGGCAAATCGATTTGCGCTTCAGGTTAACAAGGTAAATGGCAAAATTGAGTCTGAAGCTCCATCAACCGCACCATCCAAAGCCGATCCGGAAATTTTAGCAGCAAAGAGAGCCGAAAATAAAGAAATTTATGCAAACCTGCCCAAAGGTTCCAAGTCCGCTTTCGACGCCCCCGTCTTTGATAATGTGCGTGAAGAATTAACGGCTCTAGCCAGAGCAAATAGGGATAGCATGAATGTGGGAGAAACCAGGGTTGTACAATTATCAAATGGCCAAAGCGTTCTGCTTGTTGCTACAAATCACTTTAATCATCCAGAAAAGTATCCAAATGGTCTAAAGGGGATTGAAGTTCGCACGATGGCATAATTGGTCAAAGCATAAAATTCTCTCAAAAAAAGAGCCCCGGTTATAGGGCTCTTTTAAATTTCGAATCAATCTGACCACTAACTATTTTTTCTTCGCAACCTTCTTAGCTGCTTTCTTTTCTTCATCACCATCTAAGTCCATTGCTGTTTGAGGTTCTTCTTTTGATTCACCTTCCGTAGCTTCCTCATCTTTGTCCTTTTTCTTGCTGATCTTCTTTTTGCCTGTATCCTCGGACAAAGCCTTGATTGAAAGACCTACGCGATGTTCTCCGGCCTCAATCGCAATGATTTTAGCTTTAACTTTATCACCGATCTTCAAAATTTCACTTGGATCCTTAATCATTTCACCGGTAATTTCAGAAACGTGAATCAAACCGTTAATATCGTCGCTAAGCTTAAGGAATGCGCCAAATGGTGTCAGTCTGTTGATTTCTCCTTCAACTATATCACCGATCTTGTACTGTTTTGCAGCTTCCAACCATGGATCTTCAATCAGACGTTTCATGGAGAGAGAGATCTTTTCAACATCAATTCCAATAACCATAACTTCAACCTGATCACCAAGTTTGCCATAATCAGCAGCATTTTTTACGTGGCCCCAAGCGATTTCTGAAATATGAACCAAACCTTCAAGTCCATCAAATGCCACGAAAATACCGAATTTAACGATACCGCTAATGCGACCCTTAACCTTTTCGCCAATCTTAAGTTTAGTAAGAGAAATCTTACGTTGTTCTTCCATCGCAGCCTTTTCAGACAAAATCAATTTACCATTTTCCTTGTCGATATTAATGATTTTAACCAGGAATTTGGTACCAACCAATTCTTGTAAACGAGTAAGAATCTGATTGGAGTCAGCTCCGTTAACACGTGGATAATGCAAAGGTGCCAATTGTGAAACCGGAATAAACGCCTTAATACCATCAATTTCAAGTAGAAGACCACCTTTATTGGCTTCAGAAGCCACAACATCGATAACATCTTTCTTGGCATAAGCTTCCTCGAATTTCTTCCAGGTCTTTTCCTGGCTTGCCTTACGCAAAGAAAGCAGAACATAACCTTCGTCGTTTTCCGCATCAATAACATAAGCCGAAACCGTATCGCCCTTTTTAAGTCTTTTCATTGTATCGGTACTATCACGAGCCTCGCGACCTGTAATAAGACCTGTACTAACACCGTTAATATCCACCAAAATTTTGTTCTTGTAGATATCAACAACAACTCCATCTACCAAGGTTCCAGGCTTAGGAACAACAAAGAGAGGGGAGTTTTGTAAAAGCTCATCCATGAGCGCTATAGGGGTTTTAGTTGCCACCATAAAATACACACCGCAGCAAAGTTCTAAAGAATAAAAGCTTTTTAAGGAGGAACATTGCTGGGATTTTGGGAACCCCTTTCAAAAGCAGAGGAATTTTAAGGGAATTAGACCGCAAGGTCAAGGGAAAACCTACCCAATTGATAATGATGCCTCCTCACTAGCAAAACAAAAATCCGCTGCGTGCATACCATATTCATTAACCAAAGCAAGGATTTCCGGACTGGTTACGCCTAATTCTATTGCCTTACCAACCGCCTTATTTCCACATTCCGTAAGTTCAATACTATCCAATACTTCCCATTCAGCAGCTTCATCAAGTACTCCTTCTCCGGCCAATAACCTTTGGTGTTCAGTCGAAAAATGATCACTTGCAGCTCCACAAACTGCATTAGCTACCTCATCAGAAATGCCCGCTGCCATCAATTTCTGCCTAGCCTCATCGAGTAATCTCACTTTATTGTCGACGCTACTGGTTTGCATCACGTCCCCATGTTCACCATCATCTGGTCGCATATTGAATGTAATTATGAAATTAGGAGGTTGACTATAACATACATGAAAATTATTTTTCAATACCTCTATTCAACCATTGCTTTTACGAAATAAAAAAATGGCTATAGATAAATGAAAAACCAAGTATTGCATAATATACTTTTGTCTCGGTGGCTTTCTTGTACGTAAAAACGCCTGCAAATTCCTTCCCGGGAAGGCAGAGTCTATGATTTCCTCTTCTTCAAGCCATTTTGATGTCAAGTGGCGTTTGGCAGTTTCCACCTACGCCGTCTTCGCAGTTTTTCTTGCTCTTGGCACCTTTACAGGCTTAACCATCGCCGCTTCAGAAACTTCCGCGCCAGCCTTTTCCAGCTCAATCTTGTCATCCTTCTTAACGATTTTAATGGTATCTCCTTCGGCAAACTCGTTATCCAGGAATTTTTGAGTGAGTTGATCTTCAATCAATTCCTGAACCTTACGGCGCACCGGACGAGCCCCATATTGAGGATCGTAGCTTAGTTTAGCCATAAGTTCCAAAGCATCCGGAGTAAGTTCCAAAGTTAAGCGCTTGCTCTTCAAGCGTTCCTGCAACGTATTGATATGCAATTTTACAATTTCTTTAATGTTTTCATGAGTCAAAGCCCTAAATACCACTGTTTTATCCAAACGATTCAAGAATTCCGGGCGGAAATGATCTTTTAATTCTGCCAGAACGTCGCTCTTTAAAGCCTCGTAATCCTGTTCCGCAGCTAGCAGCTCTTCTTTTTGCAAATGGAACCCAATAGCGCCGGCCTTGTCGGTTAGTTTTTTAGCACCAATATTGGAAGTAAGAACGATAATTGTATTTTTAAAATCGATGGCACGGCCCTTGCTGTCGGTCAATTTTCCATCTTCCAAAATTTGGAGAAGTAGGTTGAAGACATCCGGATGTGCCTTTTCAATTTCATCAAAAAGCACAACGGCATAAGGTTTTCTACGAACAGCTTCGGTCAATTGGCCGCCATCTTCGTAACCAACATATCCTGCAGTCGTTCCAACCAAACGGGAAGTATTGTGACGTTCCATGAATTCACTCATATCAATCTTAATGAGCGCTTCTTTGTCGTTATAAACTTCCTGCGCAATGGCTTTTACCAATTCGGTTTTACCAACACCGGTTGGCCCCATAAACAGGAAAGATCCAATTGGACGATTCTGATCGGCAAAGCCGGCACGTGATCTGCGGATAGCTTTTGCCACAAAAGAAACGGCTTCATCCTGACCAATAATCCTTTTCTTAAAAGCAGCCTCCAGGTTGACCAGATTTTCCACATCTTCTTTAACCAAACGGGTTATTGGCACGCCGGTCATATTGGAAACAACTCTGGCAATATCATCTTCATACACTCGTTCACGTTTGTCGCGTGGAAGTTTAACGGTTTTGCTGTTTTCAATTTCCTTCAAAAGTTCCAACTCGCGGTTCCTAAGTTCCGCAGCATATTCATAGTTTTGAGTCGCCACAGACTCTTCTTTTTCTTTAATGATTTTACTTAATTCCTTTTGTAATTTGCGGATTTTATCCATATTTCCCTTGGTTTTGATTCGTTTGATCGCCGAAGCTTCATCAACCAAATCGATGGCTTTATCAGGCAAGAAACGGTCATTGATATAACGCTTGGCAAGATCAACCGCCGCCTTTAAAGCCTCGTCGGTGATCACCAAATTGTGATGCTCTTCCAGGCCTTCACGCAGCCCTTTTAAGATTTCCAAACTGTCTTCAAGATTAGGTTCACCAACAATAATTGGCTGAAATCTGCGCTCTAAAGCCGCATCAGCTTCAATATGTTTGCGATATTCATTGGTCGTGGTAGCACCAATTACCTGAACTCGTCCACGTGAAAGAGCCGGTTTTAAAATGTTTGCGGCATCCAGACTTCCTTCGGCTGAACCTGCGCCAACCACAGTGTGAAGTTCATCAATAAACAAAATTACATTATTTTGAGAAGCCGCTTCATCGATGATTTGTTTAATGCGTTCTTCAAATTCACCACGATATTTGGTTCCGGCCACAACCGAAGTCATGGAAAGAGCCAAAATTCGCTTATCTAACATATTATCCGGAACTTGTTCGTTTACAATGGCCTGGGCAAGTCCTTCGGCAATGGCTGTCTTACCAACGCCCGGTTCACCAATCAAAACCGGATTATTCTTGGTTTTTCGGCAAAGAATACTAACCGCACGTTCAATTTCCTTATGGCGTCCAATCACCGGGCCTAATTTACCTTTTCTCGCATCTGCAACAAGATCGGTCGTAAAATAATCGAGCGCCGGTGTCTTGGAAGGACGTTCCTGGTGCTCATCTTTTTTGTCTTTCTTATAAGGAGACTGGTCTTTTTCCATATTGCCAACCAAAACCCCATGAAGTCCGCTCAAAAAGAATTCAATTGGGTTCATGCCGGGGCCGGGTTGACCTGCCGGTCCATGTTGATGGGAATCCTTGGCCTTTTCAAAGGTCTGAATAATTTGTTCTTTAATATCCTGAGGATTGATCTTCATGTTTTCCAAAATAACCGTAGCAGCCGTGTTTTCCTGAGAAACAAGCGCATACAAAAGGTGCTCTGTTCCCACATAACCATGGTTAAATTCATGCGCGGAACGAACGGCATCTTCAATCACTTTCTTGGCAAAACCACTTAAACCGCCCCAACCTCTTTGTGAAGTACTTGGAGTTGGATTCATGCGTCCCACAGTCTTTAAAACCAGGTTCACATTTTCCAAAGATACGCCAAAATTCAAAAGAATTGAGCAGCCAAGTGAATTTTCTTGGGCTAGAATTCCAATCAGAACATGTTCCGTTCCAACATAATTCAATTTTGCATCGCGGGCCTTTTCCTGTGCAACAATCAAAGCCTGCTTTGCCTCCTTCGTGAATTTTTCGAATCGATTATCGCTCATAAAATTTATAGGATTAATTATTTATTTTTCGTTTACTCATTATAGCACAACTCATTGCCGGAATTAAGCTCTATCAAGGGCGAAATTCATTATTCGGCTTTACGGAAAAGCCTTTTATTTTGTGGCCAAAAATTGTTCAAAACTAATTAGCAGTCATTATTGTTGAGTAACGCCGGGTTGAGCAGGCGGTACAGGTTGAATCGGGGGAGCTCCAACCTGAAAAGAAGCAATCATTTCATAAAAAAGCTTCTGGGCATCCGTGAACTGATCATCGGGGATTGCCTGGGTGTTAAAAGTAATATGGAAAAATTTTGGTGCGTCATTCACATAAAAATCAACAATTTTGCCTGTAGCATCAGTCTTTTTATAAGCGACCAAACTATTGGTTCCAATTTTGCTTTGAACAAGGCCTGCTGTTAAAAGCTCGGTTGGACTCGGATTTTCATTCTTCAAACTGAGTGAAGCTATAAAATCTTTTTGGGTCTTAACCGGCAGAAGAGTTATCTTAACGCTATATCCACTTTGTCCCTGTTGAGTCTTGACCTGAGTTTGTTGCGTTGTGGCCTGAGTACCGGAAACAACCTCTACCGGATTCCAAAGCAAAACCCCATTTTCACCATTTGGCGCATCTTTAACCTCAAAATCATTTCTATATTTTATTCCAAAGCCAAGTCCGGGATTATTATAATCTTTCCAGTTTAAAGCTTCTAAAGGTTGGGTTGTTATAGCACCCGCCAAAACATCAATATTTGCAACTTCCATCAATTGCTTTCCGTCACTGGCATAATCGGAAAATCCACTTACTTCCACTCGCTTATTTTTATACTTGGGATCATCAAGATTGATTTTTGTACTATTAAGCAAAATCGTACTGCCGTCATCCAAAGTAAGAATATTTGTGCCTTTAACATGCGGAACATTGCCAATTGAGCTTACCGATCCAATTCGTCTGTCCAAAGGGTGCGAACTTAAAGCCTTGTCGGTACCGGAAGACTTTTGGCAGGCCGTCATCATCAAAAAAATACTGCTTAAAAATAAAACCCCGATAGCATTTATATAGCCGGCTGCACGTGTGTTTACTTTAAATTTCATATTGGTTTTTAAGAATTTAGATGCTGTTTACCTTTAAGAGTAATGATTCGACCCTTTGGAGTGCGCTCCAGAAAGCCAAGTTTTATTAAGTATGGTTCGTAAATATTCTCCACGGTTTCTTCTTCTTCCGATGTGGCAGCGGCAATCGTATTCAAACCAACCGGGCCACCATGGAATTTGTCCACAATGGTTCTCATAATCTCGCGATCGGTTTTATCTAAGCCTAAAGAGTCAATCGCCAGCGATTCCAGAGTTTCATCAACAATCCCATTATCGATTTTAGCTTTATCACTAATTTGAGCCATATCCCGGACTCGTTTTAAAAGACGATTGGCAATACGTGGGGTTTGACGTGAAGAAAAGGCCAATTTTTCCGCAGCACTTTCTTCGATTTCACATTCCAGAATTTTTGATGATCTCTGAATAATTTGTTGAATGTGGCCATGGTTATAAAAATCCAGCCTGAAAAGAGCTCCAAAACGATCTCTTAACGGTGAAGAAATCATATTCATCTTGGTGGTTGCGCCAATCAAAGTAAATTTTGGCAATTTCAAGCGCATTGAACGCGCGGATGGACCTTTTCCAATAATCAAATCCAGCCCAAAATCTTCCATGGCCGTATATAAAACCTCTTCCACAACCGGTCTTAAACGATGAATTTCATCTATAAACAAAATATCCCGATCCCGTAAATTTGTGATGATTGAGGCCAAATCACCCTGTTTTTCCAGAGCCGGACCGGAAGTGATTTTAATATTAACTCCCATTTCATGCGCAATGATATTCGCTAAAGTTGTCTTGCCCAGACCCGGAGGTCCATGCAACAACACGTGCTCAAGCGCTTCGTCACGTTTTTGGGCAGCCTTTATAAAAACCCCCAGATTCTTTTTGATTTCATCCTGTCCAATGTAATCCTTTAAAGACTGTGGACGTAGGGTGATTTCCTGAACATCTGCTTCATCTTTGGTCTTATTTGCCGATAACATTTCTGTGGTTTTCGGTTTGTCGCGTTCGATCATAAGAAACAGAAGATTCTAAATTTCCCTTTTCTATTTTAGACGGTTTTATCTGAAGGTGGTAGATGAAATTTTTAATACCGTCAGGATCATTTGCATCATCAAATATAATCGACACACTTGCCGAAGCCGTTTCCACTTTGAATAATCCATAATTAAACATCCCAAATCTGGAAAGGATACCTTTCTCCTTAGTTTCAATATCTTGGATAAATTCAAATTCCGCCTCTGATTCCTCACGCAAAAAGAGGGTGATCCAATTAACATAAACTATGCGCCTGCTGGTTACAATCAACTTATCCAAATAATAAATAAGCGCGTCATGTGCAATTATCAGAGCAAAAATAGCCGCGATAGCCGCAAAAACCGCAAACATTGCAAACGGGGACAAGACACTTTGAAAAAAACTGGCTACAAAAAAGAAAGGCAAACTCACGATTGCAATTTTAAATCCTCTAATTACGGCAGGTAAAGGATGATGATAAAAAACCTTGATCATACATTCGCCATCTCCAAGACGCATAAACTTGAATTATTAATTATAATGGTGCGCCCGGGCCGATTCGAACGGCCGACCCACAGCTTAGAAGGCTGTTGCTCTATCCATCTGAGCTACGGGCGCAAAGTTTACAGAATACTGCAAACAGGAGGCATTTTAATATAAATAACGCTTATCAGCAATATGAGCTTTAATTAAACTCGCGGCATCGACTATAGACTTACTAGCCATTTGCCTCTGCAAAGTAGGACTTGGCCTGGGTGTCTGTAACAAAAAGAGTCGGACTATACTTGCTTTGACCGTTCAATTTCATCACAACAAAGCGATAAATCAAGTCAGCCACCTCGCCACGGGTCATGCCCTCTTCAGGGTGAAAGTAATTTGAAGTGTTATCAATCAGATTAGCCTCTTTGGCAGCCAAAACCAGGGGAGCATACCAGGCATCTTTTTTAACATCGGTATATACATCCTGGGCAACTTCAGTTGGAGGAGTTACATCCATAGTGGAAAAGAGCATCTTTAAAAATTCAGCTCTGTTTACCGTCTGTGAAGGCTTAAAGGTTTTGTTGTTGTAACCTGCAACAATGTTTTGGTCGTAAGCGGTTGAGACATAATCGGCATACCAGGCCGAATTGCTTGTATCTTTAAACGGCAGTTTTGTTGTAGCCAGTAATTTTTGATTGGCCCCTTTTAAAATAAACTTTAAAGCTTCAACTCTGCTAACAATGCCATTTGGTTTGAAACTTTTATCAGGATAACCATCAATTACGCTGTAGTTTTTCAAAAAACCAATTGCTTTAAATGATTTGTCATTCGCGGAAACATCGGTAAAAATTGAAGATTGCATAACCGGAGTTAAGGCCGTAATTTGGCCATCCGTAGCCTTAAATCGTAAACCATAATCGCCCGTTGGAGTAACTGCGAATTTAACAGTTCCACCTAAAATTTCCGATGTTGAAAAATAGCTTTTTTCTATTGTGGCACTGCCCAAATCAATAGAAAGAGCCACACCTTTTGGTGGTTGATAATTGCTTACCAAATTTCCATTTTGATCAACGGCCTGTAATAGAATAACTTTTGGAGTTCCAATAACAAAAGAATCATCAGTTATGAATTTAAAGCTGGAAGCAACGGTTGCCGGCGAAGTGCTTGCCGCAGAAGTTGTAGCTGTTTCAGTGACGGAGGATTGCTGATTTGACGACGTTGTGGCTGCCCCGGAATCTGTACCGCTTGGGGTTGAAGAATTAGTTTGCGTGCTTGTAGTTGTAGTTGTGGTAGTTGCGGAAGTTGTTGCCGGAGTCGTGGGAGCCGTTGTTGTAGTATTTGTTGGATTCGCCGTTGTGGTAGAAGTTGTGGTTGTGGTGCTATTCTCTGAAGTAGCCGCCGAGCTGGTAGTCGTCGTAGTTATTGAACTACTCGCGGTTGCAGGCAAATTTGTCATGTTTAAATATTTCTGTACGTAAAGCATTGGGTTAACGGTTGTTGCCAAAGCTTTGTCTTTCCCCAAACCGGAATTAATAGCTCCGTTAAAATCAAGACCAACGGCAGCAGCCTCCTGGTAAGTAAATGGCCAATATGGGTGCCATGGAGCCTGATCGTTATCGATCTGAAAATGAAGATGTGGAGTGGATGCAAGTCCCGTATGGCCAACATAACCTATCAATTGCCCCTTGGTAACAACATCGCCTTCACTTATTACAACGTTGCTCATATGAGCATAATTTGAATAGTAAGTTGTGCGAACATTGGCATCATTAAAAGATGGGAAATTGTCATGTTTAATAACTACATGGTTTCCAAAACCACTGGCCTGAAAAGCAACTTTTACCACAACGCCATTTCCAATTGCATAAACCGGTGTTAATTCCGGAACTTTAATGTCGACAGCCAAATGACTACCGGCATTTTCAAGTCCATCCAGTTTATAATCGCCCATGTAAGGCGTACTGAAAGTTATTTTCGCATTACGAATAGCTTTGTCTGCGGCATTAGACCAAGATAATTGTGCAGTTGAAGTACTTAAAACACTTGCATCATAAACAGGCAAACTAATTATTTTAGTAGTCGGAATCTGCGGATAGGCCACTCTGTATTGATCCGAAGTTAAAGCAACCCAATCCGGAGCATTTAAAATCGGCAATGCCAATCCATCATAAGGCGGAGCTTGTCTTGTTGGGATAACGCTTGTCTGAAACTCGAAGGCATTTTTGCCAACCATAAAGACGGCACTTGCCAGGAAAAGCAGCACGAATACCCAATCTTTAACTGTAATTTTTTTGTGTGGAGTATTTTTCATATTTGTTTTAGTTTTAGATATCCCTTTATTTTATCAAAAAAAAGCCATAAAATCAACGTATCAGGTGCATTTTCTTTTCAAATCGAACTTTAATGGATCAATTTACCTCACATTCGGCGCAAAAAACCAAGGAATTTGCAGCTAAAATAGCAAAAGAAAGCCAAAAGCCATTAGTTATTTGTCTATATGGCGATCTGGGGAGTGGGAAAACAGTTTTCAGCAAAGGTTTTGCGCTTGGTCTGGGGATTCCGGAAAAACAAATTAAAAGTCCAACATATACCTTTGTCCGTTCGTACAAGATTGATGGAAGTGCACGCAAAGCGCCTAAAACCCTCTTTCACTTCGATTTTTATCGCATCAGTGAGGCGGATGACTTAATGGCCCAGGACTTGGAAGAAATCTTTGAAAAGAAAAATACTCATATCATTATTGAATGGCCGGAAAGAGTTCAAAAATTATTACCGCAAGAACGTTTGGATATTTATTTTGAGTATAAAGATGAAAATACGCGCTTACTTAAGCTGAAAAATCATTATAAAAAAACATGACCGAAGCCAAACTTGCCGAAATTATTAAGGAATATCGGGTTCCTTTCCACATCCTAAAACACATGAAGAAAGTGGCTGCCGTAGCCTTGTTTTTAGGGAAAAAACTCAAGGACGAAGGTGCGGAAATCGATTTAATCTTTTTGCGTCAAGCCGCCTTGCTGCATGATTTTGTTAAAATTGCCGATTTCCCCAAAATAAATCTTGATTATTTTGAAGAGAAACCCTCTGCGGAGGATTTAAAGGTTTGGCAAAATATTATCGATCAGTGGCATTCGATTAAACATTGCTATGCCGCTTTCGAGATCCTTAAGGCTAAAAATGAAATCGCGCTCGGCACAATCATCAAAAAACACCGTTTTATTAGCTTGATTGACCCGGTGGCGGATGAAAGACCAAACACTTTAGAAGAAAAAATCCTTTATTACGCCGATAAACGTGTTCGCCACGACCAAATCGTCACAATCACCGAAAGGCTCGAAGACGGCCAAAAACGCTACTTTACAGACGGCAACATCCCCAAAACAGACGCCCTAGTAGAAAAATCCCTCTTCCTCCTAGAAAAAGACCTCCTAGAAAAAGCCAAACTAAAAACATCCGACATCAACGAAAAAACCATAAACATCTATCTAGAAAAATAAAATCATATTAAAGCCCCCTGCGCCAAGAGCCCAGGGGGTGGATACTAAAACTAAACCAGTTAATATTGCCCACAGTTTTATCAAGGTTTCCTGGAGGGGATGGCTTTTTGGCGACATATGCGAGCGCAGCCGTTCATGGCATCATGATGCCATGAACTTCGTGAGGGCGTACATGCTAGCCCGAACGAACGGGCGAAGCGTTCGCCAAAAAGCCATCCTCTCCAGGAAACTCAACTTAAGAAACTGTATGCAATACGCCTATTTTTTCAGCGCAGAAACCTGATTCATCGCAATGGTATCATTCAGATTTTCCCTGCGCTTATCCGCGATCAATCTTGCGGTGCGTTCACGCTGCCCAACCAAAGAATTAAGTCGTGCTCTGGTTAATTTTCCAAAAACCCCGGCTCCCATAGAAGAAGGTGTTCCGGCTAAACCTTGAATTTGCTGGAATTTAAAGACAGCATGGGCCGTCACATCGCCATAAAATCCGGATGGTTCAATTGCTAAAAGATTCAGTCTTTTTAGTTCCTGCTGTAATTTTGTAACATTAGCTCCTTTGGAGCCAAGCTGCAAATCACCATCAAAGGCATTGGCTACAACAATGGTATCACTGTTAATCTGTGTTAAAGCCGTATTCAACTTATCTGCCAAAATCTGCATGGTTTTAGGCCCAAAAAAGCCTGCGCCCTGATCTTCACGATTATCTATAATCTGGTTATCTTTCTGAAATTTAAAGATTGCTTCGACCGTTTTATTGTCAAAAACACCATTCACATCAACATTATAGTTAAGACGTTTTAAGGCTGTTTGAAGCTTTTTAACTTCCGCGCCCTGATCGTCTTTACCTAAGCTGGTTTGAGGAAGATGATTTTTTAATTTGGTTTGATGATCGGTTAGCGCGCTTTCAAGCTCTCGTCTGGATTGAGGGCCAAAGTATCCGGCACCAAAATCCAAAGGAGTATCAATAACTCCTGAGTCTATTTGGAACTGCATTAAGGCTTTTTGAGTAGAATCATCAAATTTTCCGGTAGGTTCGCTCTTATAATATCCTAGAGTTTTCATAGTAGATTGCATGCTTTTTACCGCATCACTCTGATCCCCAAACTCAAGGTCGTTTGAAAACAGGGCCGGTTTAGACTGGAATGCAGCCTGTACGAATTTTTCAGCCGCTGAGTAACCTTCCAAGTAAACCTCTTCTTTTAGATCCGGACGTTGACCATAGACTGTAACATCAACTGTTCTGCGGCCCCAATTTAAAGCTCTTTGAAGGCCGACGTCTCCATAGCCCATCCAAACATCAAGGCGATCATAAGCCTGGTTTCGCACACCGGCATGAACAATGGCACCTCCGCGATCATGAACGGCCACTACTCCAATTCCGGGAATTTTCATTTTTATACCAAAAGCATAACCAGATGGAGCGGCAATCATACCCGGATAAACAGGAGATCCATCCGCACCATGAACACCTCCACCATTCAAGCGCACATCCCCGGCAAAAGAACCCGTTACATATTTGTTTTGATTAGCCAGAGGGGAATAGTAAGCGGAAATAATAAAAGTCTTATCATAAGGATAAGCCGGCTTTGCAGGTTGGCTCAAATCTGCCGCCGCAGGTAATTGATCCTGCGTAGTAGCCTGCGTAGAAGCTTCAGCTTGCGTGCTTTGATCTCCGGCAAAGCTGATGCCCGGCTCCAGCGCGATTAAAGAAGCACAAAGCATAATGAACCACGTCGAAATCTTAATTTTGTTTGTTTGTTTATTTTTCATATTAATTTTTGTTTGAGTTTATTTTTCTTTTTGGTCCTTTTTTGCCGCCCTTATTTTTAAGGCGATCAGACCATTATATCATCTAAAAAACCCATAAACAGCAAAATATATTGCCAAAAAGCCCCATTATTGTTTGCCTCCAGGGAACGAAAAACCCCAAAAAAGCAAAAACTCACCAAAAAATCAGAAAATTCCTTTAGCAGCCGGGCTCAATACCCAAGCAAAAACCCAAAAAAATCCGCAATTGCATACTTGTTCATTGGCTTATCAAAGTTTTTCTGAGGGGGTGGCTTTTTGGCGACATATGCGAGCGCAGCCGTTCATGGCATCATGATGCCATGAACTTCGTGAGGGCGTACATGCTAGCCTCCGCGAATAGGCGAAGCGTTCACAAAAAACATTTCCCCTGAAAACTTTGATAAAGCCAGTGAACAAGTACGCAACTAAATCGTCACGCCGATTCTACGCATAATCTCATGATCGATAAACTCACGATCACGCCCATATTTAAGCCTTGAAAGCTGTTTAAATGCTTCTGCCGCTTCCATATCTCCTTTTTGAGTGTATGGATTTAATGGGACAATACTAAATGGTCGGCTTGGCTGTGTATCAATCGAAAGTTTCATTACCGCCTTGAATTTATCCAAATTAACCAGGTCCTGTTCAGAGAAAACCGGAGACATTTCTTTAGCCATATATTCAGCATCCTGAGCGCCAATCTTATAAGCCATCATCGTTCCAACGTTACCAAACACCGCATCTTTAACCTTGGATTTTCCATCCGCGCCTTCCAACTGTTTAATGTACTGATGCGCCATATTCAGGCCAAGACGGTACTTTCTGGCTTCAGACAAAATCGATTCAATACTATCGGTAATGTAGTTTTGGAATTCATCAATATAAAGGAAGAAATCCTTGCGCTGATCCTTGGGGATTTTTTGGCGTCTAAGCGCAGCCATTTGCAGTTTGGAAACGATAATCAAACCGATCAACTTGGAGTTAATTTCACCAACCTCACCTTTGGAAAGATTCATTAACAAGATCTTACCTTCCTGCATTACTTTCATAAAATCAAAGGCCGATTTGGTCTGTCCAATGATGTTACGCATCATGGTGTTAGTCACGAATTGACCGAATTTAGCGGCAAAGTAGGGGATCATTTCCTGTTTTTCACGGGCACCGGTCTTGGCCATCTGGTTTTCCCAGAATGATCTAACCACCGGATTTGTCACATGTTCAACCTGTAATTTCTGAAAGTCATCATCTGTGAAAAGACGGACGATATCCGTTAAAGCGCCGCCTTCCGGATTAGCCATTAAAGTTAAGCAACCGTTACGGAAATAATCCTGAATACGTGGACCAAAGATCTCTTCATTAAAGAGTTTAATCATAATATTCATGGCATCCGAAGCCACAAGTTCCTTTTCTTCCGGAGAATCACCTTCCAACAAATTTAAACCCATCGGACGGTCCAAATCACCTGGATTGAAGTAAATAACGTCATCCGCACGACTTCTTGGAATAAATGGCAAAATATCATCAATAAGCGATCCATGGGGATCGATCACGGCTATACCATGTCCCATTTCCAAATCCTGACGAATCATGGTCTGGAAAATGGAAGATTTACCGGTACCGGTTTGTCCAATAACGTAAAAATGCCTAAAACGATCTTCATTCTTCAGGCGAATTTCGGTAGTAACTCCGCGGTAATAGTTGTGTCCAAGCAAAATGCCTTCCTTGGGAACATTGGCGGGAGCAGGCGCGATTTTATAGTTCTGCCAGGCAATACTTGGCGTTCTGTTATAACGAATATTTGGAAGATGAAATAAAGATGCCACTTCGTCGGAAGCCAAAAGCATCTTTTTATGACTGAGCACCTGTGTCCAGGGTTTGCTAAAATGGCGGAAAATATAATCCTTGATGATTTTTTTCTCGGAAGCATATTTGCTATGCTCAAAAGAATTCGCCGCCGGTGAGTTATATTGGGCAAAGGCACTGCGAATACTGGTTAACTGGGCGCGAGCCTCACGTTCGGTCTCCGAAGCTGTTATAAGGCGAATAATAGTTTCAAAACCGACTTTGGAATTTTTTTCTTCCATGGCTTTGACCTCTTCATCGGTCATTGGAGTCGTTCGGCTGCTTTCGGCCGGTTTGCTCTCTTCCACCTTGCCATGCACAAAAAAGTCGAATAATGCGGAAATCCAGCTCAAAGGATTTAAGCCGGAAAACCCATGTTTTTTTTGATTCAAAATATCTTTAGCCTCTTCACGGCCTTTGTGTTGCCAATGATTATCTTTCGGCTTAACCATAATCTGAATGGCCGCACCTTCGTTCGGGCCCAATTTGGAAAGAGCATTGGTCAAATTGTTCACCGGATCGGAATTAAGCCGGCTATAGCTCCTAAAAGGGAACATATAGTGCTTTTTCAGCTGCATGTAGCAGGCCGCAAACTTGGAATCCGGTTTAAAAATATTGTAATCGGGTACTTTTTCAACGTAACATTCCGGATAAAAACTCGTAATTTGCTTTTCAATCAGGCTCACCAAGTCTCTTGGGACCACCAGATAAAAATAAATCAGATTATCAATAACCGCATATTCAAAAGACAAAAAGTCCTGGCCGGTAAAATAATGTGTAAAGCCTTTTATGTAGATACTGTGCAAAGATTCAAACATATGGGTCGCAATGCCCAAAACCTCTTTAAAATCCTTTGAAGCCGAAAAAGAAGCCTGTTCCTGCTCCAGATCTTCTTTGGATTCACGCTTTGGAATTTGGATCTTTAAAAACACCATATTCAGCGATCTATGCTGATCTTGGTGATGATGGATTTCGTATTTAACAAAGACAAAAAACAAATAAAACGCAACCGCCGTGGAAATCCCCAGTAATAAATTTAAAAAGAAATCTTGCATAATTAGTTATTTATTCCATCTATTATACTGGAAAAAGCCAAAAAATCATAGTCCCAAAGCCCCAAACGAGCAAATTCCAAACAGTCGCATCTACTTTTTCGGTAAATCAATGCGAATATGCAGCTCTGCAATTTGTTCATCCGGCATTTCCGAAGGTGCATTCAGCATTAGATCTTTTGCCTTTTGATCCTTAGGAAAAGCCATAACCTCGCGAATATTGGCCTCATCCTGGAATAGCATAATCAGGCGGTCAATTCCCCAGGCAATACCACCATGTGGAGGAGCTCCAAATTCAAACGCGTGTAAAAGATGACCAAATCTTCTTTGCGCGTCGTCTTTGCTAATTCCTAAAGTATCAAAAATCTTGCTTTGAAGTTCCGGTGTATGAATTCTGATACTGCCGCCACCAATTTCATTGCCGTTCAAAGCCAAATCATAAGCCTTAGCCCTAACTTTTTCCGGCGCGGTATCCAACATGGCCACATCTTCGTCTTTTGGACTCGTAAACGGATGATGAGCCGAATTTAGGCGCTGTTCCGTTGCGCTCCACTCAAAAAGAGGGAAGTCGTAAACCCAACAAAACGCAAAAACATTATTATCACGTAAATTCATTTTATCGCCGCAAGCCAAACGGATTTTGCCCAAGACCTCACAAACCTTCAAAAACTCACCGGCCCCAAAGAAAATAATATCACCGCTTTGAGCCTTAGTTTTTTCAACAAGTGCCTTAACCTCTTCATCTTTAAAGAATTTGAGTAATGACGATTTTGGTCCTTCCGGCGCGATTTGAATATAAGCCAAACCTTTTGCCCCAAAGGATTGGGCCAGTTCGGTTAATTCATCAATTTCTTTACGTGTGAATTTATTGCCGCCTTCAACTTTCAAAGCACGAACCACGCCACCTGCTTTTACGGCATCGGCAAAAACTTTAAATCCGGATTCTTTTACCAAATCACTTACATCAACAATTTCCATCCCAAAACGAATATCAGGCTTGTCTGAGCCATATTTATCCATGGATTCCTGCCAGGTCATACGTGGAAAAGGTTTTTTCTGGATTTTTTTATGAGGAACCAAAGTTTCAACCAGGTTAATCATTAACTCTTCATTGAGTTGAATAATGTCTTCCTGTTCAATAAAAGACATCTCCACATCCAATTGCGTAAACTCAGGCTGGCGATCTCCGCGTTGATCTTCATCACGGAAACAGCGCGCAATTTGGAAATAACGATCCATGGAAGCCACCATTAAAAGCTGTTTCAATTGCTGTGGTGATTGAGGCAGCACAAAAAACTTTCCCGGATACAGGCGTGAAGGAACCAGATATTCACGGCTTCCTTCCGGCGTTCCCTTAATCAAAATCGGAGTTTCTATTTCCAAAAAACCTTTGCTGTCCATATAATCACGAATTTTTTTGATCACGTTGTGGCGCATAATCAGGTTATTCTTCATGCGCTCACGACGAATATCCAAATAACGATACTTCAAACGCAACTCTTCATTGACCTCTTTATCCTGATCAATTTCAAATGGTGGAGTCTTGGAACGATTCAAAATTTCGGCACTATTAACAACCACTTCAATTCCTCCAGTCGTCATCTTGGAATTCTTCATTCCCTCAGGCCTCTTGCGGACACTTCCTTCAATTTTCAAAACAAACTCACTGCGGGCCTCATCCAGAATTTTATATCCTTCCGGAGAAACCGTTGGATCAGCGGCAACTTGAGTCAACCCATAACGATCACGCAAATCAATAAAAATCATTCCACCATGATCACGTCGACGATGGACCCATCCACAAAGCGTCACTTTTTGATCAACATTAGTTTCAGTTAGTTCATTACAGGTATGAGTTCGGAGCATAAAAATTCATTAGCAAACGCCCTACATCTTAACTCAACATAACGTTAAGTTCTAGCTTAAGTTCATCACTCAAATTAATGCCAAAAGGAAGCTTTAATCGTTTTTGCCCCAAAAGAATTTCCACCTTTCTTTCACCGGGATAGCGCAAAAGCAGCTGTTTTAAATCTTCCATTTTTTTCAATTGAAAATGCGGCGGAATCGTCACGCAAAATGGATCTTCCTGCCATGGCTCCAAATTTTGAGCGGCAGAACTTTCATCTGGTGCGTGGGTCACCGGCTCTTCCATTAAAGGATCTTCCACGGCTACAGGATCAGGAGTTAAGGTCTTTTGTTTGCGGCTCATTTTTTCTTTAGGATCGTACATGTTGAGTTCCTGAGCATTTCTGATCATGCTATCCAAAGAAACCGCCTTGGCTGTGTTGACCGAAAATTGCAGACTATCGCGTCGCAAATCCAAACGGCCTTCCATAATCAAAAGCTGGTCCTCTTTAATAAGCTCGCCATATAGTTGATAAACTTTTGGAAAAACCACAAACTCGATTCTGCCTGTTGGATCCTCAACTTCGCCATAAACCATATAAGCGCCACTTTTGGTAAAAACCTTTTTTGCTTTTGTTATAATTCCGCCAATTTTAACCAATTTACCAACGTGTTTTTTGGCTAAAGAGTCAATAATATTAACTTTTTTGGACAGATATTTTTTTAAACCTCTCAGTGGATGACCGGAAACAAAAAGTCCCATATATTTTTTCTCCCATGACAATCTTTCCATCAAACTGGTTGGAGCGGCTTTCTTTAGAGTAAAAGTCTGAGTAGAAGACTCCTGCACTTCCTCCATCATTCCAAAAATATCAGTTTGGCCTTGCGCGCTAACCTCATGGGCAAATTTTGAAAACTTCGACATTGCTTCAAAACCTTCGGCCAATGATTTACGGTCCCCAAGTTCATCCAAAGCCCCGGAATAAGCCAAAGCTTCAATCGTTTTTTTATTGATAAGTTTGGCCGGAGCGCGCTTTAAAAATTCTTCAATCGTTGTGAATTTACCACCTTTTCTCACTTCGATTAGGTCCAAAATAACGCCTTCACCAAGCCCTTTTATGGCTGTTAAACCAAAGCGAATCGTTTTTTCATCAACAACCGTAAAATTCGCGAAAGAATCATTTATCGAAGGAGGAAGTACCGCAATTCCCATTTCATTACATTCATTCATTTCCAAAACGACCCGTTCGGTATTGTCATAATCCGATGAAAGCAGCGCCGCCATAAACTCAATCGGATAATGCGATTTTAAATAGGCGGTTTGATAAGAAATCATGGCATAACAAGCCGCATGAGCTTTGTTGAAACCATAACCCGCAAACGGCTCAATAACCTTCTCGAAAACCTCTTTTGCAAACTTTTCTCCATGTCCCTGCCCGATTGCTCCTTTCACAAATTTCTCTTTTTGCTCATTTAAAAGTGCCAGAATCTTTTTACCCACCGCTTTACGCAAAAGATCAGCTTCCCCCAATGAAAATCCGGCAAAATCGCGGGCAATTTGTAAAATTTGTTCCTGATAAATCGCCACGCCATTGGTTTCATTCAAAATTTTCTCGAACGAAGGATGAAAATATCTTATACTGCTTGGATCGTGTTTTCCTTTAATATACTGCGGAATCCACTCCATTGGACCGGGACGATAAAGCGAAATCATCGCAATAATATCTTCAAAACGGGTCGGTTTTAACTCGCGAATATATCTTCTCATGCCGGGGGATTCCAATTGAAAAACGCCGGTAGTATCGCCTTTTTGCAAAAGATCAAAACTGGCGGCATCATCCATCGGAATAGTTTCAAGCACAAAATCAATGTCATGCCTGAATTTTATCAATTGCAGTGTTCTTTGGATGATACTCAGGTTTTTTAAGCCCAAAAAGTCCATTTTCAAAAGACCAATCTCCTCAATCGGCTTCATTGAATATTGAGTGATCACTTCTTCGCCGCCACCGGTTGACCTTTGTACGGGACAATAATTGATCAATGGCAATTCAGACATCACCACCGCCGAAGCATGAGTTCCGGCATGACGCACAGTTCCTTCCAATTGAATCGCATTGTCTAAAAGTGCCTTTGTTCTTGGCTCGCTTCTATAAACCGCGCTCAATTCCGAGCTTTCTTCAACGGAAACCTTTAAAGGTGAATGTTTCCCCAAAATTGGCATCGGAATAAGTTTGGAAATACGGTCAACTTCAGCATAAGGATAACCCATCGCACGACCAACATCTCTTACCGCCGCTTTAGCCGCCATGGTTCCAAAAGTGATAATCTGCGCCACACAATCTTTGCCATATTTTTCCGTAACATAAGCCAAAACCTCGTCTCTTCTGGTATCCGCAAAATCAATATCAATATCCGGCATACTCACACGTTCCGGATTCAAGAAGCGTTCAAAAATCAGCCCATATTTTAAAGGATCAAGCTGCGTAATATTTAAAGTATAAGTAATGAGCGATCCCGCCGCCGAACCACGACCCGGCCCCACTGTAATTCCCTGATCCTTGGCAAATCTCACAAAATCCCAAACAATCAAAAAGTAATCGTCAAAGCCCATCTTATGGACAATTCCAAGCTCATAATTTAGCTGAGCGATGGCTTTTTCCGGTGTTGGATCCCCAAATTTCTTTTTAAGCCCCTCTTCACACAATTTTCTAAGATATGATTCCGAAGTTTCATTACCCGGTTTCTTAAAAATAGGAATAAGACTCGCCCCAAGTTCAATCGTAAGATCGCATCGTTCCGCTATTTTCGCCGTATTATCAATCGCTTCGGGAACATGCGCAAAAACCCGGCGCATTTCTTCTTCACTTTGCATCGAAAAATCGCCATCAAATTTCATTCTATTTTCCACTTCCAGGGTCGTTTGAGTCTGAATACAAAGCAAAATATCCTGTGCCAGCGCATCTCCTTTTTTTACATAATGAGAATCCTGAGTAGCCACCAAAGGCGCCCCGGTTATTTTAGAAAGCTCAATCAAGCGGTCATTTAAGACCTTTTGTTCGTCCAGTTGAGGATGATCCTGCAATTCCAAATAAAAATTCTCTACGCCAAAAATATCCTGATAACTGCGAATAACTTCAATTTGCTTTGCCTCGTTATCGTTCAAAACAGCCTGGGCAACCTCACCGGCCAGACACGAACTTAAGGCAATCAGACCTTTACTATGGGCTTTCATTAAGCCATGATCCATTCTTGGCTTGTAATAAAAACCTTCCAAATGTGCCTTGGAAACAAGCTCCATTAAGTTTTTATAACCCTCAAAATTTTGCGCTAACAAAATAAGATGGAACGGTTTGCTTTCGGTTCTTGGAGCCCGATCAAAACGTGACCCCGGCGCAACATAAACCTCACAACCAATAATTGGCTTAATGCCTTCAGCTTTTGCCGCTTTATAAAACTCAATTGCGCCATATAAAACCCCATGATCAGTCATGGCCACAGCCGGAAAGCCCAGCTCCTTAGCCCTTTGGACGATTTTTTTAGGAGTCCCCAGTCCATCAAGCAGACTGTAATGAGAATGAACGTGAAGAGGTACGTAAGCCATGAAAAGTTCAAAATAAAAATTTTTCCACAAATTTTAAATTCCCTGCGCATTTTAACACAAAAAATTAAAAAAGCATGAGCGGAGGGAAGTTTGAGCAAATTGAGGATTTTTGAACTTACGGGTCTCGCGGGCCCCGAAGTGAAAAAATCCGAATAGTGCGAAAACTTTCCGCAGCGAATACATTGCCCTTTTCGAAAATATTAAAAACCTTTTAGGGAAAAGGTTTTTAAATTTGGTGCCGGGGAGAGGACTCGAACCTCCACGCCTTGTGGGCGTCAGCTCCTAAGGCTGATGCGTCTGCCATTTCGCCACCCCGGCCTTTTCACACTGGCCCATATTAGCAAACTTTCCCCCAAGGTAAAAAGGGATAATTTCAATCCAAAGCTAATAGCTTGACAAACCAAAAGTTAAGTTGTAATATAAATACCTTTTCTTGCGAGAGAAGTGTAAAGCTACAAGCTTGCGTGAAGATCAAATTTCTTTCTTGACACTATCATTCTTTACGCCTAAGCTCATACTATCTGCACAGGAAATCTTAAACCAAAATTCTTCTAAAATCTTTAACTGCGAACCCATGGATAACCAATTTTCTCAAAACTCTTTCACTTCTGGCACTGGTTCTACCGCTGCCACTCCCCAAAAACCGATTGGAAAGCTTGATTTAAGTGAAATTATTGAGGATATGTTCCTGGTTCTAACGAACAAGGAAAAAGACGTTATCGTTAAAAGATTCAGTCTGGACAGCAAACCTAAGCAAACTCTAGAGAAAATCGGCCAATCTTTCTCTGTTACACGTGAAAGAATCCGCCAGATCGAGAAAATCGCGTTAAATAAATTACGCCGCACCGTTGATAACACTAAACTCAGCATTATCAATAAACTTGCCAAGGAAACTCTTACAACCCATGGTGGTATTTTGCTTGAGAACAAGTTGGTAGCGGAAATTTTAAACAATATTATCAGCACACAGGAAGTTGATGCAAATATCATTAAATTGGCACTCAACATCAATCCTGAAATCACCAAGATGGAAAAAACTAATACCTACAAGCCATTTTGGCACATGTTGAGTATCAGCATGGACGACATTAAATTGATTATCGAAACAGGTATCACTATTTTGAATAAAAAAGGTGATGTTATTATCGATGAAAAACTTGCAGTGGAAGTAGTGGTTGCCATAGAAGAAAAAGGCAAAAAGTTTGTAAATCCAATGATTCTTTCCGGTCTTGAAGTGGATAAGCGCGTTAAACGTATTAAAGAAGGCTTTGGCTTGATTATGTGGAGACACATCAACCCACGCAGTATTCGTGATAAAGCTTACATCGTTCTTAAAAAAGGCGGCAATCCATTGCATTTCGTTGAAATTGCCAATAAGATCGCCGAATCCGGCTTCGATAAAAAAGTAGTAACCACACAAGCCGTTCACAATGAATTGATTCGTTACGAACAATTCGTTTTGGTTGGAAGAGGCCTTTACGCTCTTAAAGAATGGGGCTACAAAAAGGGAACAGTTGCTGATGTAATTGAAAACCTTCTTCACAAAAAGAGCCCAATGACCAAACAGGAAATCATTCAGGGAGTTCTTAAACAACGTCAGGTTAAGAAGGGGACTATCTCACTCAACCTTCAAAAGAACGCTCAATTTGTTCGTGTTGGTCGTGCGGTTTATAAGCTTGATGAATCAAAGAAGGTTGCTTAATTCCCAAGTTTAAATTCAACATTAAAAATTAAAACACTAGATCATGGCTGATCAATGCATTTTTTGCAAAATAATTTCCAAAGAAATACCTTCAAAGATGGAACATGAAGATGATCTTTGTGTTGCCTTTCATGATATTCATCCCCGGTCGCGGGTTCACCTTTTGGTTTTGCCAAAAAGGCACATGGAAACTCTTAAAGATATGGAAATAGCGGACGAGAAAACCCTGGGACGCATGATGAAAGTGGCAAGTGACCTGGCCAAAAAGTTCAAGCTGGAAGATTACAAACTTTTAATGAGTGTAGGCAAAAAAGCCGGACAGGAAATTTTTCATGCCCACCTTCACGTAATGAGTGTTGATTAATTTAGCGGGCGAATGCGCTAAATCAAGCCTGGAATTCCAAAGAAATATCCAGCGCTTTTGCCGAATGTGTAAGCATCCCGAGCGAAATTATGTCCACTCCACTCGCCGCATACGTCTTTAAATTTTCGAAATTAATTCCACCCGAAGCCTCAAAAAAGATGTTCTTTTGCCAGCCCATTTTTTTACATTGATTGATAATCATTTTAATTTCGGTAACTTTCATATTATCAAGCATGATATAAAGCGGCTGAAAGCCTTTTGGCGCCTGCTCAAAATAATATTGCGCAACTTTTAACGCATCGTTTTTGGAAGTCACTTCAATCTCCACAAAATTTCCTAACTGCTCTTTTGAACTTTCAAAAATTTTATCCAAAATTGCCGCAAAATTATTTTCAAAAAGTGCCACGTGATTATCCTTAATTAAAACCGCATCACTTAGAGAAAGTCTATGTGTCCCGCCTCCACCAACCATGCAAGCCTTTTTATCAAACAGTGGCCATAAAGTTTTTCGCGTTGGGGTAATCAAAACCTTGCTCGCGCTTAAACTGCAGGCCTTGGCAGTAGCAGTTGCGACCCCGGACATCCTTTGCAGAAAATTTAAAATTGTTCTTTCCAGTAACAAAATATCCTGCGCGGAACCTTTCAAACTTCCAAATTCCTGGCCTTTGGTAAGTCTTTCGGCATCGCGCACTTTAAAATTAACAGAAACCTCACCTAATTTAATACTTGCAAGCTTCTCAACATGATTCAAAAAAAACTCTATCTCTTCAATGCCGGCAACAACGCCATCACTTTTTGCCAAGAAAAAAGCCTCAATTTTCCTTTCAGGATCAGGTAAAAGCCGGCTGGTTATATCGCCTTTATTTCTAACATCCAGACGCAAATTATTTTCAAAAAAATCCAGGACATGTTGCCTGTATTCTTGATTATTAATGCGCAAATATTTTTCCAAACAATGCGTTTTTCTAATGATGTTTATCATTAAATGGAAATATTTTTAACAAATTTCAACCACCAACCTTTGAGTGTTTCTACGGTTGCATAAGCCAAATGTTCCAAAATTTCTTTTAATTCCCTGATTTTAGTTACGACTCCGTTAAGTGAATAAGGTGAAAATCCTTTTGGATCTCTCATGATTTTTTTTGCCTCTTTTTCTAAAACCTTGATCTGCTTTTCAATTTCATGCGCGATTTGTCCGCGCATCGCCTCAATTGTTGGGATCTTGATCGGCTTAATTGCTGTTTGAGTAGTCTGAGCCGCTCCTCCGGAAAACTTGGTAGCAGGTCCGACACTTTTCTTTTCCGAAACCTGTTCACTTACTTTTTCGTTTGAAGCTTCCACATTTTCGACAACTTCGCCCACGCCTTCCATAAATCTGGTGGAAGTTTGTTGAACCTCTTTGGATAACTGCTGTTTTTCAGCCTTTTGCTCCTGGGGCTTTTCCCGTTGAGCTTCAGGTGCGTGAACGATTTGTTCCTTGTTGTTTCCTGGATTATTCGCCATAAAATTAGTTTTATACTTTACCTATATAACACAGAATTCGTGAATAAATTACATAATTATACATGATATTTGCCCGTTTTGTCAATTGCGCTAAGCGCTATTTCATTCGCTTCTCCGCTCAAAATAACATAAAATGTCAGGGGCATTTATCCTGCACGTATCTACATAATATAAACTTTACGTCACAAATTCAACTATGAAACAAATCGAAAAAACATACGAGGCCAAAAATTTTGAAGATAACATCTATCAACAATGGGAAAAATCCGGGCTTTTTACTCCAAAAATCGTTACAGGGAAGAAGCCTTTTACGATTTCGATGCCACCTCCAAATGCCACCGGCACACTCCATTTGGGACATGCAATTATGCTTGCGGTTGAAGATATTCTGGTTCGTTATAAAAGAATGCAGGGGTTTCCAACTTTGTGGGTTCCGGGCACCGACCATGCCGGTATTGCAACTCAGAACAAAGTTGAAAAAATCATTGCCGAAGAAGGACTGACCCGCCACAGTCTTGGGCGCGAGGCGTTTCTTAAACGCGTTCATGAATTTGTGGCAGGTTCACAATCAACCATCCGCAAACAAATGCGAAAAATGGGCACAAGCTGCGATTGGACCAGAGAAAGATATACGCTTGATGATGGGCTTTCCAAAGCTGTTAGAGAAATTTTTACCCGCATGTATAATGATGGTTTGATTTACCGCGGAAAGCGCATTGTAAACTGGTGCGTACGTTGCAGTTCCACGCTTGCGGACGATGAAGTTAATTTCAAAGAGGAAAAGAGCAAATTTTATTATTTCAAATACGGTCCGGTTGTTATTGGTACGGCCCGTCCGGAAACCAAATTTTTGGATAAGGTCATAGTTGCGCATCCAGATGACAAAAGATACAAAAAATATTTCGATAAAGAAATGACAGTTCCTTGGATTAAAGGTGATATTAAAGCCCAATTTATTGCTGATAAAAGCGCAGACCAGGAATTCGGAACAGGAGCCATGACCATCACACCAGCCCACGATTTTATTGATTTTGAGATTGCCCAAAAACACAAACTGGAAATCGTTCAGATCATTGATCAAAACGGCAATTTTACCGACGTGGTGGGTCCTGAATTTGCCGGAAAAAATGCCCGGGATTCAAGAGAAGCAATTGTTAAAATACTTGCGGAAAAAGGCCTTTTAGAGCGCGTTGACGAAAACTACGTCCACAACCTTTCGGTTTGTTACAGATGCGGAAGTCCGGTTGAACCGTTAATTTCAGAGCAGTGGTTTATTGACGTTAGCAAGCCGGTAATCAAAGAAGGCGGCAAGCTGATAAGCCTTAAACAAAAAGCCGCGGAAGCGGTTAAAGATGGCAAAATTGAAATTATTCCCGATCGCTTTAATAAAATATATTTTCACTGGCTCAATAACCTAAGAGATTGGTGTATTTCCAGGCAAATCTGGTTTGGACATCAGATTCCGGTTTGGTATTGTCAGGAAAAAGCTGAATCAAAATGCAGTCAGCCAATAGTACAAACCGAGGCTCCAACAAAATGCCCACATTGCGGATCAGCCAAAATCACGCGCGATCCGGACACTTTGGATACCTGGTTTTCTTCCGGGTTATGGACTTTTTCCACACTTGGCTGGCCGGAAAAAACTAAGGAACTGGAATATTTTCATCCAACTTCGGTATTGGAAACCGGCTATGACATTCTCTTTTTCTGGGTAGCCCGCATGGTTTTAATGACGACCTATGCTTTGCATGAAATACCATTCGAAAAAGTTTATCTGCATGGTTTGGTAAGAGATAAAGAGGGCAGAAAGATGAGCAAATCTCTTGGTAATGGAATTGATCCGTTGGATATGATCGAAAAATTTGGAACGGATTCTGTCCGTTTAAGTCTGGTCATTGGAACTTCACCGGGTAATGATTTTAGGCTTTATGAAGAAAAGATTGCCGGATATCGCAACTTTGTTAACAAGATCTGGAATGGGGCCCGTTTTGCGTTAATGAACCTGCCGGAAAACTATGAACCCAAGGAGTTTAACAAAAAATCCATCAACTCATTGGCTGATAAATGGATCGTTTCCAAATTACAAAAACTGATTAAAGAAGTTACCGAAGATCTTGATAATTTTAGGCTTTCCGAAGCCGGAACCAAGATTTACGATTTTACCTGGAGCCAATATTGCGACTGGTACCTTGAAGTTTCCAAAGGCCAAATGAACGCGGATGTTTTGATTTATGTCTTAAAGACCCTGCTTCAATTACTTCACCCTTTTGTTCCATTTGTAACCGAAGTTTTGTGGGAACATTTAGGTGAAAAAAAGCTTCTTTTGGGCGAAGATTGGCCAAAGTTAGATAAAACTCTAATGTTTGAAAAAGAGGAAAAAGAGTTTGAAGTTGTTCAGTCGTTAATTACCGCGATCAGGAGCATCAGGGCGGAAGCGGGCATTGAACCGGTTAAAAAATTAAACGTTATTATCTATGGCGGAAAATATACGAATATCATAGAACAAAAGCAGGAAGCCCTGATCCGAATGGCGCGTTTGGAAAAACTTACGCTGGAACAAAAAGGCGAAAAAATAGAGCATGCAATCTGGAAATACGTTGATGGGGTAGACCTTTATATCCCCATGAAAGACATTTTCGATATTGGTAAAGAAAAGCAAAAAGTTCAAAAAAAGCTTCAGGAAGCCGATCAGAAAATAAAAAGCCTGGAGGCAAAATTATCAAATCCCGGGTTTTTGCAAAAGGCTCGCCCGGAAATTGTGGCAAAGGAAAAAGAAATCTTTGCAGATCTTAAAAACGAACTTGATGCCCTGGAAAAGAAATTAAAAGAACTTGAAGATTTGGCCAAAGAGTAGAATATTGGCTGCTTTGTCATCTTTTGCATGGCAAAAAGCGATAAAATAGGTTAAAATAAAGAGAAACAATCACAAACTTAGACACAAAAGCCCATGGCTATAACAGACGCAAAATCGTTAATAAAGGCGAATTATCAACTCATTCTTGATTACGTTGAGCAGGAAAAATGGGCTGACGCTCATCGTGCCTGTCTGGAAATTCTTCGTTTTGATCCCGAGAACATCAAGATAATTCGTCTTAAAAGTAAGATCGAAAACACAGTTCGCAAGTTGAATCGGGATTCGGTAAAAAAAGATCTGGAAATGCTGGAGCCGCTTTGGAAAGAGAAAAAGTTTGCCGATATTTTGGCTTATTTACAAAAATTACAAGCTTTTACGGCTGATTATCCGCCGCTTTTGCAAGTCATGAAAAAAGCGCAAGAGGCCTACAATCAGCAGGTTTATGAACAGCAGGAAGAATATTTTGGGAAAGATTTCGAACGAATTTTACAACTCGTTAAAGAAAAGAAATTTGGGGAGTGCCTACGTGAAGCCGAAAAGTTACGTTTACTGAAAATTAATGAATCTCAAGTTAAAAAGCTCATCGGCAAAATCAGAACAGACTGGATCAACAGCGAAATTCAGGAAAATCAAACCCTGCTTCAAAGCCAAAGATATGAAGATATTTTGCTCTTTTATCAAAGATTAATACGAATCGATTCAAAATCAACCTTATTGGAAAAACTGATTAAGGAAACAAAAAAAGACTATCAATTTTATAAAATCGATGAAAAAAAGGAATTCATTTATAAAAGCACCGAAGAAATCCGTACGCTATATTTAATCAAAAAGTACGACAAAGCCATCAAGGCCGCAAAAGAAATTCTTGATATCGACCCAAGAAATAAAGAAATCAAAAGTCTTTATGGTAAATCACAAAGAAAATATCACAGGCAACTGCAAAAAGAAGTGATCGCCCAAATGCTTGGCTCACAGAGGCAATATAAACCCATCTATAAAGAAAACAAAAAAGCCTTCCGCAGGATCTAAAACACACATTTAATTGGCTTTAACCTTGGCCAGCGCGTATTGTTTACGACCCACACGAATAAATTCCGGGGAGTTTTTTAAGTTAAGCAGCACGGTAATCGGTTTAACCTGGCGCACTTTTAAAACCTCATCAATGATTTCCTCCTGGTGAAGAGACTGATTCTTATTCAGGAGTGTCTTAATTACGTCAGAAACGGTCCCGTGACTGTAGCCCCACTCTTTTAGCGCATAAATGCCCCGGCCGATTAAAACAAAGTCCTGGCAGCGTATAAGTTCATTGTGAACAGCCTGAAGATTTACATTTTTATGATCAAACCCGGAAGTAATAATCTTACTTTGAATATCAATAAAATGAAGCGGCTTTTTATCTATCCTAAGAATAAAAAAGATTTTATCACGTAAAGTTCTTGGGTTGATATTTCGCCATTCGTAAAGGCCGACCGAACTATCATTGATAAGCTTAAAATTCTTTTGAATTTGCAGCAAAGATTTAAGTGAATCAATTGTGAAGGATTTTGCCTCGAATGAAGACTTCAATTCATTGAACACTTGTCCAATTCCAACAACTTCTTTTTCTTTATGTAAAAAATTTAAAGATTTTTCCGTAATTTCATTAATCGTGCTTTCCGAAAAAACATTCAAACGCAGGTATGGATGAAACATGATTGTGTTTGGCATGCGCTCGAATCTTTTATCCACCGATGAAACCAAAGAAATAACGGCAGTTGAAAACTCTGAAGTTTGATTAAAGAATTTTGAAAGCAGAATATCTTCACGCAAAATCCCCCCATTAGTAGAAAGCAAATCAAAAATTATATCGTTAATCGAGTGCAGAGGACTGTTCTCTACATTCCTTCTAAGCTTCTGCAGAGCGTTCTTTTCAATCTGGCGGATTCTTTCACGTGTTACATGAAAATGCCTCCCAATTTGTTCGAGAGTAGCTCTTTTTTTCAAGTCCAGATTGAACCTTCTTTCAATGACGAATTTCTCTTTTTGTGATAGCAGCAGCAAAAATTGAGCTACATGCTGTTGTAATTGTTCAAAGACAAGATCAACAGAAGAAGAAGTCATTTCCAAAAAGTAAAATTCTGGAAATAAGTTATAACACACTTAACCGAAATGCAAATTATTTTTAAAACAACTTTACGAGAAAATATAACCCGAGCATGGAACAGTGCGGATAAAATGCTCGTTATCTTTATGAATCTTTTTTCTTAATTTGTTGATGTGGACATCTACCGTATTTGTCATGATATTAGCATTCCGATCCCAGACATTTTCCAAAATGGTTCCGCGACTTAAAATCTTACCGGTATTCAGCATCATGAACTCCAAAAGTGCAAATTCTTTGCAGCGCAGGTAGATGGGCTCGTTTTTAAATTTCAATTCCCTTGATTCACGGTTCAACTCAAGGTCACGAATTTTAATGGTGCTATTATTCATTTTTTCCTTAAAAAGGAAAATCTGAAATCGCATTTCCGCAGCAATCAATCTAAAAGGAAACGGCCGGACAAAAAGATTGGAAATTCTTTTATCTCTCCGTAAATAATCAACGATCAATGAATCAAACTCCGGCGCCAGAATTATTATCGGTAAATTTTTATATTTAAAACAGGCATCAACTATCGGTTCAAAATGGTTTAAATCCTTCATGTAAATAAAAATCGCGTCATAACCCAGAGCTTTTTCCGCAAGGTTTTCCGTTGGGTAAACTCTAACATCGGTTGGTAACTGTTCATATTCCAGTCCTTTAGCAATAAACTCACCTTTTTGGGGAAGGTTGGTGACAAGTAAAGTATGCATAGGCGAAGATGTTAAATGCTGACTCTGTTACCTGAATAATCCAAGCTCCCGGATATTGCAAGTGGCGATATTGGAGAAAATAGGAGTTTTTGCCTTCACAAAAAGAAAAAACTCAAATACACTTCGTGTTGTACAAGGTTCATCAACACCCCCTATGCTTTCAAAACAAGACCTTATTTTAAAACTGGAACTGGCCAAATTCCCCAAGTTCCGCGCCAAGCAAATTATGGCTGCCATATACCAACAAGCAGTCGATAATTATGACGAAATCACCACTTTACCAAAGGAACTTAAAGAATACCTGAAAAAAAACATCGGAATAATGAGTCTAAAACCGGTCAGATCAATGGTTTCCAAGGATGGAAAAACCGAAAAAGCACTTTTTGAAACCAATGACGGCCAGAAAATCGAAGCGGTTTTAATGGAGTTTGATGATGGACGGGATTCCGTTTGCGTCTCTAGCCAGGCCGGATGCCAACTTGGTTGTAAATTTTGCGCCACCGGAACCTTAAAGTTTGGTCGTAATTTAACTTACGAAGAAATTTCCGATCAGGTTCTTTATTTTGCCCAAAAACTTCATAAAAAAGATCGTCATGTTACCAATATTGTTTTCATGGGCATGGGGGAGCCATTTATGAACTATGAAAACGTCATGGATTCGATCAGGAATATCAATGATCCCGATGGACTAAACATTGGCGCACGCCATATTACCGTTTCCACATCAGGAATTTGCGAAGGTATTGAAAAACTTGCCGATGCCAAAATTCAGGTTAACTTGGCCGTAAGTCTTCATGCGCCTACCCAGGAAATACGCCAAAAAATCATGCCAATTGCCCATAAATATCCTTTGGAACAATTGATGAAAGCAATTGAAGATTATATTCAAAAAACAAATCGTCGCGTTTCTTACGAATATGTAATGCTAAAAAACATCAATGATGGTGAAAAAGATGCAACAGCTCTGGCGCGACTTTTAAAAGGGCAGCTCTGCCACGTTAATCTGATCCCTTACAACGCAACCGGCATTCAGGGAATAGAAGGCAGTCACAAAAATAATATTAAAGTTTTTAGTGAAATCTTGAAAAATCGGGGCATTACCTCTACAATCCGAATGACCATGGGACAGGATATAGATGCCGCATGTGGTCAGCTTGCCAATAAAGAGGCAAGAGTGAAGAGTGGAAGCGCCAATCAGTCAAAATAAAAGCCCAAACTTATAATTATTTTTAATTCTTAATTAAAAACTATGGCAGATCCAAATCAACAGGTTCAGGTAAAAATCGATCCATCTTTAGAGCAGGGTGTTTACTCAAATGCAGTTTCGGTTCATGTAAATAGCAACGAAATTATTCTCGATTTTGGTTATATCATCCCAAACATGCAACCAATGACAATCAAGGTTGTAAACCGCGTTAATTTAAGCCATCAAACTGCGGAATCATTTATGAAAGTGCTTTCCAATGCGCTTCTTGACTGGAGAAATCGCCAAAAAGAAGAAAAAAAGGCTTAGTCAAAATTTATAATTTATAATTGAAAAAAATGGCCGAAGATTTAATGAATAAAATTGTTTCCCTAGCCAAAAGACGCGGCTTTGTTTTTCCGGGATCCGAGATTTACGGTGGGCTTGCCAATACTTGGGACTACGGTCCACTTGGCGTTGAACTTAAAGAAAACCTCCGTCAGGCCTGGTGGAAATTTTTCGTGCGTGAAAGAGCAGACATGGTGGGGCTTGATGCTGCTATTTTAATGAATCCAAAAGTTTGGCAGGCGAGCGGCCACGTGGAAAATTTTAACGATGCCCAGATTGATTGTAAAACCTGCAAAGGTCGTTTTAGAGCTGATCATTTGATTGAAGACTCCACAGACATCAAGGTGGAAGGCCTTTCAACCACAGACTTGGATAAAATTATTGTCGAAAATCAGATTCAGTGCCCAAAATGCGGATCGAAAACTTTTACCAACACCCGCGTTTTCAATCTTTTATTCAGAACTTTTATTGGCCCGGTTGCCGGTGATACCGAACCTGTTTATTTGCGAGGAGAACTTGCTCAATCCATGTTCACCAATTTTAGAAACGTTTTGAATACTTCCCGCAAGAAGGTCCCTTTTGGTATTGCTCAAACCGGAAAATGCTTTAGAAACGAGATTACTCCCGGAAACTTTATTTTTAGAACGCTCGAATTTGATTTGATGGAATTAGAATATTTTATTCACGAAAGTCAGTGGGAGAAGACATTTGAATATTGGCTTAATGAAATGCACCGCTGGGTTGAACACATCGGTCTTAAAAAAGAAAACACTCGCGTTCGTGAACATTCACAAGACGAATTATCGCACTATTCAAAACGAACAGTCGATATTGAATACAACACGCCATTTGGCTGGAAAGAGCTTTATGGCCTGGCATATCGCACCAATTTTGATCTTAAAAATCATACCGAAAAAAGTGGTGTGGATATGAGTTACCTGGACCCATACACCCAGGAAAGATATATTCCACATGTAATTGAGCCGACTTTTGGTTTAAGCAGAACTTTTTTGATGACTCTTTTAAACGCCTATCATGAAGAAAAAGTTGAAGGTGATGAGGAGGGCGATACCCGCGTTGTGCTTAAGTTCAAGCCATCTTTGGCCCCATACAAGGTTGCAGTTTTACCTTTAATGAATAAGCTCAACGAGCAGGCCCGTGAAGTTTGGGAGATGTTGAAGACAGACTTTATGGCTGATTTTGATACCAGCGGATCAATTGGAAAGCGCTATCGTCGTCAGGATGAAATTGGAACGCCATATTGTGTTACTGTTGATTTTGATACTGTTGAAAAAGATCAAAGCGTTACAATTCGCGACCGTGACACCATGAAACAGGATCGCATCAAGATAACTGATTTAAAAGCAGAATTAGCAAAAAGACTTCAGCTTTAATTTAGAAAGTTTTAATTTAAAAGGGGTAGCTTAAGAGAGGCTACCTTTTTTAAATAAATTTATGTGCGATTTTACCCAAAACAAAAACGATCAATTCAACAAAAACCCTAACGGCGGATCAAAAAAACAAATCCTGCTAAAAAACAGCGACCAGGCTTTTGCAATTTTAAAAGATATGAAAAACCTGAAGAAAGAGTATTTAAGGGGGCTTTTTATTAATTCCCGCTATTTTCTGATTCATGATGAAGTAATTTCAATGGGAACGCTAAATACCAACATTGTGCACCCGCGTGAGATTTTTAGACCGGCAATAGAACACAACGCCTATGCCATTATTCTTGCGCATAATCATCCCAGCGGCGAATGTACACCAAGCCAAAAAGACCTGGAAATGACTGCGAAAATCGATGAAGCAGGCAAAATCCTTCAAATTCCCGTCCTTGATCATCTGATAATTGCTGAAAATGGTTATTTTAGCTTTCACAAAGCAGGATTAATGCCATAAAACAGGCAAAAATCGCTCGTTTTTCGCCAAAGAATCTTTTAAATACCGGGAAAGATCAGTAATACCCTTCAAAAAAAGGCTGATTCATGGTAAAATAATATGATTTATAAGAAAAAATATGGACTGGACCCAGATTATAGACGCACTAAAAAAAATAGGCTTATACATACTACAAAATCCAATTTTTGTTGCCGAACTGATTGTCATCGGAATTATTGGGTTTATATATTTTGTAAAAATAATGCGGTATCTACACATGGTATTGGTAGCTTCCCGCCATTTGGTCTTTTTAAAAGTCACATTACCGCGTGAGGAATCGCCTAAAGATAAAGATAAAGCCGATGAAAAGGATTTCAAAGAAAAAATTGGAATCATGGAACAGTTTTATCGCAATATTCATGAATTGGGTGAATTAAGTTTAAAAAACATGATTAGGACCTGGATTTGGAGGGATGATATTCTTTCCATAGAAATAGTCGCAATCAATAAAATTGTTGAATTTTACGTTGTTGTTAATAAACGTTATAGTCAGCTTATTGAAAAGCAAATCACATCATATTACCCAAATGCCGACATTACTCCGGCTCAAGCTTATGACATTCAACCAAAAGGTAATAAGCTGCGATGTTATTATGCCCACTTAAAAAACAAATTTTTCTATCCGATTAAAACCTATAAAAATCTTGAAAATGATCCGTTAAATGATCTTACCAATATTTTTTCTAAATTTGAGGACGGTGATATTGGTGTGATCCAAATAATTATCAGACCTAAAAAAAGCAAGAAATGGAGAAAGAAGGCTGAAAACGCAGCCGCTTTAATGTTTAGTGGTAAAAAACCTGAAGGATTGCGATTACCGGGCTTAGGTTGGCTTAACAGTCTTTTTGTTGGATTATTGTTCGGTGCCGATAAAGTGGCCAAAGGTGCAGAAGGAGGCGGCCCGGCCGGTCCATACGGCGCAACCTCCGGTTTTGTAAGATTACTTCAAACTCGTGAAGAAGTAGCCAAACATATTGGTGAAAAAGCCGGTGAAGATGGCTTTGACACTCTGGTCCGCGTTATTGGATCAGGCAAAACAAAATCACGCGCCAGTGAAATAACCGATAACGTTGCGCTTGGTTTAAATCTATTAAAAGATGCGCAGATGAACTGGTTCCAAACCAGACGTATTATTTTATTTGATACAATCAATAACTTCTTCATGAAGTTTAATTTCAATAAGAGATTATTGGATACCAACGTGTTTTACCTTGGTGAAAAACAATCAATTTTAGTGAGTGGTGAATTGGCAACATTGTTTCATTACCCAACCAGCCGCTACAATTACACTCCAATCATCAGATGGCTTGAATATAAAGTATTGCCTGCTCCCGTGAACGTTCCAACGGAAGGAATCCTTTTGGGCTACAACGTTTATCGCGGCGTTAAAACGCCAATTAGAATGCTTAGAGACGATCGCACCAGACATCATTATTGCATAGGTAAATCCGGTTCGGGTAAATCCGTTTTCTTAAGCTGGATGGCCCGCCAGGACATTATTAATGGTGATGGCCTTTGCGTAATTGATCCCCATGGAGATTTGATCGAAGAGTTAATTCAATTCGTTCCAAAAGAAAGAGCTAAAGATGTGGTGATTTTCAATCCGGCGGATATGGAACGTCCAATGGGTTTAAATATTCTGGAAGCCAAAACTCCCGAGCAGCAGGACCTTGCTTCAAGTCAGGCGACCGAAATTTTTATTAAAATATTTGGTGATGAAATCTTTGGTCCGCGTATTCAACATTATTTCCGTAACGCCTGTTTGACGCTTATGGAAGACGAAGAAGAAGGTGCAACTTTAATTGATGTTCCCAGAATTTTCGTTGATGACGAGTTCATGAAGTACAAAGTCAGCAAGGTTAAAAATCCGATTGTGAAATCATTTTGGGAGCATGAATATGCCCATACCGGCGAACGCGAACGTCAGGAAATGATTCCATATTTCTCGGCCAAGTTTGGTCCGTTTATCACAAACTCAATCATGAGAAATACGATTGGTCAGCCAAAATCAGCCTTCAATTTTCGTGAAATGATGGATGAAAAGAAAATTCTTTTGATTAACCTTTCCAAAGGTAAAATCGGTGATTTGAATACCCAGCTTTTGGGGTTGGTAATAGTTGCCCGTCTACAAATGGCAGCCATGAGCCGCGTTGATATTCCCGAAAAAGATCGTAAAGATTTTTATCTCTATGTGGATGAGTTCCAAAACTTTGCCACAGATTCGTTTTGCTCGATCTTGTCCGAAGCACGTAAGTATCATCTTGGCCTAATTATGGCCCATCAGTATATTAAACAGCTGGAAAAAAAGAATGATACTTCCATTCGTGATGCGGTCTTTGGTAACGTTGGTACCATGATGTCATTTAAGGTTGGTGCCGAAGATGCCGAGTATATGGCAAAAGAATATGCTCCGGTGCTTACGGAACAGGATGTAATTGGTATTGCCAACTTCAAAGCCTACATCAAACTGAATATCAAAAATTCAACTTCCAGACCATTTTCGATGGAGACGGTTTACGACATGAGTAAGGCTAATCCAAAGATTGGCGAAATCGTTACTCAATATTCACGCATGAAATACGGCCGCAAAAAGGAATTCGTCGACCAGGAAATCTCGGCACGTATTGGCGTTGATATGAGCTAAAGCATTGCATCCACTGCCTGAATTGCGTCTACCACCAAACCTTTTTCCAGCCGACTTTATAAGCGATTACATTTGCTGTTAAATGCAGCAGGGGAGTTATAATTATAAAAACCAGGCTCGTTTGCCAAAAAGAGCCATATTTAAAATGAACCGGTAAAAATGAGGCAAACAGTACTGCCCCAAGCGCAAAATCAATTTGATCAAAAGGTACAAACGGAGCTCCGTCTTTAATGCCCAGGCGTCTTTTAAAGAAACTTTTTATTAGATCCCCCAACAGTGCCCCCAAACCCAAACTCCCTCCCCAAAAAAGTGATATCACCAGCACTTTAATATAGATTTTGAATTCTGTATTTAGGCCGGCAATCAGCCGCGCCCCCTCAACCACTCCTATCATAACAATCAGCGCAGCCAAAAAACCGCCAACAACTCCCGCAAAAAGTCCGCGCCAGGTTTTATGACTTCCAAAAATCTCATTTTTACCGAGCTTTCTTCCACCATCAATTGGGATAGCCCAACTTTTCAATAAACCCAGCTTATCAAAAAAGATTGGCATCATATTGGCTACATAAGCCGGTAAATAGAACCCAACAGCTTCTAAAATCAGATTGAGCATCGTAGTTTGTGAAACAGGAATGAGTTTACAATCAACATGTAGATAGAGAAGAAAACCAAGACCGGATCAAAGAAATTGGCGCCACTGATCAGCATAATCAAAAATAACAAATAGATGATGTATTTGCTCTTAATGACCGGGAAAAATTTAACCTGCTTAAAATTAAGAATAACCAGCAAAAAAATCATAACGACATAATTCGTCAGATAAAAAGCTCCCCAAAATGCGTCCAGAAAACGGAAATACAACAGTGTCATAAAAACAATCAGGAAACTCAAATGATCCGCAGTGGTATCGGTTAAGGAGCCCAACGTAGAAGTCTTGTTAGTAAACCTTGCCAGTGAGCCATCCAATGAATCAAAAACCTGATTCAAAAGTAAAAACAAAAAAGCCAACCAGATATTAAAAGCAAAAAATAGCGCAAAAATCAGCGCGCAAAAAATTCCAAGATAACTTAATAAATCCGGCGAAAAACGGTGTTTAGCCAAAATCGCGCAAACCGGTTCAAAAAAACGATCCCGGTAATGCCTGATTCTTAAATAAATCTTCGCTTCTTCCCCGGAGGAAATGTGAAATGGAACCATAAGAAGAGTTTTATTTTACATGGTGGCTGGAGGCAGGATCGAACTGCCGACCTCGGGCTTATGAGTCCCGCGCTCTAACCAGCTGAGCTACCCAGCCACACATATGCGGAGCCATTTTAGGAAGATTTCGCCAAAAACACAAGGGATCAATCAATACTATCCTTATTTTGTGAATTCCAGCTTGTATTTGCCAACTGCATCAACCGCCGATTTAAACTTATTAAGGTCAAAACCATCTGTATATTCAAGATTTCCAAGGCCGGTCTTAAAATCAACATCACAGTGAGTAATTTCAGGGAAATCGGTAGCCACATCTTCAATCATGGCTTTGCAGGCATGACAGTCCATTCCGGTTACTTTAAATTGAGTTTTCATATGTGTAAAAGTTAATAAATATTAATCAACAACGTTAAATGAAGTTTGGAGAATTCCCATGCTGCAAACGGCATCGACAGTGCCGGTTTGAGTTGGGGTGAAGTTTATAATGTTTTTTCCAATTTTAAGAAGTTTGGCTACCCCAAATTCCGGAATCACCATTGTGCCCATACACCCGCCCAAATCGACCTGATCATCAACAGTAAGCTCCACCGGAATCCCTTTTTTTATGGTAGTCACAGGAGGATCAAAACCACGATCAGCGGTAACAGTTACAGTAATTTTTTGAACGCTAGAGTTGTCCGCGGCAGGATCATACGGCTGAGTTTCGGCCTCGAAAATTTTTGGAGTACCTGTGTTTAAAACAATAGCATTTTGGCTATTACTCTGATTGGTATTTTCAATCACATTAAAAATTCCCGGCGTCATCATTCCCATGGTGCAATTAAACGAAATTTGTCCAACAGAATCAGGCGTAAAATTGATAATTTTGGTGTTATCTCTTGGCAGCAATTCCGTAAGTCCAAGACTTGGAACAGTAAGAACTTGCCCACAACCGGCGGCCCCCGCATTATAAACACGCCATTCAACCGGTACCCCTTTAACAATCGTAAATTGACTTGGAGTATAGGTGTAACCTTTAACATTCATTTCCACAATTTGTTTTCCATTTTCGATTTTTACCGCATTAGATTGAGCCGTGCCGGTTTTAATTGAATCAGTTTGTGATTGAACGCCATTGTTATTTCCTCTAAAAAACGAAGTTACCGCCGAAGCATTAAATCCAGCTAAAGCCAAACCATTATTTATATTGAATAAGCCAAGAATTAACACCAGCACTCCGGAAAACTTTAAGAAATAGCGTTGGAATTTTCCTTCGGCAAAACTGGAAATCGCGCTTAAAGAAAGCAAAGCCGGTAAAGTCCCAAGTGCGAAAAATAGCATGATCAACGCTCCATCAATAAAATTTCCTCTGCTTATAACGTAAAGCTGTAAAGATTGAGTAAATCCGCAAGGAAGAAAAAATGTCAGACCTCCCATTAAAAACGGCAATCCTTTGTTTTGCTTATTTTCAAGCTTTAAAATTTTATGACTAATGACTTTTGGCAGCCTTGGCGAATATTTATGAAGTCCCGGAAAAAGTTTAAGAATGCGCATTCCCATCAAAATCATAAACAAAGATGCAATAATGCTGACGATTCCGGTAACTCTTGCTGAAACGGTAAAAAAGGATCCAAGTCCGCCAAGTAAACCGCCCAAAACCGTATAAGAAACAATTCTTCCCGCATTAAAAAGCAGATGCGGCTTAAGTTTTTCCAAGTGCGTTTTAGGTTGATAGGTTTCGTTATACTTTGCAGCCAAAGATAAAAGCACACCGCCGGTCACCGCTATACAGCTAGAACTCGCCGCCACAAGGCCAATCAAAAAGATAAAGCCATAACTCATGTTGGCACTGATACCCAGATTGAAATCAAAAACATTGGCTTGTTTTAGCAAAATATACAAACCAAAAATAATGATCAAGATGGCTCCGATTTCCAGATAATCACGTTTTGTATTCCTTGTTTGCGCCTTGGATTTTACACCAGCATTATCAATTCCATCCGCAATAATTTTATAACCATCGGCAGCTACAACATTCTGAAATTCCTGCAAAGACGGCTCTGAACCGTCAAAATGAACGACCGCTTTTCCCGATGCTTGATTCACTTTCACGGAACTAACTCCCGGAATTTTATGAAATTTTCGTTCAATCAAAACCTCGCAACTTGCGCAAGTCATTCCCTCGATTTTGAGTTCAATTTTATTCTTTTTAGGCATATTAAAATTCAAGAAGAAATAAGATAAGATGTTAAACCCAACTTATCTATTCTTTCTTAACGACAATTCCCGCCAGCGAAGGAGGGGATTTATAAGCCTCCACCACATGGATGTATAAAAAAGGTCTTTCCAAATTTAAATTTAAATCAAAATTTCTTGCAACAATCGGCACAGCTATAAGCCCTGAAGTACTTTGAATTTTGGAATCAACATCCTTTTGGTGCAGATTCACCCCAATACAACAACTCATTTGAGCCAAATCCCGAGTCTTCAATTGACCTTTTGGCATCTGATTACCCAACATGCCATGATCATGCATACCTTGGTCATGCATGATTTCTTGGCTTTCCACCGACATCGCTTTGGCAACCGGCAATGATCCACCACTAAAATATTGGAAACAAAAACCGTTCAATCCAAAACTAACCAGGGCCAAAAAAGCAATAAAGATCTTTTTCATGTTCATATTATAACTTTTAGAGAACTTTTATGCAATCCTGGAGCTGAATTTGGCAAATTCCCAGAACAGAAAGGAAAAGAACAAAATCATGATTACAGGGGCGATTTTCGACAGGTAATTTCTTCTATTTGGCTTAAAATAGCGCAATAAGAGTGAATTTGTCACCACGGAAACCGAACTTAATGCCATCGCCAAACCGGCAAGTTCAGGCTTTAAAATCAGTCCCCACCCCATGAATATACGGGCGGCAATTGGGATTCCAATAACATTATAGAAAAGCGCGAAAAACATATTTTGCTTAATTTTAGCCATTGTCTCGCGTGAAAGTTCAATGCTAGAAACCACATCACGAAGGTCATTTCTAATGATAACGATTCCACCCGTTTCCATGGCCACATCCGTTCCCGAGCCCATCGCAATACCAAGATCGGCCTGTGCTAAAGCAGGTGCATCATTAATTCCATCACCAACCATGGCGACTTTTTTACCCAACGCCTGGATTTTTTTAACCTCTTCCGCTTTTCCATCAGGCAAAACTTCAGCAAGAACGTTTTGGATACCCAGTTCGGCGGCAATCGCGCCAGCCGTTCTTTTGTTATCACCGGTGATCATATAAAGCTCAATACCCATCTTTTTAAGCTTGGAAATAGCTTCTTTTGAGGTTTCCTTGATTGTATCAGCCACAGCGATTAAACCAATGATTTCGTTACCCTGCGCCAGAATCATTACAGTTTTACCCTGATCTTCAAGTTTTGCAATTTTACGCTCATACTTTCCAATATCCACTTTGGCATAGTCCGCCATCAGCTTACGATTCCCAAAAAAGTAGATGTTTTTCTGAATAGTTCCATTAACTCCGTGCCCGGGGATCGCCTTAAAATCAGAAACTTCCTCCAAATCCAAGCTTTCTTCCTGCGCATGAGTATAAATTGCTTCCGCAAGAGGATGCTCTGAAAGCCTTTCCAAAGAGGCGGACATAGTTAAAATGTCATCTTCATCCAATTTACCAAAACTTATAACATCTGTTACCTCCGGTTTTCCTTTTGTTAGAGTTCCCGTTTTATCAAAAATAATTGTGTTGATTCCCTGAGCGGATTCAAGCGGTTCGCCCCCTTTAATCAAAATTCCATATTCCGCACCTTTACCTGTTCCAACCATAATAGCGGTTGGTGTAGCAAGTCCCAAAGCGCACGGACACGCAATTACGATGACAGCTGTAAAAGCAAGGAGAGCAAACGAAAGTGATGCGCCAAGAATGAAAAACCAAACCAGAAATGTCAGAATGGCAATTCCAATGACCGCAGGAACAAACCATGAAGAAATTTTATCGGCAAACGCCTGAATTGGAGCCTTGGATCCTTGAGCTTCTTCAATCAAACGAATAATTTGAGCCAAAGTCGTTTCTGCTCCAACACGTGTAGCCTTGAATTCAAACGTGCCATTTTTATTGATAGTTGCCCCAATAACATTATCTCCGGCATTTTTTTCAACCGGAATACTTTCCCCCGTAACCATCGACTCATCAATCGAAGAATTTCCTTTTGTGATTACTCCATCCACCGGCACTTTTTCGCCGGGTCGCACCAAAATAATATCATCATGAATAACCTTATCAATTGGAATATCCAGAGTTTCACCATTTCTGATTACCCGAGCAGTTTTGGCCTGCAAACCCATCAATTTTTTAATTGCTTCGGAAGTATTTCCTTTTGCCCGAGCCTCTAACCACTTACCTAAAATCACAAAGGTAATCAGGAAGGCCGCAGTTTCAAAATAAAGTTCCGGGATCTTTTCACCATTCACGCCAAAGAAAGTTTTATTGGAAACGGCGTAACTCACATAATTTATCAAACTATAAAAAAAGGCGGTGGAAGTTCCAATTGCAATCAAACTATCCATATTAAAAGTTTTCATGCGCAAGCTTGACCACATTCCTTTATAAAATCCCACGCCCGGCCCAAACTGCACAGGAATCGTCAAAAGCAGCGAAATAATTCCTACGTAAGGCATCAAAACTTCCGCCCCAGGGAGAAACTTAAAGAAATCCAAAAACATAAAGTAAACCATCGGCAAACTAAATACCAATGAAATCAGAAATTTATTTTTAATGGCATTCAGGTCCGCTTTTTTCCTTTTATTTTCTTCTTCAGAATTGGCTTCATTAACAAGATTTGCCGAATACCCGGCCTTTTTTACCGCATTAAACAGGTCATCAAGCGAATTAACATTTTCATCAAAATTGACCATAGCCTTTTCCGAACCAAAATTAACATGAGCTTCTTTTACACCGGGAAGCTTTTTAAGAACCCGTTCAATAATCGCCGCGCACGAAGAACAGTTCATCCCGGAAAGGCCCAGATGCACACGTTTGTTATTTTCTTTTTTTGTAGAAACCACCTCCATCTTTCCATTTAAAGGCGAAGCCACCGACTGCACCTGCAAAACCGTTGGCTCATTATTTTTACCAATATTTTCAAAAAGATTACTGAAATTCACTGCCTGTAAAAAATTATGAACGAAAGAAGCTGATTTATCATCTTTTTTATCCAGATGAAACTCCGCAAACTTTTCATTTTTTATTTTGCCTTCAAATTGTGGCTTCCCATTGGCATCCTGAATAATCCGGCCTTCCGCTTCAATCCGCGATTCAAGAATAACCTTCAGCGGTTCTCCATTCGCGCTTTGCTTAATTAAAACATTATTCTCCGGCTCCTGAATTGGAGAAGTTTTTGTTGAGTCTTTTTTCATGGGGAAAATTGATTATATAATTTATAAATTATTTATTGGAAAGTTTGGTAACCTTTAAAATTTCCTGAATCATCTCTTTTTGCTTTGATTCATTGTTGGTTTTCATCGCGTCTTTAAAGCAGCAATTTAAATGATTTTCCATCAACATCAAATGGGCGGACTTTAAAAGCCCAACCACGGCCGAATTCTGCTGCATAACGTCAATACAATATTTGCCTTCTTCAACCATTTTAATGATTTTCTCGAGGTGACTTTTGGCTTTTTTGAAGTTTATTAAGATTTTTTGATCGGTCATAAAAGTGGATTAAATAGATACCTACACCTATGGTACAGGTATAAATAATCGAAAGCAAGACCATTTTAAAAATTTATCTTTTGACATAGCCGCAGAGATTGCCGTTTTGGCAGGCACACTCCAATTCCACCGTTCAGGCGTAAACCCGCTGGATATGAAGGATATTTTTAGATTTTCCAAAGGACGATTTAAACTAGTTCTTTGGTAAAAAGTTTTCACCGGTAATCACACTTTTTCCCGTTTCTGATTCCAATTCTTTTCGGGCATTTTTCCATCTTGAGCTACCATTTTCAGTTGGTCACATTTTGTGACCAACTCACTTCCTTCGTTCTTGAGGCGGTTTTTCAGGGTAGTCCAATAACTTTTAGCTTTTTTAAAATCCGGTTGTTGAATCAGCACCCCAACAACATCAATCACCGAAAAATACCACTGCTCATTGTGCCAAGTTTTGCGAATTGTACTTTGTTCAAACGGAATAATATTATTCATAATGTTTTTATAAAAGATAACAATCATCCTATTTTATTTCACCGGGTAAAAATTTAATAAATTGATCAAAGTCGGATTCATAAAGCTTATCTTGAACTGGTCGATATTTTTCAAATTCACTTTCAGCGAAGCTCTTAGCGATTGCCGCAGTAACCTTACCGACATCTTTTAAAATGTTTTTTGAGTTAAATTGTAAAAACACATTGAGCTTTTGCGACCAATCTTTCATGGTCATTGGAATACCGTTTTCCGCCTGATCTTCAGCGTAATCCAAATACATAGTCACAAAACGATTGAGTGACTTGATCTCTTTTTCGTTTAGGTAATTTTTAGCTATGGAAACATCAGATTTAAGAACCTTTCCATGGGGAGCCTTTTTCCATGTTTTAAGCCCCATATACTCTTTTTGGTGGTTTGCTCTTTCAACAATCAACTCTGCGGCTGTGTGCCCATGGATAGCATAATGAAGCTTATTTTGAACTGTGGCAAAAAAATCCTTGGTTGTTTCCGCCTGTGGATCATAATCCATGGCAGTAACATAAATATCCGTAATTTTTTGGTAGAAATTCCGCTCGCTTTCGCGAATATCGCGAATTTCAAGAATCAAGTCATCAAAGTATTTTTTGCTGAAATACGCACCATTTTTCAGTCTTTCATTATCCAAAACATACCCGCGGATGGCATACGCTTTCAGTACTTGCGTCGACCATCTTCTAAACTCAGTGGCCCTCTCGGAATTGATACGATAGCCAAGAGCAATAATCGCCTCTAAATTATAATGTTTTGTATTGTATTTCTTGCCGTCCTCGGCAGTTATTAGGAAATTCCTAATAACTGAATTTTCCTCTAATTCATACGATGAATAAATATTTTTAAGATGCTCATTGATGGTCGGAATTTGTACATCAAAAAGTTTGGCAATAAATTTTTGAGTCAGCCAAACATTTTCATCCTGAACCCTCACTTCAACACCATCTTCCCCAGCCTGTGAAGTAAAAATTAAAAACTCAGCAGTAGAGTTTCGTATCCTGAGCTGTTTATCATTTTTCATAAGATCGCATTATAAAACATAACCGCCCCCATTATGGGTGAGCGTACACTCACCGTCAAGGTGATTTTATCTTTCACCCCTCAACCGCACCCACCGCCTTCACATACGCGCAAAAATCACAATCCACACCTGCGGCCGGCATTTCATCCGAATTCAAACAATCCTGAATATCTGCAATCGACCCACCCACCCAGGAATCATCGCCGACATACGGAATAACTTTAATATCAAACTCCAGTTTGCCATTAAAGGCCTCTTTACCCGCATCGCCATTGCAATAAACAAAGTAACCGGTTGGCGAAACCTTAAATCCATTCCTACGAAACAGCCATTGGTAAACCTCCATTTGGCGTTTATAGCCGATCTGCCAGTCCGCATCCAAAGAAACATCACCGGCCTTAGAAGTCGCCTTATAATCAACAATAATCAGCTCACCCTGCGGATTTACCCAAACATCATCAACTCCACCCGTTATTAAAAGATTAGTCCCGGGAACCAGGTAAGTCACACCTCTTCGGAGCGAATCGCGCCATTCATCAATGCGATCATGGGCCAGGGGAATGGCATCAATCCCATATTGCCGCATCAAAGGATGAGCAGTGCCTTCAGCCCTATGAATATCAAACTCTTTTTTAAGCAAGGCATCAACCGCCGAATTCAAAGAAAATGGATACCCCGGAGGCCTTCCCACACCCAATCTTCGATCCAAATAAAAACACCTTGGACAATTCAAAAAGAGGTCGATTTTGGAACGACTCAAACGAAAAGTATCGGAAGAACCGGGTTGATAAATGTTTCTGGTGCGTTGAGGGTTGTAGTATTGGGACATATAAAATTGTTAATTTTAGTTAAGACATAATTTTTTCATTACAGACCATTGCTGAGGGGAAAGATTAAAACGGTTTGTTCCTGCCTCATTTTTAAACCCCTCGAATTCGTGGGGTTTAAAATTTTGATTATTGAGTTTCTCCATCAATCTCAATGATGTTGATCTCGTTTCCCTGAATAGTTAACTTTTGAGTCATATTTCGTACTAAATTTAAGATTTCAAAACCATCTCATCGATAACCGCCCCCATTATGGGTGAGCGTACACTCACCGTCAAGATGATTTTATCAAAAATGAAAGTTTGTTAATTATGTTTAAGAGATAACTTTAATTTTTTTTGCGCAAATTGATCGGCCTCCTGCTCTAATTCCGAGTTGTCGTGCCCCTTGTTAAAATCCACAAACACTTCTTTTTTACTGTGTTTTATCAAATGACTTATTTCATGAAAGAATGTAAACCAAAAACAATCTGCATATTTATATCTTAAGCTCACTTGAATCAAGGCTCTTTTTGGGGTTAACCACCTTGTCGCGCCATTTACATTCGTATTTTTCAAACACGGAGTATAAACAAGAGCAACTCCACATTCCGCGCATAATTCCACTAATTTTTTTGAATACTGCCCGGCATCTTTAGTTGTCAGCCCTCTCATCTCATCTAATTTATTTCGTAATTTTTCAAGATCAAACTCGCTTGTTTTAAGCTTATTAGCTTCAATATGCCCTATTTTAAGCCATGCGGCCAATGATTCATTATTGGTTTTTTCAACATGCGACCTTCTAAATGCAACCGGAATCACTTGCCGAATTGCCAGGAGGGAATCCACAGCAAAAAATTTCAATAATTCTTCCACTTTCTCAACCGGATCCCTGGTTTTCTTTACATATCCCAATTTTACCAGCTCAAGATAACATGAAAATTTCCCTAAATGCTGCGATTCCTCCTCCAATCTTTTTGTTTCCTTTATTCTTAAAAGATCCGCATCGTATTGAGACTGCATATTTAAAAGTCCCAACTTTGAAATACCCAACACTCTTTCAAACTTTAAAGCTGTTTCCGGAGTAACAGGATTTTTCCCATTTAAAATCTCGCTGATCGTTTTCTCCGCCAACCCAGTGCTTAGGCTTAAATCGGCTTGAGATATACCCAAAACTTCCAGTGTTTCTTTCACTGTTTCCCCAGGATGGATTGCTATCGGTGATGTGTAGCCGGTTGTTCCCATAAGTTTGGTTAAATGTGGTAATTAGCAATGCCCAAAATTTCTACCGCTACGATCGTTGTTTGATTGGCCGGATCATATTCTCCATGTGGAACAAATATAAGTCGCCATTTTCCTCTTCCACCGCCAAGACTTGGCAGATCAACCGCAAAGTACCTGAACTTATTCCCGTCCTTGATCGAATGTTTCCTGGTATTCAGCGGGAGGTCCGCATAAGAAGGGAACGATCCAATCTCGCGAAGCCTTGTGACAACACTTTTTGCGACTTTCTCGTCGTATTTAGACTTTAAGTGGTTAAAATCCTCCAGTTCCTTCCTCAGTTTTTCATTTTTCCAATGTATCTCCATAATATAGCCATGTTACAAAAATGTCAATTCTGGTTTACCTGAAAGGTAAAGAAAAATAAAGAATATTTAATGCAGAGCTTATGCATAACAAAAAAATAGCACACCTAGATTAAAACAATCTAAAATAAAACTAAAAAGTAGGTATTTTAATTAGTTACTAAACAACCTTACCACTTCATCAAAATTTTTAAATCGACTCTTTTCCCACTCCTCCTGTTTAATATACAGTGCTTTATAAACTACTCTACTTTGACGATCATTAACATCTTCGCACCATTTTTGCAGACGTTCAAATTTTAATTTATCGTTTTCCTCTTCACGTCCCTTTGTTTCAACGATATAAACCGTTTTTTCGTCCTTTTTTACAAAGAAATCGGGATAGTATGTGGCGATAAACCCTTCAGCATTTTTATATTCAATTCTGAGGGCGCATGCTAAAGTGGTTCCCTTTGTCCAGACAGTTTTTTGAGATTTTTAAGAGAGATTTTGGAAATAAATTTGGGCTGGGGTTTTGTAGTTGAGTGACTGGTGAGGACGAACATTGTTGTAGAAATGAAAGTA
>JBAZYK010000009.1:0-79106 GCA_041659405.1 Candidatus Altimarinota bacterium
AAAAGCGATGCGCCGCGGCGGGAACCGTATTTAAGTGATGTGTTTTTATGTGTGGCGGAGCTCTGGCATTGGGCCTTATTACGGTTTGAAGCCCACAAATTCCCTGAAGCCTGTGAACGGCTTGCCGTAGAGCGATTTGACGACTGGGGGGGGGCGTTGTGGAACATACTTTGGCTGGTCAGAGGCAGTACCGGGGCGATGGTGTTTGCGGAGGAAGTTTATGTGCGTAAATAACACAGGTATCCTCGTGCATCACTAGATTGTAACTAAATTACCCGAAATCCGGCTCAAAGACAAATTTCAGTGGCTCAAAAAAAATCCAAAAAGTTCTCAACCACTCACTATTTTATTAAGGTTTTCTGGGGAATTATTTCTTGGCGACGTTGCGAGCGCAGCCAGTCGAGCATCATGATGCGAGACTTTCGTGAGGGCGTACATGCTAGCCCGAACGAACCGGCGAAGCGTTCGCCAAGAAATAATTCCCCAGAAAACTCAATGTAAAAGCTAGTAAGTGGAGACTTAATGTGTACTTATTTTAAATCCATGTTACAATGCCCCTCGGGCTTTTGTTAAACAAAAAATCAATGCCAAACGAATTAATTGACCTTATTATTATTGCCGGCGGATTGGTAGGAGGAGCTATGGTTGGACTATTCCTTTTAAAGCCAAAAGCAGTCGCCGATCTTGAGGCTGTTCAAAGAAAAAGTGAAGAACTTTTAGCTAAAAGTAGTGAAGAGTCGGTAGATGTCCAAAAAAGGGCACAGGCCGATATTGAACTCATGCAAAAAAGAGGAATAGATCACGAAGAAAAAAGCAAAATCCAGGCTGAAAAAATTGAAAAATTAATCCTTTCCAAAGAAGAACAGCTTAAGGGCAAAGAGCAAAAAAACGCGGAAATAAAAGGCCTTTTAGACCAGGAAGAAGCCGCAATTAAAAATCTCGAAGAGAAAAATAAAGACCTGGAAAAAGAGATGACCCTAAAGTTGGCTCAAAAAACCGGTTATACTCTTGAAAGTGTTAAAGATGACCTTCTCAACGAGTTTGATCGCGATTTGGAATTGCAAAGGGAAGATCGCCTCCACAAATACGAAGAATATTTAAAAGAAGAAAAAGAGCATATCGCCAAAAACCTGATCACGCAGGTCATTCAAAGGTATTCAGCCCCAACCTCTGTCGAGAAAAAAAGCTCAACCTTAACAGTCACCCGTGATGAAATTAAGGGCAAATTGATTGGCGCAAAAGCCGAAAATCTTTTACTTATAGAAGAACTTACCGGCGTTGATATTATCTTTAATGATTCCCCGGACACCATTATTGTTTCCTGTTTTGATCTGGTAAGACGCCATATTGCGCGCGAAACGATCAGTAAATTAATGAAAGAACGCATAGTCAATCCGGATAAAGTTCGTGAAAAATTAAAAGAAGTGGAGTTTGAAACAGATCGAAGTTTGATTAAAATTGGCAGAGACACGGTCAGAATGCTGGGCTTGGAACATCGTCAATTTCCGCCGGAATTTATGAAAACAATCGGGCGTTTAAAGTTTAGAACAAGTTACGGGCAAAATATTCTTAAGCATTCTTTTGAGGTCGGCTACTTCACGCTTATGCTTGGTGGAGAGCTTGGCGTTAATATGGTTGATTGTAAAATTGGCGGATTTTTTCACGATTTGGGAAAAGCGATTGACCAGGAAGTTGGCGGGTCACATGACGTACTTACTAAAGAAATTATGGAGAAATATACCTTTTCGGAAGACGAAATCCATGCCGCTTGGGCGCATCATGATGCCATTCCACAGCGCACTGCCGAAGCCATGTTGGTTAAGGCGGGTGATGCAATTTCCGCCGGTCGTCCGGGTGCACGTCAGGAATCACTCGAAAAATATATTGAACGCATTCAGGCTATTGAACGCATTTCCAATTCTTATGAAGGTGTAAGTAAATCTTTTGCGATTTCCGCCGGACGTGAGGTTCGTGTAATTGTTGAACCTCAAAGGTTAAAAGACGACGACCTTCCTTATTTAGCAGAAAACATTGCCGAAGAAATCCAGGCAAACGTGGGGTATCCTGGAAAAATTAAAATAAATGTTATTCGCCGAACCAAGAATATTGATTATGCTAAAGCCAAAGATGGCTCGGTGGTTTTACCAAAATTTAAAAAATAATTATGTACGATGTCGCAATTATTGGCTGTGGACCGGCCGGTTTAATGGCTGCCGTTTATACCTCCCGCGCTCAATTGAAAACGGTTATTTTTGGCGATTATAAAAAAGGTAATCTTTATAAATCTCATGTTATTGCCAATTTTTTAGGATTTCCTGACTCGATTACCGGGCCTGAATTAGCCGCTAAAGGAGTGGAGCATGCCAAAAAATTTGGCGCAGAAATTTTAAGCAACGAAATTGTTGATATTAACATCAATGAAGATGGGACTTTTACCCTTAAAACTGAGCAGCAAAAAGATTTTCAAACCAAAACGGTTATCATTGCCACCGGCCAAAGTTATGCTTTGAGTGGCATCAAAAACGAGCAGGAATTAACCGGCAAAGGTGTTTCCTATTGTGTTATTTGTGATGGATTTTTCTTCCGCAATAAAAACGTGGTGGTTGTTGGCAGTGGCAACTATGCCGCCGAAGAAGCTTTGCAACTGATGAATTATACTAAAAATGTGACTGTTTTAAGCCACGGCAAGGACTTTGCTTTTTCTCCGGAAATGCAAAAAGAAGTTGAGGCAGCCGGAATCAAAATGCAAAAAACCGCACGCATTAAAGAAATAACTGACTCTTTGGGGAATGCCGTTCCCCTCAAAGCTGAAAAAATTATTTTTACGGATGGTCCGGAAATGGCTACGGAAGGTGTCTTTATGGCAGTTGGCGTGGCGGGCGCAACAGCTTTTGCCAAAAAACTTGGAATGGAAATGACCAATAACTACATTAAAGTCGATTTTGAGGGCAAAACCAACATCCCGGGCCTATTTGCGGCCGGTGACTGTACCGGAAGTCCTGCGCAGGTTGCCTCAAGCGTAGGTGCGGGTTGTAATGCGGCGCTAAGTGCGATAAAATTGCTAAGAGGTTCAAAGGTTTATATTCAATATAACTAATTCCCATGTTTGGATTTGGTAAAAGAAAGAATAAAGACCAGGACAGAAAAAAGTCTAAGCTCGACAAACTTGTAATGGGAGCCATTGTTGGAGGTGCCATCGGTTCCGTAATCGGCATGACTATCGCTCCCCAAAAAGGCGCGGAAACCCGTGAAATGTTAGCTCAAAAAGGGAAAGATGTATACGCAAAAGGCAAAGAAGTCGGTGGGCAAATTCAGTCATCATTAGAAGAAAGGCTTGCGGATCGAAAAGAAAAAATGGGCTCCGTTCCAAAAAAAAAAGGTTTTTTTGGTCGTCTAAAAGATAAAATTTTCCACAAGAAAATTAAAAATAAACAAATCTCGCTCAACGAAAAAGATTTCAAAAAGATCCCCCACGAAATGGACTAAGGATTGGGCCCAAGACTAGATCGCCTTTAATGGAGCCACCGTAGTTTTAACCGGTGTTTTTAGCGTTGAAGCAGGTTGAACATTTGCCGGAACCGATTGTTGAGTGCTTGAAACAATAACCTGCTGGGTCTGTTGAGTAGGTGGCGGTATTGGCTTATAAGTGCTGGCAATAGGCTCCTTTTTGGTCTGACCATCCTTGGTTATAAGACGATACCAAATATAATTCATTCCCCCACCATGCGGCCCATCCAGGGCTACGCTACGGCCATCATTGGTGCCATAAAACTTAAAGTAAGCATTAGAGCCTTCATCATAAGCCTGAATCAAAAGATAGCTGGGAGTATCGTTTAAAAATTTTAAATCATGAGACCCCGGATAAATGGTTGCATCAAGCCCATGGCCTCCAATTTGGGAATAATACGTAACTTTCCAGGAATGAGGGGCTCTTTCTATAATTGGCAATCCTGCCCATAAAGCCGCCCGATATAACGTCGTTGAAACCTGACAAATTCCACCACCAACCTCAAGCTCTATTTTATTCTGCTTGATAACTTTTTCAGGTAAATATCCGCTTGAATAGTCCACTTGCCCCAAATATTTGTTAAACGAAAACTGTTCTCCCGGCTTTACCAGCAATCCATTATATTTTTGAATGCCAACGTTTATATTATGCATACGATTTGGCGGAGATCCATAATATGATGTATGTCCGGTTGCAAGCAATTCTTTAATTCCCAGGTCTTTCAACTCATCGGAAATATTAACTTTGGCCTTGTCTTCATGTACCGGGATTTCAAACCCGCGAATGCCCGTGTTCAAAGCTAAATTCATGCCGGCAACCAATTTAGCCGATTCAACCGACAAGCCATTTTCGCCCCGACCCTCTATCACAACCTCCCCTTTTTCGTCCTTATAAATTTTCACATCTTCGGTGTTTTTATTAATCACAGAAACAACATTTTTCGCCAAAAATGGCCAAATTGCAGATGAATCAAAAGCAATTCGCGGAACAGTTTTTAATCTAAAATCATTATTTTCTCCCACAATATCTTCTCCCAAAATAACCGGCAAAGACCATCCCAATTTCTTAAATTCCAGGATTTGTTCATCTTCAAAAACCAACGAATCACTATGTATCAACGGGTCAATTTTATAATTCCGCCCGTCATACTTCAAAGTTATTGGGCTGGTCATCGCAGCCTGAAAACGCCCTTGCCCAGCGGTTAAAGTAGTGGCCGTTATGCTTGCATTTTCGGGTATTATATTCAATTCAATCACCCCATTTTGTAAATTTTGAGTATATTTTTCCAGCATTCTCAAAAGTTCCGGACGATCAAAAACCGTTCCGTTCACCTCCGGCTGAATTTCCAGTTTTTTATTTTTGGAAATTAAACGTGCATTTTTTGCTCGTTGCCCGGTGATGCCAAATTTTTCTTCAAGAACATTCAAAACCTTTTCGCCATCCATGGCATATGCCAAAGCAAAATGCTCTTCTTTCAAAAATCCTCCAACAAAAGAAAGTGCTTTAGAAGCGGTAAAATGATAAATCGGCAAATTATTTATTACGCGCTGATTGGCAAAAGTAATCCCCAGTTCTTTAGGTGTTACGGCCAACTCTTTTCCCTGGAAACTGAAAACGATTGGAGTTGTTTCATATGTTTCGACCTTCTTGTTTAACAGTGTCACCGCATCATCTGTAGTCAGATAACCCAAAGCCACAGGACCGGCATAAACCCTTGGGTAAACGCGCTGATCGGAATGCAGATCAACCACTATCAAAATAGAAGACACAGCAATAATTCCGGCAAAATAAAGACCACCACGAAGCAGCTTTTTTTTTGCTCCGTTTTTCACAGTATTCCACTCGGGAATTTTCGAATTTTTTTTTGGTGAAGTCATATTGCAAATTCCATTATGGCAGATCTTTCAGCATTTTAACAGCATCCTCATTGTCCGGAAACATGGCCAGTACCTCCCCTAAAATGTGCTTTGCCTCGGTTACCGTCCCCTGATCCTGATAAAACTGTGCCAGAGTTAAAAGGTAATTCAGATTTTTTGGATCCATATCTATAGCTTTTTGAAAATGCACTAACGCCTTATCGGTTTCATTCATTTCATGCAGTATTTGGCCCAGGCTAAAATATCTTCCGGCGCGCCCATGGTCCAATTCAATGGCTTTCTCGTAACAAGATTTCGCTTCCGGCAATTGTTGTTGATGATAAAGTGTCAGTCCCAAATTGCTATGATAAGAAGCCTCATCGGACTTGGCTGAAACAAGTTTTCGGAAAAGCATTTCCGCTTTTTTATATTGAGCTTGCTTAAGATAAATCAGCCCAAGTTTGTTATAAGCTTCCAGATTGCTCGGGTCCAAAGAAAGGCTTTGAATAAGCAACTTTTCGGTATCATTCAACTCCCCTTTTTCCAAAAAAGCTTCAGCGCGTTTAAATAAAGACTTTCCCTTTACCGCATTTTTAGGATTAATGGACTCCGGCGAAGGAATCATCTCTTGCGCTGTAACTTCATGTTTTTCCTCGGTTATATGATGAAAAAGCTGAGAGAAAACTCGCTTGCGTTTACTAAAAATTTGCCCTGCGGCAAATCCTTTTTCGGTGATCTGATAGCGACGAACAAAAATCACCAGCAAAAGTGCAACCCCTATAACAAACAAAAATAATTTCATAAAGCGAGCATTAAATTTTCCAGAGCCAAACGGGCATTAATATTTCTTTGGAGCAGATCAGCGGTCTTTTGCAGGTCAAGAATCAGCTTAACCCGTTTTTTTACCAGGCCTTCATCCAATTCATTTTGCGCGGAAAGTTTTAACAATTCCTGTCGGGCAACTGCCAAAAAAACCTGGAAGAAATCATCATATGGCAGCTCCTCCTTAATCATTGTAGCGACATATAGAAATCTTTCAACCCGGTCCTCTTTATCCATTAACAAAATAAGTTCTTCATACATTTTTTTATAATTACGAAAAAGTTCATCATTCTCGGCAAGTTGAATGACCTTCCCCGGCTTTCCCAAGGCCAAAGAAGTTAACGCTTCCAGTTCCTGGGTATTCTTCTCCGGATAACGAATTTTTAAAAAATCAGCAAGTTCAGTGGTCTGTAAATTTTGGAATTTCAAAAGCCTCACGCGTGAAATTATCGTTGCCAAAAGCGCTTTAAGGTTACTCGTAGTCAACAAAAAAATCACATTTGGCGGCGGATCTTCCAGTGTTTTTAAAAGCGCATTTGAAGATTCCAAAGTCATCCTTTCAACATTTTGGATCAAAACAACCTGATACTTACTTTGCGTAGTTGTATTTAAACGCATAATCAGCTCGCGAATCTGGTCAATTTTAATCGATTCGCCGTCATCAGTAAGCTCTATTGTGTCAGGGTGATAGCCCTTTTCTATGTGATGACAAATCTGACAAACATGACAGAAATTATTTTCGCACTGCAAAATTTTGGCGAGCGTTTTCATCACACTAAACTTACCAACCTGCTGCGGCCCGGAAACAAGATAAGCGTGCGAAAGATTATTTTGAGCAAGATCCTGCTCCAATTCCGCAAGCTGTTTTTGATGTCCAATGATGTCCCATTTATAACGTAGATTCATGTTTTAAAACAAAATTATTATTTGGGATAAGCCACTTAAGGCTCGTCTCCACGCACGAAGTGCCTATTTCTACCGCAAGCCCAGCCCCCAGCCTATTTCCAGGCTTTATCCTGCCGTACTAAAACCTCATCGGCTTTTTCCGGATTTTGCATGAGCGCTTTGATCAATTTTTCCAGACGCACATTGTTTTGTGAGCCTTTCACCAGCATAATATCACCTTTTTGCAAAAAAGTTTGCAGATAATAAGCCGCCTCTTCCGAGTTTTGAAAGTGCCTTGAAAGACTTTCCGCTTTAGCCCCTGGCTTTAATTGAGCCCCAGCTTCCACACCGTTTTTTTGAGCCGCATCAAAAATCCATTCAGCCTGATCCCCGATTGTAATTAAAATATCCGCCGTTTCACACGCCGCTTTTCCCACTTCGCGGTGATATTTTTCAGCATGAGCACCCAGTTCATTCATGCTGCCAAGCACAGCAATTTTTCTTGCCCCGGGGAAATCTTTCAAAACCAGCAGAGCCTCTTTCATGGCTTCCGGAGAGGCATTATAAGAACTATCAATAATAATTGCTCCATTTATTCCTTCGATTAAATTCATTCTTCCCGGGGGCAATTGATAACTTTTTAAAGCCTCGCAGGCCTCTTCCAAAGTAAATCCCTGCGAAAGTGCCACTGCCAAAGCCGGCAAAACTACATAAATTTGAAATTTACCCGGCAAAGCCAATTCACATTCCTGAATCGCTTCTTTGAAAGAAATCGTAAAGCGAATGCCATTTGCGGTGTTATCCAGGCTCAAAACCTTTAAATCGGCAATATCGGAAAATCCATAAAAAAGTTTTTTACATTTCAAATTGTTATATAGCGCAACAATGTAAGGATCATCCGCGTTCAAGATTGCAAAGCCCTTTTCCGGCAGCCGATTAATCAGTTTCCGTTTTTCCAAAAAAATATCTTCCAAATCTTTAAATTGTCCCGGCCCCAAATGAACAGGTTTAATGGCCGTCATTACACCAATTTGCGGCTTCACCAGCTTAAGCAAAACATCCATATCCCCCGGCTTATCCACGCCCATTTCCAAAACCATCATTTGGATGTTGTGACCTCCCCAAAAAGCTTTCCCGAAACTCCGCAACAAGGTTTTAACCCAGCCCCAAGCCGATGAAAACCCCGATGATTGTTCTAAAATTGCCAACGGCAATCCAAATTCCGTATTATAACTTTTTTCATTTCGTAAAACGTTATAACGTGTCTTCAATATGCTGTAAATTGCATCTTTAGTACTTGTTTTGCCAACCGAGCCGGTAACCCCTATAATAAACGGGCGCAATCTTCTAATTCGAACGCAGGTCAAAAAATACAGAAGCCCAAAAACAAGTTTTTTAAAAGTTTTTTTCATAAATAATTAAGCTCCAAATCGGGTCAACTCATTCGACTTAGACAGGCCAAAAGATAGCAAAATAAAGCCAAAAGATCAAGCCTAAGGCCGGCGTCACACTTGCAAAAATAATCAATTTTTTAACCTTTAAATTATGCAAATATCTGCATCTTCCGGGTCAAATTTATTCGGCGCAAAATTAATGTTAAGCGCAATCATCTTAAGCTCGTTCCTTTTGCAGGGCTGCAGCAACGGAGTAAAGGAAGTCAATCTGGGTTCAATAAACACTCCTCAACCTTCTCAAGCAAGCCTCACCTCCGAGCCAACTCCTAAAATTATTCAAACCACTATTACCCAATATTCTTCCGATATGATCAAAAAATATCCACAGCTCGCCGCTCCTAAAAAAGGTGAAACAATCGCCATTATCGAGACCGATTTAGGAACCATGAAAATGAAAATTTTCGACAAACAGGTTCCGGATCTGGCCAAAAATTTTACCGAACTCGCTAAAACCGGCAAATACACAAACGTTCCTTTTCATCGAGTGATCAAAGATTTCATGGTTCAAACCGGTGACTTCACTAACGGCAACGGAACCGGTGGTTACAGTTATAAAGGCCCGGGAAAAGAACTTCCAAACCAAATTGTTAAGGGAATTGTGCATCTTTATGGAACCGTTTCCATGGCTAAAACAAGCGCTCCGGTTTCAATCGGCAGCCAATTTTTCATTGTTACCAACAAAGATGGTACGCCTTTTTTAGATGGAGGATACTCCCCTATTGGCCAAATTTATGAAGGAATGGAAGTTGCCATGGCAATCCAGGATTTACAAATCCCAGGCGCGGAAGCCCCAAGTCAGGTTGTAAACATCAAGAAAGTTACAATTTCAAAATACGATCCGGCTAAGCCATAATCGGCCCAAAATTTCCACGCGTTTCATCAGGTATTCTTATGTTTAAAGAAGCCCATCTCAAAATTTTTGGCCGGGTCCAAGGCGTTTTCTATCGAGCGGAAGCTCAGGAAAAAGCGCAACAACTCGGCCTTAAAGGTTGGGCTAAAAACGCCGCAGACAGCACTGTAGAAGTGCTTATTCAAGGTGCGGAAGCCTCATTACAGGAATTCATTGTTTGGTCCAAAAAAGGCCCGGAAATGGCCCATGTTACAGAAGTAAAAGTGGATTTCACAACTCTGCCGGCAAAACTGTACGACGAGTTCAGAATTTTTTAATCCGGCTTAGGTTTAATCCCATGGTCATACTGCGAAATATTTGTAGTAGGCTATTGTTTTGTATGGTTCAACGCTCACTGGTTTATCTAAGTTTTTGTAGGGAATGGCATCCTGGCGACATTTGCGAGCGCAGCCGGTCGAGCATCATGATGCGAGACCTTCGCGGAGGCGTACATGTTAGCCGCAGCGAATTGGCGAAGCGTTCGCCAGGATGCCATTCCCTACAAAAACTCAACGCAAAAACAGGAACAGTTACACATTAACAAAGGTTGTTTATTAAAAACAAAAAGCTGGAAGTAAATTAATACTCCCAGCTCACATTCTAAATGCAATTCTCAATTCCGGGTGGAATTAAGCTTTTACGATTTCCAGATATTTTGTGAAAACTTCCGGATTGTTTACAGCAAGTTCAGCCAAAATTTTGCGATCAATCTTGATTTTAGCCTTCAACAAGCCACTCATGAAACGGCTATAGTTCATTCCAGCTTCACGGCAAGCAGCATTGATGCGAGTAATCCACAAACTGCGGAAATCGCGACGACGAAGTTTGCGACCAACGTAGCTGTTTTGTCCAGCCTTGTGGGTGGCATTCTTTGCCCATTTTACTGTGCGATTTGCAAGGTTCTTATAACCTTTTGTACCCTTTAGAAGTTTTTTATGTCGGCGATGAGATGCAACGCCACGTTTTATACGAGTCATGACAATTTTTTAATAAAGATTAAATTTAGGCGTAAGGAAGGAGTCTACGGAAATTTCTCGTAGCTCTGAGAGTTAAAGGTTTACCATCTTTAAAAGCCTTTTTTTGGCGCTTTGATTTGTTGGTCAACAAATGTTTTTTACCGGACTTTTGAAAACGCATTTTGCCTGTTCCGCTTACCTTTACGCGTTTTTTGCTGGCACTGTGTGATTTAAGTTTCATGTTATTGGGTTTTGTGAATAAATTATTTTAGTGGAGTTAAAACCATGAACATCGAGTTCCCCTGCTTCTTTGGTTGTTCTTCAACCTGCGCAATATCCTTCAAACCCTCTATAAAGTAAATCAATTTTTCTCTTCCAAGCTCCGAGTGAGAAGCTTCTCTCCCTTTAAAAACGAGAGTTACCTTCACGCTGTTTCTATCTTCCAGGAACCCACGTGCCTGGCGGACTTTAGTGTCCAAATCGTGCTTATCAATGCGCAGACTTAAGCGAAGACCCTTCATTTCCGCCTGTTTTTGCATTCGCTTATGCTTTTGTTCGATTTTGCGTTGTCGATATTGGTACTTCCCGAAATCAAGTATTTTGCAGACCGGAGGGTTAGCCATTGGCGCCACCTCCACAAGGTCAAGTCCATGTTCCGTAGCTAATTGCAGGGCTTCTTCCAATGTTTTAAGGCCGAGCTGGTTATCCTCCTCGTCAATAAGGCGGACGTTTGGAACACGAATTTGCCTGTTTATACGTAGATGTTTGCTAATACTTTAGGAATAAATATCTAAAAATGCGCTAGAAGGCTTGAGGATAATAAACAAATCGTGGTTTTTAGTCAAGATGTCCTTCGCAATTTCACTTTTTCGTTTTCAGTTAATCAGCAGCTCCCCCGGCCAAAACACCTGGACAATCAGTCAAAAATGCTTATAATAAAGCCACTTTGATCATTCTTTACAAATGAAAAAAGGCATTACAGTTATTGGTTCAACTGGCTCACTTGGCCGGCAAACATTGGATGTTGTTCGCGCGAATCCGGCAAGATTTAAAGTTTTTGCGCTTGCTGCAAACAAAAACATCCAACTTCTAAAAAAGCAGCTCGAAGAATTTAACCCACAAATGGTTGTGGTTTTTTCCGCGAATGAAGCCAAAAAACTGCAAAAAGAGCTTCAACCAAAGCCGGACAACCGGGCTCGGAAAATCACTTCATCAAAAAAAATGTCTCAAGGAGTGGCATTATCCAAAATCCGCCCTCAAATTCTTTCAGGAGTTTCCGGACTTGAAAAAATTTCCACCCATAAAAGAGCCGACCAAATTGTTTTTGTGAGCAATGGTTTATCAGCGCTTTCTGCCCTATGTAAAGCCATAAAAGCGCACAAGCAAATTGCCATTGGGACAAAAGAATTAATCGTGGCCGAAGGCAAAAAAATCATGGCGCTTGCGCGTAAAAATAAAGTTCAAATTCTGCCGATCGATTCCGAACACTCGGCGATTTTTCAATGTCTTCAGGGGGAAAATCCCGCCAATGTTGAAAAGGTAATTCTGACCTGTTCCGGCGGACCTTTTTATGGAATGTCAAAAGAAACCCTTGCCAACGTTACGCCTGCACAAGCCCTAAATCACCCCACGTGGAAAATGGGTGCGAAAATTTCCGTGGATAGCGCGACCCTTATCAACAAAGGTTTCGAGAAAATTGAAGCCATGCATCTTTTCAATTTAAAAGAAAATCAGGTCGAGATTTTGATCCACCCCGAAAGCGTAATCCATTCTTTTGTAGTATTTAAAGATGGCAGTATCAAGGCCCAAATGGCCACTCCGGATATGCGCCTGCCAATAAGTTATGCGCTCAGTTATCCGGATCGCCTGAAAAATAATTGGCCCAGTTTTGATTTTACTAAAATGCAAAAACTGACATTTTTAAAGCCGGACTTTTCAATTTTAAAAGGCCCGGAACTGGTTTGCACACTCGCCCAAAAAGGACGCACCTCAGCCAAAAAACTCATTCAAGCCAACGAAAAAGCTGTTCAAAAATTTCTCAATAATGAAATCTCATTCCTGGAAATCTACAATGAAATTATGCAAATTAAATAACGCTACTTATGAATTTCCCTTTTCTGATTGCTCGGCCGCGATTTTTCCGGATCTTCCCGCATAATTTGGATCTTTTGCCATTTTAGCAAACTCATCCCTGACCATTGCCAGTTCGTCATAAATACCGCTAATTTCTGCTCTTTCATTATCACTCAACTTGTTAAAATCAAGCCCCAATAAATATTCGCGACTACCAAGAACAGCAAGTAAGTTCTGTATTTCCGCATGCCTCGGGGTATTTGATTCTACTGTTTCTCTAAGTGCCACCCCTATATTTTCCAGGTCATGGATTTCATCCATTATTATCCCTAGAACCTCTTCGGGGGGAAGTGTAAAATCAACCATATTAAAATAATTAAATCACCAAATTATATCATGAAACCTCAAGTAAAAGCCATCCTATTAGCTGCCGGCAAGTCTACACGATATGGGGGAAATAAGCTTTTTTTGCCTGTACTGGGCAGTCCTCTTATCTATCACTCACTTTTGGCTATTCACGATTGCCCTGAAATTTCTGAAGTATTTATAGTTGCAAATGCATCTGATTTCAAGCGGATTCAAAATCTGGTTAAAGAAAGCCACTTCCCCAAAGTAAGTAGATTATTGATCGGCGGCAAAACTCGTCAAGAATCAATGGTCAAAGGCCTTGGAGCCCTCTCGGTTAACCAAAATCCCCTTTCTAAAGAATCGACTACTGATGATATCATCCTGATCCACAACGCCGCCAATCCCCTTGTTACCGAAGCCGAAATTTTGGCTGTAATAAAGGCTGCGCAAAAATATGGTGGAGCCATTTGTGGTAAAAAAATTGTTGATACGGTAAAGGAAGTTGAAAACGATTTTATTATTAAAACGCATAATCGTAATGATTTACGGGCTGCCCAAACTCCTCAGGCTTTTCAGTATGGGGTTTTGAAAAAGGCCATCTCTAAGGCAAAAAAGACCCACAAAGATTTTACCGATGAAGCTGGTATGGTTGAGGATTTTATCGCTGCAAAAAATTCCGCCTCCGCTAAAAATCTCGACTCACCAAAAAACAATTTCAATCACTTCAAAATCAAATTCGTTTCTGCTTCCGAAAATAATTTCAAAATTACCACGCCTGCCGATTATGAGCGTCTAAAAGCCATTGTCGGCGACGCGCCTAAAGATTTTTTGGTCGGCATTGGGCAGGACAGCCATGAGTTTGAAAATTCAAATGACCGGCAAAGCCAAAGTCCACCAAAGCATAAGCAGAATTTAATTCTTGGTGGTTTTAACATCCCAAATGTACCAAAATTAAAAGCCGATTCCGATGGCGATGTGGTCATCCATGCGCTTTGTAATGCCATTTTACAGGCTCTTGGCGAAAAATCCCTGGGCTATTTTGCAACGCCTTTGTTTAAAGAAAAAAATGTCACAGATAGCAGAAAATATTTGGCAAACGCTTTGGCCAAGGTTACTCAAAAAGGTTATATCCTCAACAATATTGGCCTGATGATTGAGGGCAGAAAGCCAAAAATGGACGAACTGAGTAGTCGGATCAGAACTTCTTTGGGCAAACTCGTAAATCTAAATCCCCAAAGAATTGGACTTACCGCAACCACCGGCAAAAACCTGACTGCGTTTGGAAAAGGCAAAGGACTCCAGTGTTTAGCAATTGTGTCACTTAAAAAAACTTAAAAATATGCAAAAAGGGTATCTAAAAATCAAAGCTTCGGCCAAAATAAATCTCACACTGGACGTGTTGGGAAAAGTTGAAAATGGATATCACCAAATCTCAACTATTTTTCAGGAAATTAATCTTTTTGACGAAATTATTTTTAAAAAACTTTCAACTCCGGGAATAAAATTAATAATCAAAGGTCCGGAATCAGCCACGCTGAAATCCTCGCATGAGTTAGCCGAAAATTCAATTTTAAAAACCATCAAACTCCTTCAAGGAAAATATCCACAACTTAAAAATATTGGCCTCAATATAACTCTCAAAAAAAACATTCCGGTTGCTGCAGGATTAGGCGGCGGTAGTAGCAACGCAGCCGCCACTTTAAAAGCCCTCAATCAGCTTTATCATTTAAAAATCACCAATCGCCAATTGCAAAACCTTGCAAGCAAGATCGGCATGGATGTCCCGTTTTTTATTATGGGCGGACTTGCTTCGGGTAGTCATTTTGGCGAAAAAATTTCTTCGATTTTCCCATCTTCAAACACGCACAAAGTAAATCTTTCTACTGCGAGTGGGGCGAGCTTCCTCAAAAATATTCTCATTCTTCTCCCAAAAAATGTGCAGAAAATTTCCACTCAAGATGTTTATCAGCAATTAGATGAAATCCCAAAACCACAAAACAAACAAAGCACAAAAGCTCTACTTAAAGCCATAAAGTCACAAGGCCAAAACGCGAACTTAAAAGACATCACTCAATTTTTTTGCAATGATTTCAACCTTCTTTATCAAAAAAAATTTGCGTCATTGCAAAAAGAATTGTTCCAATTGGGAGCAACAAACGTACAACTTTGTGGCGCCGGCCCGGCTTTATACGCAGTTTTTTCTACTGATGAAAAATTAAAAACCGCCTATCAAAAATTAAAACCAAAATCCAAAGTGTGGATGTCATCTGCTACTCAGCTTTAAAAAGCCCTTCACTTTTTCTAATTGGAACAAAAAACTTGGCGCGCCCTACGACGCATACTCCTGGCGCCCCTGCATCGCTTTGGACAAAGTTAATTCATCCGCATAATCAAGATCTCCGCCAGCCGGAAGCCCACGTGCAATTCTGGTTATACTAATTCCCATGGGTTTTAATAGGCGCATCAGATACATAGCGGTGGTTTCACCTTCAAGACTTGGATTGGTCGCCAAAATGACCTCTATTTTAGGTTTAGAGGTAGCTGGCTGTGCACCCATCAGTTGATCATCAGCCTGTTGATCAGTTTGTGGAGAATTTCTTTCCGCCAGCATTGTTTTTAGTCGATCCTCCAATGCCTGAATTTTAAGCTGTTCCGGGCCAATACCGTCCACTGGCGATAAAACCCCATGCAGCACATGATAAATCCCCTTATATTCAAAAGTTTTTTCCAAAGCAACAACGTCCAAAACCTCTTCCACCACGCAAATTTGATGCTGATTACGGCTGATATCACCGCACAACCTGCACAAATCCCCTTCAGTAATATTCCAGCAACGTTTACAAAAAGAAAGGCCCTTTTTAAGCCCGGAAACCGCATCCGAAAGCTGTTGCACGCGAATTTCCGGCGAATACAACAAATGCATAGCCAACCGCTGCGCCGATTTCGGCCCAACCCCAGGCAAGCGCGAAAACTCCTCAATTAACTTCTGAATAGATGGCGGTAAAAAAGAACTCATAAGAAACAAAAATACAATATTACTTATAACAAAATCCCCCCCAATTAACCAGAAATAACTCAAAATCTAAAAAATAAATATTTCACTGAGCACATCCGGGGTAGGGGCCCTGTGTGCGAAGGGGAATATTTATTTTTTAGATTTTCGAAGCCTTACTTCCCGATTAATTTTAGGAATTCGCTACGTGTGTTTTGTTCTTTCTTAAACAGTCCCAAAAGCGCCGAAGTCGTAACTTCGCTGTTTTGTTTTTCCACGCCGCGCGCCATCATGCAAAAGTGTTTTGCCTCCATAATCACACCAACACCTTTTGGCTTCAGGATCTCATATAAAGCCTTAGCAATCTGATTAGTCAGACGCTCCTGATTCTGCAATCTGCGTGCATAAATTTCCACCAGACGTGGCAATTTGGAAAGCCCAATAATTTTTCCATCCGGAATATAACCAATGTGAACTTTCCCAAAGAATGGGAGAATATGGTGCTCACAATTTGAATAAAACTCGATATTTTTCACCACAATCATCTCGTCATAAAGCTCATCCCCAAAAACCGTTAAAACATCTTCCGGTTTTTGTTTGTAGCCGGAAAAAAGCTTGTCATAAGCCGCAATCACCCGTCTAGGAGTATCTTTCAACCCTTCTCTTTCCGGATCTTCCCCCATGTGTTCAATCAACGCACGAATCAATTTTTCCGAATCTTTTTGAGACATAATAAAAACTAATCAAGGTAAAAAGCGTCATCTGCAGGCACTTTATAGCACTAATTCGAATTTTAGAAAACCAATTCCTGATTAAGAAACTTCTTTTACCGGATATATTCGCGCGATTTTACCATCTGCAACGATTCTGACTTTCTTATGACCGGCAAAATCATTGCTTAATCCCAAAGCCCTTTCCCCCAAACAGTTACGGATAACTTCTCGAGTTTTTGCAATAAGTGGATTAGCAGCTCCCTTCGCGTAATCTTTAATTAGAATATTTCTATCATGAAAAAGAAGAGTTACCCCTCTTTCCAATGCCAATGTTTCAATATGTCCTCGACCTGGTTCAGTTGCATAAACAATCATCGCAGCGCCCTCTTTTGGCATCGCTCTATCCAACGTGGGCGTTTGCGTTGAGCCCATCCAGCTAGTGGCATATACCACTAACCCTTTTTTATCATTGTTATTATCATAAACATTCAATAAATCTAACTCTTGATCACAAATACCTTCAGCTGAACATTCATAAATTGGGTGCATATCTTTAGGAAATTCAACCGGAGGTGCATTAAACATTTTTGCTGGCAACGGTCTTGCCTGTAAAAAATCAAAACTTAGCCTCCCCTTGCTCCATTCGTGTTTAAACGAGAACTCAATTTGAACCGGCCGCCCATAATATCTTTCCAGTATGCGAGCAAAAGCAATAATGTCCGTTGACTGAAATTCTAAATGATCCATCTGCCAAAACTCACCCTGTACGCGACTTGCACATTTAAATACCTCTACCCCACTTTGGTCTAAAAATGTCAGTTTATCAAACTCAGGAGTATCAAAAATAAAAGGGGCCCTTTGATTTTCACCCTTCATATCCACAGTATCATCTGAATATGGTCTTGTTGAATTGATATACCTAAGATCAGGGTCTTCGATTCGTTCCTGAACGACAAGCCCCATAAGCTCTTCTTCAACACCATTATCCGCTCTATATTTTTTTGCAATCTCAGAATCACAACTTTCATAAACTTTTTGAACGGCCTCCAAAAATTGTTGAAAAGTGGCATCTTCTTCAAGTGGAACACTCAAATAAATTCCCGCACCGGTCATCTTTTCTCCATCCTCGGAATAAACTGCACTACTACGGACCATCATTGGTTTTTCCTTATACATTTCATATGTTGCTCGAAGGTTTTCTGTAACATCTTCTTTATTTTTCCATTTTTTATAAATGTCTATTCCTACAAGGCTGAATGGAGGAATAGAAATATTAGCCGCAAGCTGCCCAAATTGAGTCCCTTTAAATTTTGGAAGGAGTTTTTGTACTGCTATAAGATTTGCCCCTTTTGCCCCAAATAATAAGCGATCTCTATTAACTTCAGCATGATCAACGTTGCCAAGTGCATCCATCAATTTTTTCTCTGCTTCAATTGCTTTAATTACTTCAACCACATACCTAAGACTGCCCATTGACTGCCCTCCATTTGTAAAGTTGAAATTAATGTCATCATATCGGGATAATCCGTAAACGCCTTCTGGGGTTAGAGGTTTTCCTGATTCATCATCAGAATACCTTTTGTGTACTGATAATTTTCCGCTAGAAGCTATCCAGGCAATTCCTAAATTTAAACTCTGGGCCAATTGGTAACGTTGTGCAAGTGGCATTTTAGGATCAATTGCGTCGGCTTCTTTTTCAAGAATTTTTACAGGAGTTAATTCCATTTCTTGAATAATTGATCGCAAACAATCAATACTAAGGTCAATTGCGTGATATATTTCCCACCTTGGGTCCTCATTTCCCTCCTCATCATCAGAGCTTTCCGCATCTTCATTAAGCTCATCATTTACATCTTCCTGATCAGGATTTTGCTCTGTATAAACATCACTTACTTCTAAGAGATTTTTTTGTTCAGCTAATTTAGCCGATACTTGGCTAATAAAGGCCATATAACCGTTTTCATCTAAAAATGATCCTTGAATGGAAGAAAAAGCTTTGTCTATAATTGCCCAGGAACTGTCACCAAAACCCTTAAGATCCGTAAAGTAAGCCCTCATGTCTTCAACGATTCTCGCAGCAACTTCTTCGGAATTAGTTGGGTTGCCACCTTCAAAATGAAGTTCCTCCAAAGCATTTGTAATACCTGATTCTAATTGATTGTCCCTGACTTGCGCTTCCATTGGATTTTAGCTTACATATCCTGCTCACGATCACCCTGTAGAGAGGGTAGAACTCTATCACTAAAAAGGCGTTGGTCAAGCAAAATCACCAGTTTTTCAAAGTTTCCGGAGGGAATGTTTTTTTGGCGACATTGCGAGCGCAGCCAGTCGAGCATCATGATGCGAGACTTTCGGAAAGGCGTACATGTTAGCCTTTTCGAACAGGCGAAGCGTTCGCCAAAAAAACATTCCCTCCGGAAACCCTCATTGAAAACTGGTGATCATGTATACTCCGCCCACTCTTTAATCTTCAAATCCTCCAGTTTGTATCTCGATAAAGCCTCAACAATCACACCCGCAACCTGCAAATTGGTCACCAGCGGAATGTTTAAGTCGATGGCTTTACGTCTGATCAAATAGCCATCAGTCACCTCTTCACGACTATAATTTTTTGGGATATTGACCACAAGATGAATTTTTCCGCTGCCCAAAAGATCCAACAAATTGGGTTTTTGTTTACCGCTGATTTTGTGTACCAAAGTGTTGCGAATTTCATTTGCATCCAAAAACGCCGAAGTCCCTTCCGTGGCAAAAAGTTCAAATCCAAGACTCTGCAATTTACGGGCAGACTCCAAAAATTCCGCTTTATCTTCAATTTTTCCAATGCTCAAAAGTACGCGTTTTTCAGGAATCTTAAATCCAACCGAAATCATTGATTTCAAAAATGCTTCATACATATCATTTCCAAAACAAGCGACTTCGCCAGTTGAAGCCATTTCTACGCCCAAAACCGGATCGGCACCCTTCAAACGTGAAAAAGAAAATTGCGAAACTTTCACACCAACATGATCCAAATCCAAAGTCCTGTAATTTTGTTTACGGAAATAGCTTAAAGATTTTCTGCCAAGCATTGCCTGGGTCGCAATTTCAATAAAATTATAGCCTGTAACTTTGGATGAAAATGGAAAAGATCGGCTCGCCCGCAGGTTACACTCGATCACCTTAATTTGGTTACTCTTAGCCAAAAATTGGATATTGAAAGGCCCGGTAATTTTAAGTTCGCGCGCGATTTTTCTGGTAACATCTTTCACTCTGCGAATCGTTTCAATATAAAGTTTTTGCGGAGGAAGCACGATGGACGCATCTCCGGAATGCACACCCGCATTTTCAATATGTTCGGCAATCGCATAGATCAAAATATCGCCTTTCAAAGCCACGGCATCGACTTCAATTTCTTTGGCCCCGGTTTCAAATTTGCTCACCACCACCGGCGCATCAGAAGAAATTCGCGTCGCTTTATTTAAAAACGCCATCAAAGTTTCATCGGTGTGTGCCACGCTCATTGCCGCACCGGAAAGCACATAAGAAGGTCTTACCAAAACCGGATAACCAACATCTTTCGCAAACTTTTTTACCTGATCAATGCCTGTAAGCTCTTGCCATTTTGGCTGATCAACTCCCAGTTTATCCAACATTTGTGAAAACTTATGTCGATCTTCGGCACGATCAATATTTTCCGCAGTCGTCCCCATAATTTTAATTTTTTCCTGCGCAAGTTTAAGCGCCAAATTGTTGGGAACCTGTCCTCCCATCGACACAAAAACGCCTTCAGGATTTTCCTTTTCAATAATATCCATCACTCTTTCCAAAGACAGTTCATCAAAATACAACTTATCCGACATATCATAATCGGTGGAAACGGTTTCCGGATTATAGTTAATCATGATCGTCTCGTAACCACATTTTCCGACGGAGGTAAGCGCATTAACGCAGCACCAGTCAAACTCAACCGAAGTTCCAATCGCATAAGGACCAGACCCTAAAACAATCATTTTTTTCTTACCACGCGCAGAGCCTTTCTTCTTGCTGAAATCCACATCATCCTCTTCCCCATGATAAGTCAGATAAAGATAATTTGTTTTTGCCGGATATTCCCCCGCCATCGTATCAATCTGTTTTACCACGGGAATCACACCAAGTTTTTTGCGATAATTGCGAAGATCTTTTTCGGTACGGCCGGTAATTTCGGCTAACTGCTTATCGGAAAAGCCTTCCTGTTTTACTTTTTTTAAAAGATCCCGCGGCAAATCTTTATGTTTTTTTACTTCCGCTTCCGTCTCCACAATATTTTTTAATTTATCCAAAAACCACAAATCAATTCCGGAAAGTTTATTGATTTTTTCCGTAGACATTCCTTTTTGCAGAGCTTCCGCAATTGCCACAATGCGGCGAGGAGTTGGATGACTTATTTCATTCTCCAAATTTTTGTGTTGGATTCCAAGTTTATCATTTGCCACAAAACCATAAAGCCCAATTTGCAGCATACGCAAGCCTTTTTGCATCACTTCTTCAAAGCTTCTGCCAATGGCCATAATTTCTCCAACCGACTTCATTTCGGAAGAAATTTCCTGAGAAACCATGCGGAATTTATCCAAATCCCAGCGTGGAATTTTCAAAGCAAGATAATCAAGCGCCGGTTCAAAGCAGGCAGTTGTGGTCTTGGTAACGGCATTTTTTAATTCAGGCAAGGTATATCCAAGCGACAATTTTGCAGCCACATGAGCCAAAGGATAACCGGTAGCCTTACTCGCAAGGGCCGAACTGCGGCTTAAACGCGCGTTTACTTCAATAATACGATAGTCTTCAGATTTTGGATCAAGCGCGTATTGAATATTACATTCACCCACAATTTTCAAATGTCTGATTACCTTAATCGCAATTTCACGCAAACGGTGATATTCATGATTGGTTAAAGTCTGGGAAGGCGCAATTACAATACTTTCGCCGGTATGAATTCCAAGCGGATCAAAATTTTCCATATTACAAACCGTAATGCAGTTATCGGCCGCATCACGCACCACTTCATATTCAACTTCCTTCCAACCTTTCAGGTTTTCTTCAACCAAAACCTGTGGGGAATAAGCAAAAGCAGTTTCCAAAAGTTCATCCAATTCTTTTTCACTGTAAGCAAATCCGGACCCCTTTCCTCCAAGTGCAAAAGCCGCCCGAATAATTACGGGATAGCCAATTTTTTCAGCTGCGCGCATACCTTCCGCTTTGTTTTTACAGGCCAGACTATTTGGCACCTTCATGCCAATTGAAACCATTTCTTTATTGAAAACTTCACGATCTTCCGTCTTTTGAATCGCTTCAACCTGGGTTCCTAAAACGCGAACATTGTGTTTCTTTAAAATATTTTTTTCATGAAGTTCAACTCCACAATTAAGCGCTGTTTGCCCACCAAAAGTCAGCAAAATACCGTCAGGTTTTTCTTTTTCGATAACCTTCGAAACAAAATAGGCATTCACCGGCAAAAAATAAATTTTATCAGCCAAACCTTTGCTGGTCTGATTTGTGGCGATATTTGGATTTATGAGAACTGTAAAAATCCCCTCCTCTTTAAGGGCTTTAATGGCTTGAGAACCGGAATAATCAAATTCACCCGCTTCACCAATTTTCAACGCTCCAGACCCAAGGATTAAAACCTTTTTTGGATGGGCCCTTTTAAGCGATTTTTTATTAGAAGTAAGGGATGAAACCATTGATTTATGAAAAGTTTACCAGAGTATAGCGAATGCCTGGAAGCGGAGCAATAGAACTCCAATAAAATTCCCCAAAATCACAAATTTTTTAAGAAATGTTAATTTATGCTATGCTCATAACCAAAATTCAAGAATTGCACCAATGAAAGAATTTACCAGACAAATTAAGGATTTTGCCAATTCCATCGGCGTTGACCTTATTGGCATTGCCCCGGCGGAATATGATGAACAGGGCGAACAAAAATTAGCGGATTTTATTCAGGAAGGCCGGCATGGACAAATGACCTATCTTGAAAATTATCAAAAACGGGTCCGCCCCCAAGAACTATTGCCGGAAGCCAAAAGCGTGATTGTGATTGCGATCAATTATTATCGCGAAGTTCCGGAAACTGCACAGCTCAACCGGCAAAGTCCACGGACTCAGCTCACTCAACAAAATCCACCGGCGCAGCCCGCAGTTCCAGAAGGCCGCATCGCCCGTTACGCTTATGGCCGCGATTATCACAAGGTCCTTAAAAAAATCCTTAAACAATTAGCCGCTTTTATTCAGCAAAATTCGCCGGATGCCCGCACCCATTTATGCGTGGATTCAAGCCCTATTTTAGAGAAAAGTTTTGCCGAAAAAGCCGGTCTTGGTTTTATTGGCAAAAATACCACGCTTATTACGCCGGAATTTGGCTCATTTGTGCTCCTTGGCGAAATAATTACCACTCTTCAGCTTGATTACGATCAGCCGCGCGTTGGCACCTGCGGCACATGCACTCGCTGTCAGGATGCTTGCCCCACCAAAGCCATTTTAAGCCCGGGGCAATTGGACGCACGCCGCTGCATTTCGTATCTCACAATCGAAAATCGCGATGAAATTCCCGAAGAGTTCCACAAAAAAATAGGCAACCTGATTTATGGCTGCGATATCTGCCAGGAAGTTTGCCCATACAACAAAGCCAATGCCAAACCACTTACTTTAAAAGCTTTTACGGAAGTCAAAATCGCCGGATCATCAATCCCTCTTCAAGAAATTCTAAATCTAAAAACCGACGAAGAATTTTTGGCACGCTTCGCCGGATCACCGCTAATGCGGGCCAAAAGAAAAGGTCTGCAAAGAAACGCGCGGATTGCTGCTCATAACGCCATATAGGCATTTTTGGCCTAGCGCTACAAATATTTCTGCATCGGATTACTGATGTCTATGTTTGAAATATCCAAATCCACAGCCGCAACCGAAGTATGTCCCGGGTCCTCTTCTTCATAAGTTGGACGATCAGCTCTATAAAAAATTCCAGTCGGGATTTTGTCAGTCTGCAAAGCTTTTTCCATCGCCATTCCAAAGTTGGTTGGATCATAATTTGGATCACTTTCCAGCTTGTAGCAATTTTGCATAAAGTAAGCGTACGTGTTGATTTTGTTGAAGGTTACGCAAGGTTGCAGAATATCAACCAGCGCAAAACCCTTATGTTTGATGGCTTCTTCAATAATTTTCGTCAACTGAATTGCATCTCCGGCCGACCCGCGCGCAATAAAAGTTGCCCCGGCCGCAAGCGCCAACGCAATCGGATTAACTGGTTGTTCAATCACCCCAAAAGGCGTTGAAGGCGATTTATATCCCTTTTGACTGGTCGGAGCAGCTTGGCCCTTTGTGAGCCCATAAACCATATTGTCGTGCACCAGATAAGTCATGTCCACATTCCTGCGCATGGTATGAATAAAATGTCCCATTCCAATGCCATAACCGTCACCATCGCCACTATCGGCAATTACCGTAAGTTTTGGATTCGCGAATTTTACCGCAACCGCAGGAGGCAAAGAACGGCCATGCAATGCATGCAAACCGTAAGTGTCCACCCAGTGCGTTAATTTGCTGCTGCAACCGATTCCGGCCACAATCGCCACATTATGCGGCTCAATTTGCAAATTAACCAAAGCCTGTTTAACCGCAACCTGTATACCAAAATCACCACATCCCGGGCACCAATCCGGCCTTGCTACCGTATTAAAATCTTTAAGTTCTACTGGCATAATAATTAATTTAATTAATTTTCACATCAATCAAATCCGCAACAATCTCTTTGGTTCGATCAAAAATTTCATGTGCGGTAAATTGCCTGCCGCTATATTTCAAAATTTTATGAGGGATGAAGAACCCGGTTTTTTCTGATATTAAAGCCGCCAATTGAGCCTCACTATTCATCTCCACATCAATCATCAATTTGCACGCTCGCAAAATTTCATTAATTTCTTTGGAGTGAAATGGCGACATATAAACAATTTGCAACATTTGTGCGTGCACTCCTTCCGCTTCCAACATTTCCATAACTTCCAAAACCGCATCTTTTGGCGATCCCCAAGTAACAAAAGTAATGTCAGCTTTGCTCGCATCTTTTAACGAAACCGGTACGCGCTTCAAAACAGAACTTCCCGCGGTTCCCTTATCATCATTAATTTCCCTTTCCACTCTTATCAAATGTGGCGCAGGAATTTCCACCAAAGCTTTTTGTAATTTTAGAGCACGTTTTTCAACCATCCTGCTGCGATTTTCCTCGGTTTCGGTTAAATCGCCCGTTTCATCATGTTCATCAGTCGCGCTGCGATGAATGCCACCTTTCATTCCTGGAATTGTTCGATAAGAAACGCCATCGTCGGTAAATTTATAACGCATAAAATTATCATCCGGCGTTAGATATTCTTTCTTTGTTCGCAGTTCCTCAAGCCCCTTCTGGCTCAACAGCTTTCCACGATCAACTTTTAGTCCCTCAGTATTAAATTGCTCAACCGTTTTTACGCTTTCCGCCAAGTGTTTATCGCTCAAAATTAAAACCGGCGTTTGATATCTTTCCGCTTGATTAAAAGCTTCAAAAGTTAAATAAAAACACTCTTCAAAATCACCCGGCGCCATCACAATTCTTGGGAATTCACCCTGTGATGCATGCAAAACAAATTGCAAATCGCACTGCTCCGTGCGCGTAGGTAAGCCCGTAGAAGGACCCGGTCTTTGCACATTTACGCAAACCAACGGCACTTCGCACATTCCTCCAAACCCCAAAGCCTCCACCATCAAAGAAAATCCGCCGCCACTTGTTCCCGTCATCGCGCGCACTCCGGCCCATCCGGCACCAACAACCATATTCATTGCCGCAATTTCATCCTCGGTATGTTTAACAATAATGTTGTAATCCTTGGCATGTGCAGCCATAAAATGCAGGATGGAAGAACTTGGCGTCATCGGATATTCGGCCACAAATTTGCAACCCGCTTTCAACGCGCCCAAACATAAAGCATCATTCCCCGTGAGTAACATGCGCTTAGGTTGGTCTTCAACTTTTTGTAATTTATATTCAAATTTTTCGGGAGCACCCGCTGCATGTCCACCGTCTTTATAATTTTCACGCACATAATCATACCCTGCTTGAGCCGCAGCCAAATTATTGGCCACCATCTGCTCCCCTTTGCGCCCAAACATTTCCCTCAAAAGTTCAAATAAAATTTCCAAATCATAATCAACAAGAGCAAAACACGCCGCCACTCCAACCGTATTTCTGGTGATGTCCCCTTTCCCTTTTTCAATGGCGATTTTTTTGAGTGGCACCGCAAAAACCTTTACACCTTCAGGTATTTTTATAGTTTCCGGTTTGATCACATCCATATCAAAAACAACGCCTCCGCCCTGCACAATTTCTTTTAAATGCAGATCCAAAGTTTCTTTATTCATGGCCAGTAGCAGATCCAGACGTTCTTTATGAACCATCACTTCTCGGTCCGCCACACGAATCACATCGCTGTTATGCCCGCCACGAATCAACGAAGGATACTCAGCAGTTCCAAAAGCCTGCAAGCCTCCACGGGCTGCAGCAAGCGCAAAAATATGCCCGGCGCTCTGGATTCCAAATCCGGCTTCGCCACCAATCATCCAAGTTAAATCGTTGAGTTTCATAATTGCAAAAAAATATTTTTAGTGAACCATGTTTTAGTCAAATTCTTCCGAAAAGGCCTTCCCTTAAGCCTCGCAAGCATACCCAAACCATATTAAAAGCGCAAATTAATAATCGCACTCGGGCAAATCCTGATCCTCCTCCATTTTTTCGCAAGTTTCAATTTTTACAGTCTTAACAGTTCCCTCCCCAAATTTTTTATTGATAGCCTCCATAATCTGTTGCCGTTTCATCATTACGGTCTGCGCCCACATCGAATTATAAACACCAATTATTAAATTCGCGCGGCCCTCATCATAAGTTTTCGGAAAAGTTTCACGCACCCACGCCTCCGGAAATAATCCAGGCGCAATCTTTCGATATTCCTGACAAATATGGATCGCCTTCATCTGCTTCGTAAAGCCATAATGGCCCGCCGCTTTAGCTAAGAAATTCTGTAATGGATCAAACATTTTAAATTAATTATTGATGATTTTTTACTCCTATTTTTTTGTGCAGACAACCTCGAGGCCGAGCGGGCATGGCTGCCGCAGGCAGAGCGAGGCCGAGAGCTTAGCGCGGCTCGACTCGCAGGGGCGAGCAAGCGGGTCTGCACGGAAAAATAGGAGTAAAAAAATCAGTCCTGTTTATAAATTTTCAAAGTTTCCTGAGCCATTTTATCCCACGAGAAAAATTTCACCCGTTCAAGTCCACGGCGAATCAGCTCCTCACGCAGCGACTTTCGACTAATCACCTCAAAGATTTTTTCAGCCATATTTCGCACATTCATTGGATTAAAAAAGATCGCGTTTCCTTCTCCACAAATTTCCGGAATGCAGGAAGTATTAGAAGCCGCAACCGGAATTCCGCAGGCCATAGCCTCCAAAGGCGGCAACCCAAAACCCTCATACAATGAAGGAAAAACATACATTAGCGCGCCATTATACAATGGTATCAAATCCTCATCGGCAACCAATCCCGTAAAAATCACATCAGGTTCAAGCTGCAACGACATGGCTTTATCCACAATTTCAGGCGCGTACAAAGGATCTTGCCTGCCAGTTATCACCAAATATCCATCAAAACCATATTCATTTTTCAAAATATAAAAAGCCTCCAACAAATTCGTTAAATTTTTATGACTCCGCCAAACTCCGGTATACAGTAAATACGGCTTATCCAAATGATATTTCGCTTTTATCTTTTGTGTTTGAGCCGCGCTTTCTTCCACGCGTTTAAAATTTGATCCAACTCCTTCATAAATCACGGCGATTTTTTCTGCAGGAACTTTGAACAGTTTTTGCAGATCTTTGCTGGTATTTCGTGAAACCGCAATCACTTTTTCTGCCTTCTTCACCGCATGCCCAAGCGTTAATTGATAAGCAATTCTGTAAGCCGGAGAATTCATTTTTTTGCCCGGGTAAAAAGACAAAGTCAGATCATGAATTGTCACCACAAATGGCCGTCGATACAAAATTGGCGCATTAAAATGGGTAAAATGCATCATATCCAACTTTTCACGGTTCAGTATCCGCAAAAATTTCCATTGTTCCGCCATAGAATAATGTCGGGCATTCACCAAAACCTTTTTCACCCGCGGACTTTTTGGCTGAAACTTCTCAAATTCCGGTTCATTGAAAAACAAAACATACTCATTTTCCCGGTCGATTTCAAACAACCGGTCGGTTAATTCATGAACATAGCGTCCAATCCCCGTAAAAGCCGATGAATACATCCGACAATCGATGCCAATTTTCATATATGAGTTTATTTGTAAACGTCTTTTCTATGGCCAACATCATGTATTGTAATCAGATTTTGCTCTTTAATAAACAAAATTCTGTAATCGCCTACTCTTAAACGATATCCTTCTTTTGGAGCTCTCAATTTTTTAATGTTTAACGAATGGAATAATACAGGATCTGTTAATTTTTCAAGAGCGATTTGCGCGCGGTCCCTTAAAGATTTTCCCATCTTTAAAAATTGTTTCGAGGCCGATCTTGTAAATTCCAATTTATAATTCATCGGGTTTTCTTTTTTAAAGATTCCCAGGCAATATTTTTTTTACCTTTATTTTTAATGACAGATTTAACGAGTTTTTCGCTATCCACCTTGTCTTCATAAGCCTGCACTAAGCTATTATAGGTATCCAGATCAATCAAAACCGCCTGGATATTATCATTGGAAACAACCACGGGGTTGCCTTCAATAACCTGCTTAAAATAACTTGCCAATTTTTGGCGAAATTCAGTTATGCCTACATTTTTTTGGATTTTAACGTACATATAAATGTTAGTTATAATGTAAATTTTAACGTACATTATAATAATATCTTGTAATGAAAAATTAGCAAGTCCAAGCATAGCAGAAGGATCATTAAAATAATCTAAAAAACTTATTAAAAATGAACACTTGCAAAAAAAGCCTCTCTTCATTATCATTGGCAGGCAAATTTCGTGGATATATTCCAAAAAATGGTTCAATAAAGGCGCCCAAGGCTTATTTAAAGCCAAAAGGCAGGCGGAGACGTGGAGCGGTAGTTCAGCTGGTTAGAACGCCACACTGTCACTGTGGAGGTCGCGGGTTCGAGTCCCGTCCGTTCCGCCATGCCTAACTTTCTCCAAGCGCCTCCACAAAAATTTCTCCAATCTTTTTGATTTTTGCCGGATCCGGTTCAGTGTTAACCATGCTTAATGTTTTATCGCTCACGGAACCTTTGCACAAAAAACGTTTTGGGAAATCCATAACCAAAACTCTCCCCGGTCGGGCAATCATATAATCCGTGGTTTTGTGGATATTTCTCTCGGCGGCATAAGGCTCATTTTCAGCCCACGGAATGCAATTTTTTTCAAAAAGAGTTCCAAAAATATCTCTCATTTTTAAATCAGCAAGATCCTCTTCGTCTTTTGGTCCCGTAATTATGTCCACCTTCGTTTCCGGCCCAACGCCAACGCCATTTTCGCGGGATAAAATATAGGCCTGAAGCTCTTTTTTACTAAATCCGGCTTTTACATCCGGTAACAGATTAGTATGCATACTATGTAGGCACAACATTTTTGCCGTCTCCGGAAGCACCGCCAACAATTGCTCAATTGATTCAATAATCGATTCATGAATATCCAGCAAAATCTTTTTTGCATCTTCGGATATGTCCGGATTTATCACGGTGCCAAGCGCAAATTCGGGCCTGCGATTTAAATCCAAAATACCCCGGGCCACCTCAATACTTACCGCTATGCCCCCGGGAACATGGTTGATAATGTAATCAGTCAATGCCTTAGGCCCTTTATCACGTTTGATCTCCAAAACCTGTTTAAGCAGATCAACTTCTTTCGGAAAAAATTTCTTTACTTCATCCGGAAAAGCCAACCTGGAACTGTCATGCGGAACAAGCAAAAAATATCGCGGAGATGCGGAAGAAAGCGAATGCTGAACGCTAATCCAGCCCTTAGTTTCAGCCCGAGTTTTCGGAAGATTTATGCTCATGATTTAATACTAACATTTCAAATCATGGCTGAACAAGAAAATTCATAAATAATTTAAGATTATTGTACTAACATTGTTAGTGCATTATAATATTGGCGGATATAATTTAACTTCATCAATATGACCACATTAACCGTTCGCATAAAAGAAGATTTGAAAAATAAAGCCTTTAGTCATGCGGAAAAACTGGGGGTCCCGCTTACCTTGGTTGTCATCAATGCTCTGGAAAAATTTGTAAAATCACCACGGATTGTAATCGGAGAACCTGAAGCAATTGAGGTTACTCCCGCAATCCAGAAAAAAATGGATAAAATTAGCAAGTTACTCTCTAAAACCAAAAAAAAGTGAAACTTATTATTACAAATGCGATTGATAAAGCTGAATTCGAGCCTTTGAAGAAGACTTTTAATCTGGAAATCATTAAAAATGCGGCAAGAAAATCGCTGCAAGGGCTAGGAAATGACATTAAAAGTTCTTTCAAAATTCCCGCCACTTCATTAAATAAAATTTATTTAACTGGCCCTGGTAGCGCAGGAAGGGCCATGTTCTTGTTGAAGATTGGGGAGGCGAAGTCCGTTTTGGTAATGATTCGAACAAAAAAGGACAAACAAATTGGTTTAAACATGACGATTAAAAATCCGAAATTTAAAAAAGCTCTCAATAAAAATTTAGGATTGATTATTGCTGACCTTGAACAAGGCAATTATCGTGAGTATGAGATTGTCTAAATCATGCCATCTACCCCTTTTTTTTCCTAAACAAAACATAAGAATAAACAATCGGCACCACTGCCACCAAAATCAAAACCGCAATAGTTACAACCGCCATATTAAGTTGCAAAACCAGTGCATTTAAAAGGAAAATCAGCCCGCCAATCACAAACAATTTTCCGCCAAGGCGATTGGTTTTATTCCAAACGTCTTCATTCGACAAAGTCCATGGTGTGCGCACGCCAATCATCCAATTGCTTTTGATTTTCCCCATATAATTGCCAATAATAATAAACAGAAAACCAACCAAAACCAAAATCGCCCGGCCCATTGGAATATTGTAACCCAAAGCATAAGCGCCCGTCATAAAGTGCAGTACCGTCACAAATAAAACCACCACATTCTTAAAAACATGATAAGGTTTTTCAAATTCAACATAACGTTCTTTTTTAGGATCGATAAATGGCACCAAAAGTAAAATTCCATAACACACAGCGGTAATTGCCGGAGTCAAAAAAGCCGCAACCGCCGGCGATCCCCAGCCATTAACTTCCCCATCGATACCCCAATGAATCGGAACTGATTGCGGAAAATTCAGATAAAAATAAACCGAAACAACGAACGACAATATTATTAAACTCAGCGGAAAAATTTCCTTTTTAAAATCGATTTTGAAATTAGTTTTCATGTGAAAGTAATTAAGATTTACGTTTATCGCCTTTATTCTACATCACTTTTCGTGCTAATAAATAACTTGTCATTTATTTTCTAAGATTGGCAGTAAATGTTCTGGAAACACGTCATCAAGCCAAAACCATTGCGTCATAAAAGCAGAGAAAGCATTATCATTGAAGGAAAAAGTATTCCTTTTGAGTTGGTGCGAACCGCATCTGTGCGTGGCGCGTATTTAAAAATTACCGCCACGGGTTTGGAGGTGGTCATTCCTCTTCGCTATGATTCCGCGCGTCTTTCCAAATTATTGTACGAAAAAAAATCCTGGATTTTAAAAAATCTTCAAAAGCATGCCGAACAAAAATCACAACATCAACATTTTCAGGATGGCCTAACTCTGCCTGTTTTTGGCCAATTAAAAATTATTCATATTTATTTAACAACCAATAAGCGCGCACGAATTCGTGAAAACGAAAACGAAATAAATGTTTTCATCCCGCAAAATTTTAAAAGTGGAAACACTGAAAGTTTTCTGCCCCATAATCCGCAAAACCTGGCCAAATCCAAGAAATTTTTAGAAATTTTACTTCGCGAAAAAAGCAAAAAATATTTTCAGGAGCGCACGCGGGAACTCGGCAAAATCATGCAAACCGATTACGGAAAAATTACCATCCGTGACCAAAAAACGCGTTGGGGAAGCTGTTCTCGCACCAATAATCTCAACTTTAATTGGCGCCTTATTTTTATGCCGTTACCTGTTACCGACTATATTATCATTCACGAATTGGCTCACACAGTTCACCATAACCACTCCAAAAGATTTCACGATTTGGTGGAAAAATTCTGTCCGGACTACAAAGAAAAGCGCCAATGGTTAAAGCAAAATCAGCATACAGCCAATTGGTAAGCCCGCCACACCGCCGGACGATAGCCCCTCATCCGCTTCGTCTCAAACCAGCTAATTCAATTTCACCAACTGCATCAAAATTGCCGCAACTTGTCCGCGAGTGATTGAAACATTTGGATCATCCACCTGAAAAGTTAACAGGTTCTTTTCTTTAGCTTTAGCCATAATTCCGTCTGTCCAAAGCGTAGTTTGATTATATTCAATTCCAAACATCTTCATCAAAATTTTCAAAGCTTCAGCTATCGTAATATTTTTTTCCGGATGAAAAAGATTATCCGCATAACCCTGAATGGACTTTCCATCTTTTAAGGCGCAAACATAAGGCGCAAACCAGTTATTTTTCGTGAGCCCAACATCGGGAAAACAGTTTTGCATATTGCCGATACTTCCAACGTCCATGCGGCTAAGCAACGCCATTTTTGTAAACTCGGCCCTGTTAATATTCGCATCCGGTTTAAAGGTGCCATCGGCATATCCATCCACCATATCATTGCTCTTTAAAAACTGGATGGCGTCAGTAAATGGATGTTTTACATCAACGTCGGTAAAGTTGGTTTTAATTCTAATATAAGCCGTTTCATCTTGAGTCAAACCATATTCATCAACCAAAACCGAAACCGGTTTATTTACATTTTGAGCAAGCCACAATAATTTTTTATTAATGACTTTAACAGTGGAATTAAAATTTGCATTTGCTTTTCCCCAGTCCTGTAGCGGCAATTGCTGCAGTTGCGTCGCGTCAATTTCTAAAAAATATTCATTTATTTTAGTAGTCGCGTCATAACGAAGTCGCAAAGTTCCCTGCAAAACTTTTTCGGCACGGTAAAGAACATCATCCAAATAACCTGCCACAGAACTGCCTTTCACCAAGGTAAATCCATTTTCATTATTTTTAAAATTATTATCAATACCTACAAAATCTGTCATTGGTAAGCCTTCACAGAAAGCCTGATAATTATTTACCATCATTTCAAAAACGCGATCGGTTGGTAATAACGCAGCCTGCTCATTGGAAATATTCACACTGATAATTGAATTCAAAGTGGGAAAAGCATCACTCAAAGGCAATTTATCGGCCTCGCCCGTTACAGGAACAAATTCATATTGTTGATGATTTCCGAATACTACAAAATTTTTCCTAAAACGCCCGATCAATTCTGCCTGGCCGGTATATTTTGGACCGGTACACAAATCACTCGCAGCGCCACTGGATAACGTAAATGCCATTGCCGCTGGGACAAATGTCAGCGTTGTAGCAGCAATAAAAACAGACATCATCAACGGAGACAATGTTTGTCTTTTAAAACTGAACTGCGCTGAATCTTTGTGCATAAAATTTTAATCCTCAAAGTGCTTTCTCAGCTTACCTCAAATTGCAGGCTACAAGCAAGTTGTGGTATGTTGCACGGTAGATTAATTACTAATTAAAATCTATGGCTCTAAAACAACAAATTCAACAGGATATGATCGCGGCAATGAAAGCAAAAGAAGAAACCAAGGTTTCCGCTTTACGCATGCTTAAGGCTGCCATTTTAAAATTTGAAACTTCCGGTGATCGCAAAGAGGCTACAGATGAAGACGTCATGGTTTTATTAGGCAGAGAAGTTAAACAGCGCAAAGACGCAATTGAGGGATTTAAGACGGGGAATAGACCGGAAATGGCCGCGCAGGAAGAAGCGGAAATGAAAATTCTTCAGGAATATTTACCGGCGCAACTTAGTGAAGAAGATCTCAAAAAAATCATCGCCGAAACTATTCAACAGGTTGGCGCAACTTCCAAGGCCGACATGGGTAAAGTTATGGGCGCACTCATGCCAAAAGTAAAAGGCAAAGCCGATGGCGGAATGGTTAATAAACTTGTTGGCTCCATGCTGCCATAAAGTTGCTCGCGGTGCACTTTTGCAAACACCATAAGAAAATTTATGGGTGAAATCAATCCACAAAAAAAAGAATCTGCCACGGGCGGCGCTAGCTCTGCTCAAAATACCGGCCCATTCGTTTTTCAGGTTACCTCGGCGCTGCGCCAATTTTTGTTAGAACGATCCGGTGAAAACGGCGTAGATTTTAGTATTGGCACTCCGCCAACATCAGAAAAAATCCGTCTGCGCCAATTGGAAATGTTGCTTGGCTGTGTGGATAATCCCTTCCGTGAGGGCACCAGGGACTCTGAATTGTTTTGGAAAATAGATAAAATGATTTTTGAAATGGGCCGCTACGAAACACCGGGCGGCCGTGATTTATTATCTCCAAATCTTCGCAAAAAATTGCCGAATGGAGTAAGCACCACCTTGATCAATGGTGGTCTAAGAAAAGCGCTTGAACTCTGGCAAATCCTCAAACGGAAATCTCCGGAAATGAAAGAATTGGCGGAAATAAAAGACCCAATTATTGCCGGAAACGAGCACGATCTTATCCCAATTCTAACTTCTCAAACACAGATTGAGGCACTCACTCCTCTCCATTCCAATGTTATCCTTTTCAGTAACCCGCTAATGGAGCGCTGCAGTTTAACGATTTTGATTGGCCCGGCCAAAATTGTTTCGGCTATTCAAGGCCTGCACACTTCCCTTTTGGGAACGCCTTCAACGCCACAGGAAGATCTTTATGAACTTCTTTCCGATCGTGATTTTCAAAAATATTTGGAAGCCGGAGACGATTCCGAAAATGGATTTTCCGCAGGGGCGGGCATAGAAGCCGATACCGAAAAAAATGACCTCGGTGACATGATTGGCTTTCTTTCTTTTGTTTATAGCGATCCGATTTCTGCCCTTGTAGAAGAGGCGGAAACTCTTAAGAAAAACTTTTCCAAAAAATTTCTTCACTGTTTTTTTGAGCACCTGATCGAGCATGAAGACATTAAAATGCAATCGGGAAATGGTGGCGGAAGGCAGGCTCTCCATATTATTGAAAATCTTTTAATTGATGAGGGCGTGGAAAATATGCTGCTTTTTAAACCTCATTGGACCTATAATAATGTCTATACTCGACTGCCATTGATTGGCTTGCCTACTGCCTCAAATGGTCAGCCGAATCTGGAAGCTCTGGAAGAAAAAATTCGGGAACTTACGCAGGATGGCGCTAAAAAAAATATCGCCCTTACTATTAATTCTCCAAACAATCCAAGTGGTGTTGTTTATTCCCAAAAAACACTTACGCAAATCCTCCAGCTTGCCGAAAAATATGGCATTTATCTGATTGATGATGCCTGCTATATCCACATTCTTCGCCAGAAAAATAATTCTGCCACAAATTCGAATTACTCAAAGGACAGCGATAACTCAGCCACGCTCTTGGACGTTGCCACTCAACTGCTGGAAAAAGGTCAGCTCGCACGCACAACTTTTAAAAAAATCTTCACAGCCGTTACAGCTTCCAAAGGGCTTGGCATGGCCGGCGCAAGACTTGGCGGGATCATCTATGCCGATGACCGTTTTACCGATCGCATTATTGAAGGATATTCTCACGAATTACCTAATATCTTGGCTTTTTATTTCGCCAATAAGTTAATGGATGATCGTCTGAGTTATCTCAAGCTTCTGCGGGAAATTAACGCCGAGGTTGACCAGCGTGTACTAAAAGTGACCTCTATTATGGATCAACATGGCATTGAATATAAAACTCCTGCCGGTGCGTTTTATCTGGAAATAAAAGTCCCTTTTTTGGCCGAAAAAGTTCCGGACATGAAAGAGTTCGCCCTAAAAATGGCGCGTGAAAAAGGTATCGCTTTTATGCCCATGGAAATTTACGGCGGTGATCAATATTCAATTCGCCTTTCTCTTGGCGGCGAAAAACAGCTGGAACAGCTGCAACAAGAAACCGAAATTTTAATCACGCAGTTAAAGGAATAAATCAATTCAACCTTTTAGGTCGTAAATTTTACCCATGAAAATCTACACCAAAACCGGCGATCAAGGGCAGACCGGGCTTATGGGAGGCAAGCGCGTCAGTAAAAATTCTCCGCGAATCAAAGCCATTGGCCAAGTCGATGAGCTGAATGCCGCGCTTGGGCTTGTGCGTGCGCACATCGATTCGTTCAATGCTTCTCCGGCGAATCTGCAATCCCAAAATCCAGCCAAAGAATGGGCCAAAGTTTCAAAAATTTTGCGCCAAATTCAGCACGATCTTTTTAGCCTTGGTGCGGATTTGGCAACACCATCAGATTTTCCCTCACCTTCCTCCATTTCCTCCGTCGCCAACCACGCTCCCCACCCGCAAATCCCCCGCATCCATCCCGCCCAAATCAAACAACTTGAAAATTGGATCGACGAACTTGATACCAAACTTCCTCCGCTTAAGAATTTTATTTTGCCCGGTGGCAGTATTCAGGCCGCGCACCTCCATCTTGCACGCACCATTTGCCGCCGCACCGAGCGCGCAATCATCTCTCTCCAAACCAAAGAAAAAATCAACGAGCAAATTGTACCTTATCTAAATCGCCTTTCAGATCTTCTATTTATACTCGCCCGATTCGTCAATCAACTCCAAAAAATTACTGAAGAAAAATGGCAGGCATAATGGAATTGCCCTTCCCTCTCACTTAAAAGCTTGACAAACCTATTATCCGCGCTACACTAAAGCCACTTTTAGTTCATTATTCACCCAAAAACGTGTTAAAAATCAGACTCACCAGAACAGGTAAAACCGCACAAGAAAGCTTCCGCGTTGTAGTTGCAGAACATACAAACGCCGTTAAAGGCAAATTTTTAGAACTTCTTGGTCATTATCAACCAGCCACCAAAACAAAGGCTTTGGAACTTAAAAAAGAACGCATTGAATATTGGATTAGCAAAGGTGCAAAACCTTCCAGTACTGTCGCTTCTTTATTGAAGAAAAAAGGCTTTGGTAATATGGATCAATACATAGAAATTCGTACAAAAAGTACCAAGAAAAAGGGTGCAGAAGTTGTAGCCGCAGGCGCTCCCGCAGCTCCGGCAGCAGCCGCAAAATAATTGGTCAGACCAATTCCTCTCAATTCCTAATTCCTAATTTTTAATTAAAAAATTATGGATGCAATGAAAGATGTAACTCAGGGTCCTGATCGAGATTTTGTCGAGTTTGTTGTAAAACAAATCGTCGAACATCCGGATCAGGTTGTCGTAACCAGGGCGGTTGACGAAATGGGCGTACTCATCACCTTAAAAGTGGCAAAAGAAGACATGGGTAAAATCATTGGTAAAGCCGGCCAAACGGCTAAATCATTGCGTATTTTATTGCGCGTGATTGGTTCAAAAAACAACGCTCGCGTTAATTTAAAAATCGTCGAGCCCGAAGGAGCCGAAGTTACTATCTAACAAAAATACAATATGCCTACATCAGAGATTCCAGCAAATTCCATTCTTGGCGCCGCTCAAAGATATGACATCGTCGAAATTGTAAACAGGGGCCTTGCTTACGCCATTATTTTAGCAGGTCTTTTATCGGTTGTTTTTATTTTTATTGGCGGTATTTCTTTTATTCTTTCCGGTGGAGCCGAAGATAAAATCAAGCAGGCGGTAGGTACAATCCGTTATGCAATTATTGGCTTGGTAATAACAGTTCTTGCTGTAGTGATTGTTCAGATAGTAGGTAGATTCTTGGGGCTTGATATCATCAAGTATATCAACTTTAACGATATCATTAGCAATATCACCACCATTACAAGTCAGGGTGGTAGCTCAAGTGGATCGCTTAATTAAGCGAGTCCCCTTTTAAAAATTACCTCACGTTCAAGATTCCCCGTATGATATGTTGCCAATCATATGGGAATTTAAAAGTTTCAACCGCGCGGCCCAAAGCCAAAAAAATAGCCCATGGATTAAGGCTGTCAAATGTAAAACTGTTTCCCGTTTCTTCGTTTGGGCGATAATTTTCAAGCAAAGTGGATTTTTCCGCGCCCACAGGCACAACTCCATTTTCAAAAAGTTCCTGGACCATGGCTTGATGTTCTTCAAAAATCAGCCCAAGATCCGCTGCCATTAAATATTGCGCTTTATTTTTAGCAGCGCTTTTCCCAGATTTGAATTGAGACAAATTGACCCAACCTATTTTGCCCTTTTCTAAATTATTTGGAGCTTCATGTTCACTTAGAACCACTACTCGCATCGGCAAAATTAAAAGTCCCTGCAATAATTCGGCAAAAACTTTAATTTGATTTCTATGCTCTGTTGGAGGCAAAACTACCAAAACCGCCTGATCATCTTTTTTCCTGGCATCTTTCTGGGGCCAGAAGTTGGCAAGAATTTGCTTCTTGGCAAGTTTCTTCTGTTCGATCAGTTTTTGCAATTCAGTGCGGCCCACAGGTATTCTGGAAGAAAATATTATCTAACCATTATAGCAAAAAAATCCCGAAAATGCTAGTATCCGGGCGCTCACGGTTTCTAAGTCTCTTTCTTCGAAATTAATGCCAAAATTGATCCTTATTGACGGAAATGCCATTTTTTATCGAGCTTTTCACGCTTTACCCCTTTTTAAAAGCAGTAAAGGCGAATTTACCAATGCCATTTATGGCTTTCTGAAGATGACTTTTCAGATTTTAAAGCAGGAAAATCCGGAATACATTGCCATTGCTTTTGATTGTGCCGAAAAAACCCATCGCCATATTGAATATGAGGAATATAAAGCTCAGAGAAAACCACCTCCGCCGGAACTTTATCCTCAACTCCCCCGCCTTAAACAGGGGCTTGAAATCATGAATATCGCCCTTTTTGAACTTCCCGGTTACGAAGCGGATGACATTATTGGCACACTCGCCACCGAGGCCGAAAAAAAAGATTTTCAGACACTTATTGTCACCGGCGATAAAGACGCTTTTCAGCTTGTTACAGACAAAATTCAGGTGCGAGTTCCCATCAGCGGTTTAAGCACGGTTATTGATTATACTCCCGCAAAAATTAAAGAAAAAATGGGGCTCATTCCAGCTCAGATTGTTGATTACAAAGCCCTTAAAGGTGATCCATCGGATAACATTAAAGGCATCAATGGAATTGGTGATAAACAGGCCGTCGATTTGCTACAAAAATACGAACACCTTGAAAATATTTATGCGCATATTGACGAGTTAACGCCTTCACAGCGCCAAAAATTCGAGGATGGACGTAAAGATGCGCTCTTTAGTAAAAAACTCGCGACCATTGTTCGTGAAGTGCCAATTGATCTGGATTTTGAAAAATGCCGCTTCCAAAAAGTTCCTTACACCAAAATGAAGGCATATCTGGAAGAGATTGAATTTAGAGGATTCCTTAATAAAATGATGGAATTCAAAGATTTTGTAGATATGGAGGGAGTGGAAGTTCCACAAGTTAGCGGCAATGAACCAAAAGCGCAGTCTGAGCATCAAAAGATAAAACAGCAAAAATCTGGTCAACAAGGGCTATCCGGGCAGTTTGAACACGCTCAAAAGTCAAATTCTGATCATGTTCCCGCGCACAACCCCGGCCCCGTCCAGCAAAGCCTATTCTAAGAATAAAAATTTAGGATAATTTTAGAAAATTTTAATATACATTTGATAAAGTACGTTCAAATACTGTTAATTAAACGTAAAAACTTTTACAAATTTTGATTTAATGTGTACACTTAAGGTGATACTTAAATCAATAATTTATGACTACTAAATGCATAGGCATGAAAGAATTTCGTCAAAAAATAGCCACTTTTACCAAGGATGCCCAAACAAAGGATATTCGCTTTATTATTCTCAAAAAAAATAAGCCGGTTTTAGAAGTGAAAGCTATCAATGAAAAGGAATTTACTTTTGAAAAACTTTCCGCAGATATCAAAAAGGCCAGAACGCAGGTCCGGAAAGGGCAAGTACACTCGCAAAAAGAAATTATGAAAGAATTTGGCCTACTCTAAAATGCATCAAGTTTTTTATACAGATAAGGCTCGGGAAGATTTAAAAAGGTTGGAAATGCAAATTGCCAAAAGAATCATTAAAAAAATCTATTTTTTTAGTTTACAAAAAGATCCACTGTCTTTTGCCAAGCGCATCAATAACATTGAACTCGGCCAATATCGCTTTAGAATTGGCGATTATCGCGCACTCTTTGATATTGACCAAAAACAGCAGGTGCATATTCTTTCCATTCTAAGAATCAAACATCGCAAAGATATTTACGATCTGTAGATATCTTTTTATATTCCGGATTGATGGCTGGGTCGAGCCACGCCACTGGCATTTTAAGCCCAGGCCGGTTTGACTAAAGCGCAAAAATGTGTCAAAATATACAAGGTGCCAATGTAAAACAGGCCCCCCACTTTCTACTCCTCACAAAAAACAAAAATGAAAAAAATCAAAAAAAATATCTTTTACGTGACAATTATTTTTTGTGGCCTGTTTGTGATGCGATATTTGGGGCTTCACCTCACTTTTTAGTTTTGTATACATATTTAGTTCACGGCCCTGCGCGAAGCCATTTCTTTGTGTGTTTTCTGTTGTAAAAAAAATGTTTTTCATCTACAATCCTACTGCTACGCTACACGCGAAACAAAGTCGAGCGTGCTTAAAAATAAAACTTCATTAATAATTTATAATTTATAATTAATGTCCAAAGCTCGAGTAATCGCAAGTCTTGATATTGGCAGTAATAAAATCAGAACCGTTGTTGGTACACTGGAAGAAAAATCACAAATCCCCAATATTATCGGCGTTGGTATCGCCAATTCTACAGGTCTTCGCAAGGGGGCTGTTATTGATGTGGAAGAAACTATAAATAGCATTTCGGGTTCTTTGGAGGATGCCGAAAGAATGGCTGGAGAACCTATAAATCACGTCTTTCTTGGCATTGGTGGAAATCATATTGAATCAATCAATTCCAAAGGTGTTATCGCCGTTTCTCATGCCGGAAATGAAATTACCGAAGATGATGTTGATCGTGTTTTGGAGGCTGCACAAGCCGTTTCTATCCCTGGCAATCGCAGAATTTTACGCATTATTCCAAAATCTTTTATTGTTGATGAACAGAAAGGTATTAAATATCCGGTTGGTATGACCGGAATTCGTCTTGAAGTTGATGCTCACATTATCACCGGCCTTATTCCGGCCGTTAAAAACATCGAAAAATGTGTATTGCAAGCCGGAGTTGATATTGATGATATTATTCCTTCCTGTTTGGCTAGTTCCGAAGCGGTCTTAAGCAAGCGCCAAAAGGAACTTGGTGTAGTCGTAGTTGATGTCGGTTGCGGAAGCACTTCAGTTAGCGTTTTTGAAGAAGGAACAACTCTTCACACAGCCGTAATTCCGGTTGGTGGCGAAAACGTAACCAACGATATTGCGATTGGTCTGCGCACTTCCATTGATACCGCCGAAAAAATTAAAATCGAATATGGTACATGTACTCCTGCCGATGTCAGCGATCGTGAAGTTATTGACCTCTCTCTGCTCAGCAAAATCGACACTCAAAAAGTTTCCAAAAAACTCATGGCCGAAATTATCGAGGCCCGTTATCATGAAATTTTTATTTTAGTTAAAGATGAACTTGCCAAAATCCACCGCGATGGCATGTTGCCTGCAGGTGTGGTCTTAACCGGCGCAAGCGTTAAAATGCCGGGAACAATTGATCTGGCTCGTGAAACCCTAAATCTCCCCGTACAGATTGGTTTTCCTCAGAATTTTGATGGAGTAGTGGACAAAATAGATGACCCAGCTTATGCTACGGCCATAGGTTTAATCTTATGGGGTAGTCGTCTGGAAAATCGCTCTTATGGATTTTCATTAAAAGGATTTAATATTAAAAAAGGATTTGACGGCATGAAAGGTTGGGTAAAAGGACTTTTCCCATAGAAAAGAGCGACGTGTAACACAAATATTTATTTGACAAATATAAGAAACTTCTTTAACAATAGGATCTCCACTTCGGATCTGATTCAACCGTGATCCCAAGGCTAAATTTCAATCATAATTTTAAGTCCAAACTTCTAAATCCTTAATTATGGCTAATCAATCACACCACTCTGCAAAAGATAATCTTCGCAATCTTTTTTCTGGAAGCAGTAATCTTGGCAAGAAAAGCTTAGAGGTAACTCCGGAGATCACTCCTGTAGCTACAATCAAAGTAATCGGAGTTGGTGGTGGTGGAAATAACGCTATTGCGCGCATGATGAAAGCCAATTTGCGTGGAATCGAATTTATCGCTGTAAATACAGATGCGCAGGCTTTATATCACTCCGAAGCTCCAACTAAAATCAACATTGGCAAGGCTACAACACGTGGTCTTGGTGCAGGAAGTAATCCGGATGTTGGTCGCCAGGCCGCAGAAGAAAGCGCGGAAGAAATTCGCCAATCTTTGGAAGGCGCGGACATGGTCTTCATTACTTGTGGTATGGGTGGAGGCACAGGTACGGGCGCCGCTCCGGTTATTGCCGAAATTGCTAAAGATCTTGGCATCTTAACAGTTGCCGTTGTTACCAAACCATTCTCATTTGAAGGTCACCGTCGTCGCACACAAGCGGACGAAGGTCTGGAAAACCTTAAGAGCAAAGTTGATACACTCATCACAATTCCAAACGACAAAATTCTCACAATTATCGACAAGAAAACTCCGATTACCGAAGCTTTCACTGTTGTTGATGACGTTTTAAGACAGGGTGTTCAGGGTATTGCCGATTTGATCACCGTTCACGGTATGATCAATGTGGATTTTGCCGATGTTAAAGCCGTTATGGAAAACGCCGGTTCAGCTTTGATGGGTATCGGCTACGGAACAGGTGAAAATCGCGCTATAGAAGCTGCAAAGGCTGCGATTGAATCTCCACTCCTCGAACTCTCAATTGACGGCGCTAAGGGCGTTTTATTCAACATTACAGGTGGTAACGATTTGAGCATGTTCGAAGTTGATGAAGCTGCCCGCATTATTACCGAAGCCGCAGATCCTGAATCCAACATCATTTTTGGTGCCGTAATCAACGATTCATACACCGGCGAAGTCAAAATCACTGTAGTGGCTACAGGTTTTGACGACAGCCCACGTGAAAGAGCCAGCATTATTCGCCAACACGTTTCGTTGGGGAACCAATCAGGATCAATTTCCGCTACGCCAAATAGCATGCCACAATCAATCAAATCCGGCGAATCCGAATTGGACATCCCAGCTTTCATCAGAAAGAAGATGAACTAGCCAGACACGAGCGCAGCGAAGTGTCAAAACTATCAAGAAGTTTTAAATATAGCCGGTTTGCCCTGAGCTTTCTTTAACTTGGCTCTTTTACTTTAGCAGGCTCTTCTGCAGTATTAGCGGCAATTGGTTCTTTAGACGTTTCCACCGGAGCCCCCTGTCCATTTAGATATCTTCCAAGAGCCCAAATTTTAACGTGTGCTTCAGTTTGCGGTTTTAATTCTTCAGCTTTAGCTCTTGCTCCAGCCTGCCAACCCTGTGCCTTTATAATCTCTGCAGTATGAACAGAATTTTTAATTGGTTGATTTTGCAATTCTATTAGCTTATTTGTTGCTGTTAAATAACCTTGCCCGTTTTCCAGTGATAATGCCAATACTTTTTGATCATCCGGACTGGAAGCCATAGCTTGAAAAGTTTTTTTCAACGTTGCATCAATGTCAGTCTTTTGTTTTTCCGCAGCCGCTTTTATACTTAACAGTTTAGGATCTTTCAAGTCACCTGCACGATTAAATTGCTCAATCATCTCAACCAAAACTCCATTTTGATCAAGCAGAGTAGAAACGTTTTGAGCCAGTTGTGCACTTCTTTCACCGACCAAATCGTTAAACGTTTTTTCGTTTTTTCCAGCAGCTGAATCGCCAACCATCTTTTCACGTCCTTTTACTAATGCATTGATAGCTGCCGCATGATTAGGTTCATCTAAAAAGCCATTCACGTCCTTAAGCGCGTCATCACCTTTTTTCACCTTACTATCCAGATTATTTGTAAAGGCTTCGGCCGCCTGATCAAATTGATCCACCTGATCATGAACTGACTGATAAAGTTCCTGATTATCTTTTTCAAATCCTGGGACCAGTAGACCATCCAACTCGGCAGCATTTAAAGTAAGTTCCGCCCCGACTTTTTTCATGATTTCCACTGCATGTATATCCAATCCCTTCACCATTAATTCCTTGAAAGCTCCATCATTTTTAGCAAGTGTGGCCTTAAGTTCGGTCTTTTTATCCACAAATTTTTCCAGTCGGCGATAATTTTCCGTGTTTGCCACAATTTCAGCCAAAGCTTTATTACGCGCTTCCTCAATCTCTTTGCGAGCCTGTTTATCAGCATCTGTCCCCTCTTTCGGAAGCTTTCCTAAAGCAATTTCAGCAATAGAAGTAATTTCTGCATTCTGACCCTTGATAATTTCATCAGCATTAAATTCTTTTTCAGGAGCCAAAATATCTTTTTGAATCCGTTCCGTGGCCTCTACCATATCTTTTTTAACCTGTTCAGTATCGGGCTTTTGACCTGCAGTTTCAGCTGGACCGGCCACTTGAAAAACCAGGCGATTATTCAAAAATGCTGGTAAATTAGTCGCCCCACAATGCCGAAATTTTTTAAAATGTAACATAAACTAAAGATTATTAATTTGTGTAAGTAAGCGCTCTTCTTCCAAAGCGTCCTGTTTAGTGCTTGCATCCTCGTTTTTCACAAGGCGATCCTTTTTAATATTCTTAATATTCACGGTCAATTTCTGGGAAATTTCTTTATTCTTCGCCAAAAAACTTTTCTGCGCATGCACAATCATTTTTTGCTCATCTAGGAAAATGTCCGCATATTTAAGCATTAATTCGCCTGTCGCACCCATTACACTTTTCTGTAACTCCGCCGGCATTTTTTTAAATGCGTGCGATTTTTGCATGAGTTGTAAGTATTCACCCTGGGTCATAAATTTTAATTAAAACAGTCCAAAAAATTTCTTTCGTTCCGGCTTATTTGTCGTAGGAACTTGGTTTAAACTGGCCAAAAGTTGCTCGGAAATCTGGATTGAATTCGCCGCATCTTTTTGTTCATTTTCCTTAAGCTCAGTTTTATCGATCTCACGTAGAGTAATTTTTATTTCGCTCACTAGCTGAATTTGACGTTCGTCATGTTGCTTCCTTTTGGCTTCTGCTTCAGCAAAAACGATTTCGGATTTTTTAATTTCCTCCATCGCCGCATTAATTTGCTCATCGCTCGCCAAATTAAAGGCAGTTAAAAGCTCTTGCTGTTCAGCATTTCCCAGCAGCTTATAACAGGTGGAATTCTGCAACATTTGAACGTACGCCGCGTATAAAGAAGAAATTGGCATAATTAAGTTGTTTTAGTAGGCATAGCTGGAGCTGGCGTTTTAGCTGCTTCTTGAATAGCTCCTACCGTAGACGTTCCCGGAGCTTTTATGTTAGCTTCAAGTGTTTTATCTGTAATATTTAAAGGCTTGGTAACAGCAGCGATTTTTTCAGCCGGAGAATTAGGTTTAACTTCATCTTTACCAGGAACAAAAGTAGAATCTAAATCGTTTTTTACACCTGCCGCTTGAGCATCACTCATTTTATTACCACTTGGGGCCTTTTTAAAGAGAGCAAACTCAGACGCCTCTTTTCTAGCTATCGATAAAAGTCTATCTAACAATTGCTGTGCTATATCTTCGGAAGTTTCCAGTTTGTTTTTTGCATTCTCATTATCACGAGCAACTTGTAGCTTTTTAGAAAGCCGCTCTGCAGCCTCAGTCTTGCCATCATCTTTTAAATCTTCAACTTTTTGAGCCACTTTTTCATAAAGTTTCTCTCTAACATTTGAGTCATTCATATCTTGCTTCTCGAGCTCCTTCAGGGTGATGTCAGGCTTTTCAGAAACAATATTAACAGCCGTCACCGTTTCGGGATGCTGATACACAAACCTTTGTGTCCTGTAATTATGAAAAAGTAACGTTTTCATTTTTATTTTGGTTAAGATATTAAATATTTTTTAAAAATTTTGAGTCAATTTTTGTAGGAGCATTTCCGCTGCTGCTTCTGAATTTTTAGCATCTGCCTGTTCATTAGCCTGCAGTTCTTTTCTGTTTACCTGCTTGAGCGTTTTTTTGATTTCTTCGGCCATTTTAATTTGTTGGGATTCTTTTTTTTTAAGATCCATCTTGAGTTTTTCACTTTCCAGTGAGTCTTTTTTTAGCTCTCCCAGGCCTTTAATCAACTGTTCATCACTCGCGTGTAAAAATTTAGCCATCAAGTCCGTCTGTTCATCGGGATTCAAAAGTTGATAACTTTTAGATAACTGCAATGCTCTTAAGAATTCTTCTAATAATAGTTTTGTGGCCATATTTACTTTGATTATTATTTTTCATCCGGTTGTTTTTCCTCTGCAACAGCGTGTATTACTTCACGTCCAATAGGTTGTTTAGCACCTTCTATAGTAGCAAATGATGGATTTTCTTCAGCTTTTGGCTTTGGAGCCATGGCATTTTCACCACCATCCTTTAAGTCTTTTATGTTAAACACATCAGTTGCACTAGCTCCGGTTTCGCCAGGTTTGGTTGATCCTATTTCAGCTTCTACCTTTGGTTCCGGCTTGGCTTCAACAGTCGTTTGTACAGGTCTTTCTACAGCTTTTTCTTCCGTTTTTGCCGGTTGAACATTCCCCTTTAGCATGATGGCATCAAGGCTCTTTCTTAATTGTTGAGCCGCTATAGCTGCTTCCGGTTCTTTGTTCTCAAAAGCTCTTGCCGCTGCGACTTGATCCAATAACTCTTTAGCATCCTTATCACCCACATTTTGGGCTTCTAATTTTTTTGCCTTATCTTCAGCATCTTTATAAAGATCACTGCGCTTATCGCGATCAGCCAAAGTGGAATCCGCCCCTGGCTCCATCTGGTCCGGAGCTTTTCCAACAACTTCAACATACTGCATCACCAAGCGCTTTTCCATCTTTGAATATCCAACCAATTGACGACAATTTAAATTTTTCATTTTGTTTTTATTTTAAAAATTTATATTAAGATTTTCTTTAGATTATGTGTTTTCAACTTTAGCGACTTTTTCTTTTTGATTATCCAAATACTGCGCGATTGCAGGATTTGCGTTGCGTACCTCTTTTGTGGCTTCAACCAAATCAACACCAAAATTTTTATCACCATTAAAGGTCACCTTAAAAGACAATCCCTTATTCGGACTGATTTGATCAGATGCGATATCCCATGATGTCCCCGCGGGTATTTTTGAAAAATCAATTTCTGAAATATTTGAAATTTGTTTTTTGATAAGATAAGTCAACTCATCAACTTTTACATAAGATAATGTCTTCAATTTATCAAAAACGCGCCCAATAGCATGACCTATTGGCGCATTGGCATTGATTTCAAAAGTTTCAGGCGCATAGGGTTGATCATCCGCAGACGCAACCAATTCAGCGGCCTTATCTGCTTTTACAGGTGCCCCCGAATAATACTCCTGCATGATTTTTCTAATCGCAGCCAGGCCTTCTGTAATTGACTTCTTCCTATAATCTTCCCTTTCCGCGCGAATACTTTGAGGATCTTTCAACGCATCTAATTTTTCTATAGCCATTTGTGCCTTACTTTTTAGGAGGTCCCGCATTTGTTGCGTACCAGCTTCGATTTTTTTACCATTTTGAATGTCTCCCAAAACTCTTTTTGTCTCGTTATATTTACGTTCATAGGTATCTTCATCAAAATCAATAGCCGTTTTTGGTGTCACGGAAGCCCTTTCAGATCCTTCACTCGGCGCGGGAGCACTTGCATAAACAAGTCTTTTAGCTAAAACCCCCAAATTGAATTTTGATTGTAAAAAAGTTTTCATAAAGTTTTTATAAATGATTTAATAAATTATCGGCTAATGTTGAAGATTGCCCGATTTCGATTTTTTCCTGTTCCACTCTAACATCCTTCTCCATATCGTTTTTTAGCTTTATTACCTGCAATAAATCCTCCTGCATTTGGGCCTGTTGCTGTTGATCTAAGACTTGCCCGTGTTCAAAACGTTGTGCCTCTTTCATCAGCGTCTGCATCAATTCTTCCTGCCCCTTTTGTGGCAAATTTGCGATTTGTTGCATGAGCGTAGCTTTTTCCTCCTCAGCCAGGCTTTGAATACTGACAGAATTCATTACTAGTTCCCGTAATTGCTGGTTGTTAATTGTTGTGTAATCAATCATATTGGCTTAATTAAGCAGTTTTCCGTATTGTTCAATAATTGAATTAATTTTTCCGAGGTTTGCCGCAACAGCTTCCTTACTTAAATATTTCTCTTCTTTAGCAAGGATTTCATCTAAACTGCCCTTAGCTTCCTGCCGTGCTTCTTCAATTTTTGGAGAAGTAGCAGGCTTTTCTAAAAGATCTAAAGCATTAAATTTTGCCTTTTGATAGCTTTCATCAGCCGCCATAAGACCTTCCTCAGCGGGTTTTTCTGTAGCAGCCGAAGGCAAAACGTTAATATTTTTTTGTTGATCTGGGCCTACCTGAAAGATTGTACGAGCAGGCAAAAATGTTATGTTAGAGCCAAATTGTAAGTATTTTATTTTCCCCATATTTTTATTTTAAGATTTTTTATTTTAAACTTGCTGCAATTTTTTTTAGAAATTAATTTCCTTCAGCAGATCCTCCGCTTCCCGCTGCGATCTTGCGACTTCCACTGTTTCGTTTTCCACCCGGACTACAATTTCAAAATTTCTTTTGATTATCCGAACTTCAGCCGTTCTTTTTTCAATAATTTTTATGTCCATTTCAGGTGTGATCCCTTTTGCTCTTTTGGCTGCCACAATTTGCCTTTGTTCATCTTCCAGCGCCTCGATCATGGGTTGTTGAGCTTCTACAGGCAGATTGGCCACCTGGAAAATCATTTTTTGGATATTCCCTTCATCCAGCGAATGAATCGACTCAGACGCCATCACCAGGTATCGCAGTTTTTCGTTTTGTATGGGATAGTAATAAGGCATGTGTCGTAACTTGCTTAAATATCTAAATATTATATCATATAACGGTCGGCAACTCAAATCAGGATGACATAATAAACTCATGAAAATCATTCAAATTACCGAAAATCAGCAGGAAAAATACAACCAATTTGTCCAAAATCACCCGCTTGGCTCAATTCATCAAACTTGGGAATGGGGCATGTTTCAATGCAAAACGCCCGGCCGCGATCGTTTTTATGCCCTTGTTCAGGAAGACGAGCATGGCCAATGGGAAGGTGCCGCTTTGATTATTAGACAACAACTGCCAAAAGGCCTTTCCTGGCTTTACTGTCCACGCGGGCCGCTGGTTGATTATTCAAATTTGCCAAAATTTTTGCCACTTTTTCAAAAAATCGCCGAAATCGCCAAAAAAGAAAATGCCGTTTTCTTGAGATTCGACCCCGGATTAACCGAATCTCCGGATTTTTCAAAAACTCCGCCGGCAGAGAATTTAAACTTTCAAAAAACTGTTTCCAAAATCCTAAATTCCAAATCCGCGCACGCCCATTATCAACCCGAAAGCACACTTATTTTAGACCTCTCTCAATCACCGGAAGAGCTCTTAAAACAAATGAAACCAAAGGGTCGTTATAACATTAAAATCGCCCAAAAACACGGCATAACAATTTGCGTAAGTGACACCGCGCAAGACCTCAAAAATTTCTACCAACTCCTCCACCAAACCACCACTCGCGACCAATTTAGTGGCCACGCCCTGGAATTTTACCAAAACATGCTCACGATTTTAGGCCCGCAGAAAGCCAAACTTTACCTTGCGGAATATCAAACGCAACCCGTCGGCTCTTCAACTTCGCCCGGCCCTCACATCATCGCCGGCTTAATCGCAACTTATTTCAAAGACACCGCCATCTATTATTTTGGCGCTTCCAGCAATGAATACCGCAATACCATGGCCCCATATTTGCTTCAATGGCAGGCTATTTTAGACGCACAAAAACTCGGTTATAAATATTATGATTTCCTTGGAATCGCGCCGGAAGATCAGCCAAATCACCCCTGGGCCGGAGTGTCCGATTTTAAATTAAAATTTGGAGGCACACGTTTAAATTACGTTCCTCCTCAGGAAATTGTCTACAAACCGCTCTGGTTCAACGCAATCAAACTCGCCAAAAAATTACGACGGTAGTACATCAAAAACAGCGCGATCTTGCGCGACATGGGCCACCACCACCTCACGCTCTCACCACAAAACAAGCTGGACTTTTATGTTTCTCTAATTCTTTTAACTGTCTCAATCATTTGCGCAAAGTTGCCGGAAACCCCTCCAGTTTGCGCTTTTCTGCCATTTACAAAATAATGGAGCTGATTATTTTCCAGCCAAACAAATAATTGTGTTGGGCCAAAATTGCCCCAATCAAGTGTCACATTAGCAACCTGCTCAACCTTATTATTTTGGTCGATCTTAAAATTTATAATTCTGCCAATCGCCGCCCGTTCATTATTGTAATTGTAGGAATTGGTAATGGTATCAAACAGAATTTCGTGCTGTGAAGCCGTATCTATAGTTTTGAAATGCTGATCTTCTTCAGCCCACGCGCGAATATGTTTCATTTTTAGGGCAAATTCCGGCAGACTTTCCGCCACTCCTTCACGCATAGAACCGCCATCATAAGCCACATTTTCACGATTAACCCTGTAGCCAATGCGACCAAATGGCAAAGCCCGAACATCAACCTTTGCATTTGGATTATTCCAATCCAATTCTACGGTGTAATCATAAGGCGGAGTCTTTTCGGTCTTCTCCACATTGCGAACTGTCCCCGTTACTTTTTCGTGTTGTTCAAATTGGTACTTTGATCCAAGCACTTTCAGCATGACTTTTTGCAAAGCTGAACCATCATTCACCGCGCGTAAAACATCTTCTTTGCTGTTATAAGGTTCCTCAAGTTCACCACCATTATAAGAAATTTTATATTTTCCATCAGGCATTCTAAAAGCACGGAACGCCAGCATGTAGCCATTAAATAGCAAATCAAAACGTGCTCCATCGGGTTTATCCGCATAAGCATCAATTGCTCTAAGTTGATAAAGATAATTTGGATTTATCGGTTTTAAATTTTCATGATTTTTTTCAAATGCCGCTGTGATTCTTTCAGGGCTGACCGAAGCACCTTCCGGCGTTCTTGTTTTTTCCTTGGGTCGAGGCTTTTTCATAACCCAGTCGTCGCAAATCATATGGCTATGATCGGCATAGTCTACTTTGTAATAGAGTTTCCCATTTACTTCCCGTGCCGGATTATTTGGATTAAATAATGTCATTTCTTCTCCGGGTGCAACTGTCACTGTGCGATCAATCTTGCCTTGTTCCGTCCTGAAATAAACAATATTTCCGGGCTTAATTACAAGCTTCCCGGTATATCCCGCCAAATCAAATTTTGTAACTTCGTGTCCTTTATCCCAATCGCGTGCAATTTCATCAACTGATTCCACTGGTCTTTCGGCAGATGCCGCAGGTGTAGAAGTTGGAGTAGCTGTTGGGGCATTAGTAGGCGCAGTAGTTGGGGCCACGGCTGGACTCACTCCAAGAGCAGAAGCACCTTTTTTGCCTGCAGCCTTCTTTCCGGGAGCTTTAGCCTGCACATCCGCAGGGGCTGGCGTCACCACTTTGACTTCAGTAAGAATCCCGGCAGTTGCCAACTTTGGAACCTTTGCGGCAGGATTAACGTGCCCCTTGTCCAAAGTAGCCCTGATAAGATTGTTCGCTTTGGCTTCCACCACTTTGTTTTCCAATAGATCAAAACCATCCTTCTTAATTTTTGCCTTAATTTTTGCATCATCATTCAAATCCAACATTTCTTTAACTAACGGATACAATGGATCATTAATATCAATTTTAAATTGCTCTATTAATTTTCTAGCCGTGTCATTAAAAGTTGCAATATTTTGCCTTAAAACCGTCAATCTTAATTCTTTTTCCGCCTCTTCCAATAAGTTTCGCGCGGATACTTCGGAATGAATTTTATCAAGTGTCTCAGGCTTCATAATATCTTCCACAACTCCTCCATGAATAAAATCAAACTTCAATTCACTTTGCAATTTTTCAGCTTTTCTCACGAAAGCCTGAATTTGCCCTTTGCTGATCTCCACTTCCGCTAATGAGTCCGTTAAAAGAGGAATATCCAGTAGCACCTGTTTGTCAGAGCCCCAACTTCCTCTCCCTTTTCCTTTTCCGGATGTAGCATCTTTTATTTGTTCTAAAGTATCCTCACGAAATTCATCAAATTTAGCCGGGAATTTCTTTTTTGCGCCGTTAAAAAGGCCTACAAAATAAGCTTTTTCACGCGCGTCCAGGTTCAGATGGGAAAGCTCCTGTTCATATTCGGCAAAATTGGCGATTTTTTTAACCACATCGGTATCCAGCTTTGTCCCCATGGTCCAACCCTCACTGGATTTATCAAATGCCGCTTTAAATTTGCCATAAGCCTCATTAGCAGAGGCCTTATCATACATTCCTAAGCCCGTAAGATACCCAACAACAGATTGATAAGCTTCCCCGTCTTTGTCAGTGCCTTCATAGTCATCAATGCCACCATCTTTTGGTTCAGCCAGCTCTTCTGCATATTTTACCGCCTCATCAAATTTGTTAGCCTTATTTGGAACAATCTCACTATAAAGTTTATTTAAATCATCGCTTACTTCACGAATCAATGCCTTTTTATCTTCCTTTTCTTTAAGATCTAACCCTATGCTTTTAAGCTGGTGTTTGTCTTTCAACTTGCCAATTTTAGACTCGATTGATCTTGGATTTGGTCCTCTTGCGGTTGCCAAAGTACGAATACGTTCAGCCGATTCATTTACGGCTTTATCAAATTCCTGTTTAGAAAAATCCGGCTTCTTTTCCAGTTCAGAAACTTCCTGAGTCACATATGCCTGTTCACGCGACTGCTCGGGTTTGTTTTGAAATACGAGTCTGTTTGGTGAGAAAAAATGTATTTTCATTTTTATTTTTTTTAGAGCCTCCCAAAAGGTTAATAAATCTATTGATTATACCAGAAAATCAACAATAAAAAAAGCCCCCCGAGCCCCTTCATGAAGGAAATCCGCATTCTGTCATCCGTTTTTGGCTATAATTCAACAATATTCTCCCTATTTTTCCTCCATTTTAAGCCTGATTGTCTCCGGATCATTAATGTGGTCAATGTACAGGTGAGCATCAACGTGATCGACCTCGTGCTGCACAACCCTCGCATTAAAATTCTTTAGTTTCAAAATTTGTTGCCTGCCTTTCACATCCAAAAATTTCACAGTCACGGCGGAATGTCTGGCGATGGCGTCAAACCGCTTCGGCAAGCTCAAACAGCCCTCTTCATTCAGATCCATTATCGCCGATTTATTCATGATAACCGGATTGATCATTCCGACGACCAATTCATGCGGAGTGTCATAATTAAATTTGCAAACCACCACGCGCAAATTCACGCCAACTTGCGGAGCGGCAAGCCCAACTCCATGCTCAAGTTCCATGGTTTCCTTCATGTCCTCAATAAACTTCAAAAGTTTTTTATCGATTTTTTTGATCACTGCAGATGGTGTCCGCAAAATCGGATTATCCTGTCCCCGTTCCATTTTTAATCGTGCCATCAGTCGTATTATTATTTATAATTCGGCGAAATATTAGGCAATCTAAACAAAAAAGTAAAGTTTTTTGGCTCTAGTTGACCATATCACGCCGTAACTTTAGCCTACCCATTTTGCGGCAAGAGTAACGTTGTCCGGATGTACTTTCGTAGCCGTGATTAAACTGCCACCAACCTTAACTTTTGGCTTCCCCTCAGTTCCCAATTTTTGTTCCTCGCAAATTTTAAGTTGAGCCTGTCGTTCCATGGCCAATTCGTAAAGTTTTTTAGGAGCATCTTTTTTATGTGTTTTTACATATTCACTAATTTCAGTATCGGAAACAATCCCATGAAAACCATCGGAACTTAAAAGGACCACCACTGGACGATTTGCAACAGGAATTTTCTTGATTATGGCTTCAAATTGAAGTTTGTCGGGGTTAACGTAACTGGTAGGAGAATTTTTGATTTGGAGTTTTACTGCTTCAGTAGTCACCTGTTCATCTGTAAGATCTGACAATTCATCATCACAAATTTCCGGGTAAAAAATTATTTTCAATGCTCTTATAGCTTTAATTACCTCTTTTCGTGTGTGCTGAACGTTTACTACGTCATTAAGGCTTGATTGGTCTTCCGAAGCATAAATAATTTCCCCGGTTTCAGCATCCAGAACATGAATTTTCGCGTCACCAACGTGTCCAACCTCAATTCCGTGTTCATCTCCGTCTTGGTATTCTCGAGCAAGAGCAAGCATGGTTCCTTCTCTAGGGCCAAATTTAGCCCTTTGCATGTTCACGCAAGCATCATGAAAAATACGATTCATATTTTCTGTTGGATCCAATGTTCTCAAAACAAGTTCGCACACTTCTGCGCCATGTCTTCCACCACCAACACCATCACCAACTGCAAGAAATTTATCATCAACGACTCTATAACCGTCTTCATTTGCTTCTTTTCTGCCTTCGGTTAGTTCTCTTCCACCCTTATTTGTAGCTGCCCAAACGCTTTTATCTGGTGATTCATATTTTGCGGTATCACCAAAGCCAAAAATTTCTTTTGGTGCGGATTCCGCAGGCATCTCGCCTTCTGGTTTTAATTCAGGACCATTCATAAATAAAATTTGTTTAAATATTATTTAGGTAGGACATTGTATCACAAAATCGGCAAAAGTCCATAGTTGAATAACCCTCTTGGTGTTGTATATTTTCTAGGCTATGTCACAAAAAATTCTCATCAAAGTTGGCACCAACGTTATTTCCAAAGAAGATGGAACTTTGGACGAAAAAATCATGGCCGAAATTGTTGACCAGATTTCGCAGTTGAAAAAACAAAACCTGGAAATTATTTTAATTACTTCCGGGGCTGTTGGTGCGGGAAAAAGTCTCATCAATCTTGCCGATAAAAATTTGGGCAAAAATGCCGACGTGATCAAACGTCAGATTTTGGCTTCAGCCGGACAAATAAAGCTCATGAATTTATACCTGAAATTTTTTGGTAACCATCAGTATAACTGCGCGCAAATTTTAGTAACTAAAGAAGATTTCCGCGATCGCCTTCATTACCTCAACATGAAAAATTGTCTGGAGGCGCTTTTGAAAAATGAAATTGTTCCGGTCATCAATGAAAATGATGTCGTCTCTGTTACCGAATTAATGTTTACCGATAATGATGAACTGGCAGGCCTAATCGCCGCCATGCTTAATGTGGATACGGTTATTATTTTGACCAATGTTGATGGCATTTTTGATCAAAATCCTAATAATGAAGGTGCCAAATTACTAAACAAAATCGACCACAAAACCAACCTGGAAGAATTTATTTCTCCGGATAAATCTTCTTTTGGACGAGGAGGAATGCTCACAAAATCCCGCATTGCCCAAAAATTATCGCTGCTCGGAATCACCACGCATATCGCTAACGGCAAACGAAAAAACATCCTCCTTGATTTGCTGAAATCTTCCGATTCTCCTGCCACAACTTTTCTTCCATCCAAAAAACTTTCCAGTGTAAAACGCTGGATCGCCTATTCCCGCGGTTACGAAAAAGGCACAGTTTTTATCAACAAATGCGCCGAAGATATTATCACTTCAAAATCAAAAGCCATCAGTTTATTACCGGTTGGAATTACCAAAATTGAAGGTGATTTTGAAAAGGGCGAAATCATTAAAGTAAAAAACGAACAAGGTGCGGATATTGGCTTCGGTATGGCACAATATAGCTCCGAAAAAGCCAAAGAATTTTTGGGACAAAAAGGCAAAAGACCACTCATCCATTATGATTATTTTTTTCTTGATCTATGAAAAATAAAATCGCAATCATCGGTGCTGGCAACATGGGCGGAGCTTTTTTTAGAGGTCTCGCCAAACATTTTCCGATTCAGGATTTGCTTCTTTGTGATCACAATTTGGATAAGATGAAAGCCCTTGGCGCAAAGGTTTTTTCAACTGATGCCAATGAAATTATCCCCAAAGCTGACATTATTATCTTGGCCGTTAAACCTCAATCTTATCTGGATTTTTGCCAAACGATCAAAGTAAAAATGGACCAAAAACTGATCATTTCCATCATGGCCAGAGTCACTTTAAAAACTCTTAAACAAACAACCGGGAGCGCCAAAATTGTTAGATCCATGCCGAATTTGCCGGCTCAGGTTGAGGCCGGTTTGACCGGTTGGGTAGCCACAAAAGACCTATCGCCAACAGATAAAAAAATTGTTGAAAAAATCTTTTCCGCGTTGGGTGATTCGATCGAATTAAAAACTGAAAAAGCATTAAATGCACTCACGCCATTAAGTGGTTCCGGTCCGGCCTACTTTTTTTATATTTGCGAATTATTAGAAGAGAAAGCCAAAAAAATGGGCTTCACCAAAGATCAGGCCAAAAAAATGGCCGAAAAAACTTTCATCGGATCCGCAAAAGTTTTTCAAGAAAACACCATGACGGCGGCAGAGTGGCGAAAAGCGGTAACTGGCAAAGGAGGCACCACCGAAGCCGCTTTTGACCACTTCCAAAAGAAAAATCTCGCCAAAATTTTTGACGAAGGAATCGAAAAAGGCCAAAAACGCGCCGACGAAACGATCTAAATTCCCATTCATGCCCACAAATCTCCAAACTCAGATCACTCAAAAACTTATCAAAGTCCAAAAAGCCAGCCGAAAATTGGCATCTTTAAGCGATTCTAAGGTCAATCAAATCCTAAAAGATTTAGCCAAAGAACTAAAACTTCAAACCAAAAACATTCTCGCAGCTAATCAAAAAGACCTTAAAAAAATGGAGCAAGCTTCCCCCACTTCCGGCAAAGAGTCTCTCAAAAACATAAACGCACAAAATCCTCAAGATCCAAAATACGACCGTCTAAAATTAACTGCGGAACGCATCAACGCAATTGCGGCAGACCTCCTCAACGTGGCAAAACTCCCCTCTCCTCTTCACAAAATCCTGGAAAAGAAAACTTTAAAAAATGGCCTGCAGCTAAGCAAAATCAGCGTTCCATTGGGAGTCATCGGCGTGATTTACGAGGCCCGCCCCAATGTGACAATTGACGTTTTTTCACTCTGTCTAAAATCCGGAAATGCCTGCATTCTTAAAGGCGGCAGCGACGCGCAAAATTCCAACATCGCGCTTGCAAAAATCATTCAAAAAGTTTTAGAAAAAAACAATGTAGATCAAAATATAATTTATCTTCTGGGGGCCGATGGAAACTTAAATCACCAGGCTCAGCGCGAAGCTTTAAGCATAATTTTGCAGGCAACTTCTTATATTGATGTCATTATTCCGCGCGGTGGGCAAAGTTTAATTAAATTCGTGCGTGAAAATTCCAAAGTTCCGGTCATAGAAACCGGTGCCGGCATCGTCCATACTTTCTTTGATGAAAGCGGAAAACTCGAATACGGTCGCAACATTATTCTCAACGCCAAAACTCGCCGGCCAAGTGTTTGTAACTCTCTTGATACGTTAATCATTCACGAAAAACGGCTCAAGGATCTGCCAAAATTAGTCGAACCTCTCCTGAAATATAATGTCGAAATTTTTGCAGATAAAAAAGCGCATGCGGTACTTGCCGCAAAAAATTCATCAAATCGCCACGCCTATAATTCCGCCCTTCTTCACCTTGCCACGCCGGAAGACTTTGGTCGTGAATTTCTTTCCCTAAAAATGTCGATCAAAACCGTTCGCAATCTTGATGAAGCGCTAGAGCACATTCAAGAGTACAGCTCCAAACACAGTGAAGCAATCATCAGCGAAAATCCAAAAAATATTCAACGTTTCCTCAACGAAGTCGACGCCGCTTGTGTTTACGCCAACGCACCAACATCATTCAGCGACGGCGGCCAATTTGGCATGGGCGCCGAAATCGGCATCTCCACCCAAAAACTCCACGCTCGCGGCCCCATGGCCCTGCCCGAACTCACCAGCTACAAATGGCTAGTCAAAGGCAAAGGACAGATTCGAACCTAGGCAATAGAACTATGGTCTTCCAAGCCTACCTCTTCCCCTTCAAACTAGCTTCAATAAACCCGTCCAGCTCGCCATCTAAGACACTGCCGGTATCGTGTTCCTCGTGCTCCGTACGATGATCTTTTACCATGGTGTAAGGATGCAAAACGTAAGACCTAACCTGATTTCCCCAGGAAGTTTCTACGCGTTCACCTTTAATCGCCGCAATTTCCGCCACCTGTTGTTTCTCCATTAAATCCATCAGTTTCGCATTCAAAACTTTCATGGCGCGTTCCTTATTTTGCAGCTGCGAGCGCTCGTCCTGACAAGTAACCACAATGCCCGACGGAATATGAGTTATGCGCACCGCCGAAGAAGTTTTATTCACATTTTGACCACCCGCTCCACCGGATCTATATGTATCCACACGCAAATCATCTTTTTTAATTTCAGCCATATGTTCTTCCGGAATCTCCGGCAAAATTTCCACTTTAGCAAAAGACGTTTCACGTGAGTGCTTAGCGTTAAATGGCGATTGGCGCACCAGTCTGTGTACCCCATTTTCGCCCTTCAAATAGCCATAAGCCAGATATCCTGAAATCAACAAAGTTGCCGATTTTAAGCCAACTTCTTCCCCCATCGACTTATCAAAAATTTCCACCGACCAACCCTGCTTTTCCGCATAGCGCGTATACATGCGCAGCAACATCTCCGCCCAGTCATGGGCATCTTTGCCACCTGTCCCCGCGTGGATCGCTAAAATCACATTATATTGATCGTATTTGCCATTTAAAAAGGTCGAGATCTCCAGTTTATGCCAATCTGCTTCCAAAGCCGCGACCATCTGCTTAAATTCCTCTCCACTGGCCGCATCGTCCTCCACCCTAATCGTCGGCAACAAAGCAATAAGCTCGCCACAATCTTTTTGAATTTTTTCCCAGCGCTGAATTTCTTTTTGCAAATCGCTCAATTCTTTACTGGTTTTTTGGGCACGTTCCTGATTATTCCAAAAGCCTTCCCCCTGCGTTAAAGTCATCAATTCGGCCACCCGCTTTTGCAAATTTCCCAAGTCCACAGCCTTTAAAGCGTGATCAATCTCTTCGCGGATCGTTTCCAATTTTTGTTTATATTCGTGCATAACGCGGCCCGAAGGGCTGCTTATAAAAATAAAGTGGCGCCCCGCCAAGCCAAGGTGAATCCATCAGAAGCAGTTTAGCAAAAATTTACATTTTGTTCATCTCTAAAAATTAAGATGAACTCAACCGGATAATTTTTTCAACAACAATGGGAATCAAAAAAAATCTAAAAAAGCTTTTGAAGGAGCCAACGGAAATGCGCATAGATGAACTCAAAAATGTGCTTTTGCATTTTGGTTTCATCTTAAAAAACATCAAAGGAAGCCATTATACATTCGCCCATCCACGTATTGATAAAATTACGGTTCCTGTCCATAATGGAAAAGCCAAAAAAAGATATTTAGAAATCATCAAAAATCATTTGATAAATAATAAACTGATTTAACAATGAAAAAATACGAATTTTCCATAACTGATTTAAGTCACGATCCTAAGGATCCGGCCTTTGAAATTGATTTGATCAAACCTGACGGAGGTATAATCATGGGTGACGATTATAAAGAGCTTTCCAATGGTTTAGACTGCTGCCTGGAATGCGAAAAACATTTTCGCCCTAAAAATCGCAAAAGTATTAAAGCGGTTCATTATATTATTGAAAAAGTTGGCAAGCCCGCAGCAAAACATTATCAGGCCAGTATCCCATTATTAAACGATAGCATTGTTTCCGCTGATTCTTTGGGGGAAATCGAAGAAGGCCTCAAAGCTCTTTTGTACTACGAAAAAATTTCCTACGAAAAATTAATCGGTTGCGAAATTATCAAAACTCAAAACTCTCAAACTGCAGCTAAGAAGAAAGAAAAAGTCCGTTGATCAACATCCTTGACGATGCAAATATTTAACGCTGGTATCTTCCCCCAAGCTTCGGTAAACTGTTGGAGCTTTAAAGTTCTTTTGGCATGTCTGAATCAAAATCCATAGCCGGCTCCCCTTCCAATCTTCCCGCACAGTCAGGTAACACCGCGCGCAGAATTTTGTGGAACACCGTTTCGCAAATTATCGGTAAAGCCATCATCATGGTGCTGGGCATTATCGTGGTAAAAATGGCCACCAATTACCTTGGCAAAAGTGGTTATGGTGAATATGCCACAGCCTTTGAATATCTGGCCTTTTTTGGAATTGTCGCTGATTTGGGGCTTTACACCGTGGGTATCCGTGAAATGTCCAAAGACGAAACAAAAATTCCCATGATCATTGGGAATGTTCTAACTATACGCACGGTTGTGGCTTTTTTAATGATTGGTGCCGCCATCATTGGCACTTTTTTTATTCCCCAATATCAAAATACCAGAATTCCTATCGCCGTTATTATCGCAGGGGTAGCCACAATTTTTAATCTGATCACCTCCACGATTTCTTCGGTTTTGCAGGTCCACCTAAAAATGGAATATAGCTCTTTTGCCTCTGTCGTGGGCAAAATAGTCAATGTTGGTTACATGGCTTTTGTTATCTACATACTTCACGCCACCGACAAAGTTGAAGGCCTTTACCAAATGGTGTGGGCGGGCGCAATCGGCAACGCCATCATGCTTGTCATTACTTATCATTACTCCTCCAAACTCGCCAAAATTCGTTATCGTTTCGATAAAGAGTTTTTCACGGATGTGATTATGAAGGCACTTCCCTATGGTATTGCGCTGATTTTAAATACCATTTATTTCCGTATCGGCTCGATTTTGCTTTCGTTGATGAAGTCCACCGACGACGTCAGTATTTATCGTGTCCCAATGACCATGATTGAAACGGTTGGCATCCTGCCGCTATATTTCATGAATTCAGTTTTGCCGTTTTTAACCAGATCCATCGCCCGCAAAGATGGCAAGCACGGCAAAATGATTCAATATTGTTTTGATTTTCTGGTGATGGGTAGCGCCCCGATAGTTGTTGGCACCGTAGTTTTGGCTTATCCACTCATTTCTTTGATTAGCAGCCCGGAATTTTTGAGCAATCTCCCCGCCGGATTTTATGGTTCCGACATAGTTTTGCAGATCCTGATTTTTGCTCTGGCTTTCTCTTTCATAAATAGTTTATTTGGCTTTATTTTAGTTGCCGATAACCGCCAGGTGGCTATTCTTAAACGAAATCTGATTGGTGCAATTTTTACTTTTATTCTCGATTTTATTTTTATTCCTTACTTTGGAGTTAGAGCCGCCGCCTTTAGCAATGTTTTAACTGAATTTTATGTGGCCGTGGCTTCATACATGATTGCCAGACATTATCTAAAATTTAAAATCGAACTTAAAAACGCGCTAAAGGCCACCGCCTGCGCAATTATAATGGGTATCGTTGTTTCATATTCTCACAATTTACTTTATCCGATTTTTCAAAATAAGAGCCTGATAATCACAGTTGCGATCGGCGGGATCGTCTATTTCGGCCTACTTTTCCTCACCAAAACCATCACCAACGAAATGCTTAACATGGTCAGAAAACGCAAACCGATCCCGGAATTAACCCAATCGGAAACAGGCGAATCCATGGATACGCCACAGTAATTTGGAAACATGCACGAAGCGAGTTCGCCAAATTCTATCGTGCAATTTTTTTCACCAGCTCCTTAAATTGCTCTCCGCGTTGTTTGTAGTTTTTAAATTGATCAAAGCTCGCCGCAGCCGGTGACATTACCACCACATCGCCGAAAACCGCATTCTCCCGCGCCTTCATTAAGGCCTCTTCCAGATTTTTGCAACGATAAACCGCCAATGGAGAATGGCGAATTTCGGCAGATTCATGCCCTGATTTGCCAATTTCACTCGCCGCCAAATTCAGCGCTTCTTCCATTTTTGGCGCAGTTTGTCCCATCAATAAAACCATTTTAAGTCGTGGATTTTTTTGGAGTTCGATCCCCCACTCTTTGTAATCTGCAAATTTTTCCGATCCACCGGCAATCAAAATTACCGGATTCTTAAAGGCATAACTCGCCGCCACAGAAGTGTCGGGAGTAGTCGAAAACGAATCATTATAATATTTCACGCCATCAATTTCTTTGGCAAATTCAAGCCGATGTGGCAGTCCGGCAAACGAATACAGTACCTTTTGGATAGCCGAAATCGGCACATTTAAACTTCGGGCCACACACACCGCCGGCAAAACATTTTCCAAGTGATGTGCCCCAATTAAAGCCACTTTCCCGACCTCACCAACAATTTGCAATTCAGCCAACTCCGAATCCTCACTCGCCGGCACAAACACAATTTCGCCTTCCTCCACATACGCCCCGGCCTCAACCGGATTTCTTGTACTTACCGTCAATTTTCGGGCAGGAGTTTGATCCGCATATTGTTCAAAATCGTCATAATCTTCATTGAAAATCGCCAGATTATTCGGCTCCTGAAAGCGCACAGTCGCACTTTTCGCCGCTCTGTATTCTTCCACATTTTTATGATAATCCAGATGATCCGAAGTCACCCGCAAAACAACCGCAATTTGCGGACTGATCCTTAAATCCTGCAGTTGAAAACTCGACATTTCCAAAACAGCGATCGAATTTTCCTGCATTTCATCTAAAAATTCCAAGGGCGATTGGCCAATGTTCCCGCCCAAATAAACACTATAGCCGGCCTCTTTTAACATCAAAGTAATCAAAGTTGAGGTCGTCCCCTTGCCCTTTGTACCGGTAACTCCAATCATTAAATACGGACAATTTTCCATGAAATATTGAGTCGTGCTGGTCACTGTAACCGCATCAGTTCTCTTCATTTTTCGCAAAGCCGCCTTAACTTTTTCAATATGGATCCCCGGACTTCGCACCAAAACATCGCATATTGCAGCCTTTTCCAGATAATCCGCTCCACCATAAACCCGCACCCCCAGCGGTAAATCCGCCAAGGATTCAGCCAAAACAGCATCATCAGTTTCACGCTGATCAAACAAAATTATCTCATTCAGGCAGTGTTTTTTAAAATACTTGGCAGCCGCAAGTCCTTCAACCCCCGCCCCAATTATCGCTATTTTTGAATCAGTATTCACCGGTAAAGATTAATTTTAAATCTGTGCACGTGCACACAACTCTGCCACTTTTTGAGAACTATGTCAAAAAAGCCGACTACTTCCCGGTTTATCAAAGTTTTCGCAGGGAATGGCGTTTTGGCGACATATGCGAAATTTGCATAATCCCCAAAAAACGTGCTATGATTAAACGAATTCAACTTATCCGAGCGCGGCGCCGTCGGATGAGAGGCTAACAAGCCCTCCGCATTGCGGGGCCAAAATATTCTCTAATTTCATTTAATGAATCAAGAACCAAACGGGAAGCCAAGTGAAGATAAACTCGATCGATGGATCGAAGAAACTCTCCATGAGGGCGTTCCAAAAAAAGAAGATAAGTTCGTGCATGAGAGCTTACCCCAACAACCAAAACCTCAAAACAAACCTGACGCGGTACCGGCAAAGCCACTAGCTGGCCAACCAGTTCCACCATCTGGCTATCAAAAGCCACAAATCGCGCATAAACCCGGGCAAGGCGCGAATACTTCAAGGCCAGGAGGCCCCGGCCCAAGACCTACGGGTCCAAGACCCGGTAAATTTAGTAATGCCGCTGGTCGTCATTCTACCGGCCCAAGAAGGCCAATTCACGGTCAACAAAACGTTCCACCGGCTCACGGCCGCCATTTTGCGCAACCTGCCGGCCAACCAATTGCGCCTGCTACCAAATCCAATCAATTTCAATTACAGCAACAGTCACAGGCTAAACCACAAGCCAAGAAGCCATTTTTTAAAGGCTTTTTCAATCGTGGTCAAAAAAACGTACCTGCTCAAGCGCCGGCTACGCAAACTCCTGCGCAATCGCTTGCTCAGCCACCTATTCAAACTCGTGCACAATCACCTGTTGTTCAAACCCCAACTCAAACTATGTCGTACCCAACCAATTTTGAAAAAAACGCTCCGGTAGCTCCTATAGTAAAAGGCCAACCAATCCAATATCGCGGTGTACTGCGCCTAATTCCGCTTGGCGGTCTTGATGAAGTCGGTAAAAACTGTATGGCCGTGGAATATGCCACCAGTCAGCAAGCCCTTAAAGAAGGCCAATCCGAGATCATCATTATCGACATTGGTTTCCAATTTCCGGAAGAAGATATGCTTGGTATCGATTACGTGATTCCTGATGTTTCTTATCTGGAAGACAAAATCGACCGCATTCGTGGAGTTTTATTAACTCATGGTCATCTTGATCATATTGGCGCGATTCCTTATATAATCCCAAAACTAAACTTCCCAATGATGTTTGGAACACGCCTTACTATGGGCCTTGTTGATAAACGTTTGGAAGAGTTTGGGTTAGAAAAACAGGCTAAGACCCGCATTGTTACCACTGAAGACACTCTTCAACTTGGGCCGTTCAATGTCAGCTTTTTCCCTGTAAATCACAGTATTCCGGACGCTATGGGAATCGTAGTAAAAACTCCGGCGGGTAATATTGCCCACACCGGTGATTTTAAATTCGATTTCACCCCTTCCGGCGATCAAAAACCGGCAGATTTTGCCCGCATTGCGAGCCTTGCATCTCAGGATATTGCCGCTCTTTTTATTGATTCAACCAATGCTTTAAAGCCCGGATACACGGTTTCCGAAAAGAAAATTGGTGAGTCGCTTGAGCACATTATTAAAAGTATTGAAGGCCGCGTTCTGATCGCTTCTTTTGCCTCCCAAATTGGACGCATGCAGCAGATCATCGACTATTGCGAAAAATATCATCGTAAAATTTACCTAAGTGGCCGCAGTCTTATCGATAACGTTTTCATGGCTCAAAAACTTGGCTATCTACGTGTGCCAACCGGCCTTGTCCACGACATTCGCAAGACTCACAAACTTCCTGATACACACGTCGTAATTTTAACTACGGGTAGTCAGGGCGAATCCGTTTCTGCGCTTACCCGCATGGCTTTGGAAGATCACCCAAGTATCAAAATTAAAAAAGGTGATACGGTTGTGCTTTCTTCTTCCCCAATTCCGGGCAACGAACGCGCAATTTCCACAGTAATGAACAATCTTTCCCGCCTTGGCGCCAAGATTATCAACAACCAAATTATGGATGTTCACACGTCCGGACATGCGCAGCAGGAAGACCTAAAACTAATGATGTCACTTGTAAAGGCAAAGGCGGTTGTACCGGTCCATGGTGAGTTTTTTATGCGCCTTGGAAATCGCGATCTTGCCGCATCACTCGGCTACAAAGAACAAGATACCATTATGGTTGAAAACGGCGGCGTGATCGAAGTTGAAAATGGTCGTGCCCGCGCAACCGGTGAAACGGTTGAAACCAACTACATTATGGTTGATGGCTTGGGAGTCGGCGACATTGGCGCGCAAGTGATGATGGACCGTCAAACTCTTGCCGAAAACGGCGTACTGATCATTATGATTCCAATTGATAAGCAAACCGGCAAGCTCAAAGGCGAAATCGACGTGATCTCCCGTGGCTTTATCTACATGAAAGAATCCGAGATGCTCATTGCCGAAATCAAGGAAATCTCCCGCAAATCCTACCAGAATATTCTTGAAAAACGCAAAGACTTAAAGCGCGGCGACATCAAGAAATACATTACGGAAAGCGTGGACAAATTCGTCCACCAAAAGATCGAACGTCACCCGCTGGTATTGCCCGTGGTAACGGAAGTTTAGTATAAGCAAAAAGGTCTAAACAGTTCATATTCACACAAAAAAGGCCCCGCCTTGGCGGGGCCTTTTTATATAATCTAATTATTTCCCGGATTCACTACCTTCTGAAGTATCTCATTGTGGAGTATCGCCACCCTTATCTAACACGACCCATCCGCCACTTGATACAACTTTGCGTGTAAAACCGCCTTCACGGCAGCCGGCATAAGTATAGTAACCACCAACTTTAGTCCAAGTAGGAGTTGTACAAACATTTTTATCGGTAACTTTTCCAAGCGGAGCCTTGCATTCACCAACATCTATCATCATTACTGGTAAATCCGGATCAGTTGGGGTGCTACTTGCGATTGTTTGTTTGCAGTCAGTGCGCTTTACACCCTCAAGTCCTTTAATAAGTTTGTTTCTAAAACTATCAATTTCCTTTGCTACCTGGGCTGGAACTGGAGTTCCTATAACAGCTGAAGTTAATTGCTTTATTGTAGCCATACCTTCTGCAGAAGGAAGTCCAATAGCTTCTTTCAATCCTCCGGCCGTATTGATATAAACTCCAAAATTACCCGTCTTGTCACCTGTTGCATTCATACAAGAAGCAAGAGTATGGGACATAATATCACCTTTTTCTACAGATTCGAATTGAGGATTGCGACAATCTTGTTTTCTTTCTATGTTTATAACAATTGGCAATGATGGACAATTAATAGTACTCGTAATTGAAGCTCCCATATCCGGTTTTGTTGGCATAGCGCCACCACTTTTAACCGTGCAAGTTGTCGGGTCAAATGCTTTCAATCCTTCTAACGCCGATGCTTGAAGGTCAGAAATATCAGCCCAAAATTCATCAGTTACAGGTTTACCGGCATTAGCTTGGACTCCAGTCTTTGCTGATGCAGTTTTAGCCTCTTGTGATTTTGTTCCACGTCTTAAAGAATTTGAATGAGTTGCGCAACCCACATTTGCGGCACCTGTAACCAAAGCAAGCCCTAAAGCCCCTGCTCTTGCTAATTTACTTAATCCGCTTGGTGCTTCATCCGTTGAGTGTCTATCTAATGACATAATTTAATTGTTAATTAACAAAGGGACGAACTATAAACAAAAATCCCGATTATGTCAATAGGCATTTTTGACAAAACGCAAAAACCTCATGATTTTGCATAAGTTCATGGTGGGCAGAGAAGGATTCGAACCTTCGAAGGCGTAAGCCAGCAGATTTACAGTCTGCCCTCGTTGGCCACTTGAGTATCTGCCCAAACGTATCTGAAACACCTTATTTAAAAAAGGTGCAAAAGGATTATAGCGAAATTGGCCCTGAAGGCAAATAAAGTTTTTTTCAGCCTCATTTTTTTTTGGATCATGATCCCCCGTTTTCTTATTCCTTTTCAGGAAGCCTCTGCCTCAGAGTTAAACTTCAGCAAAGCCTGAATTTTCGCAGCAGTATCCCTTGCTTGCCTTACTTTTACGCCGAGTGCGGCATAGGTTGGTGGACTTAATTTCCCGTCAGGGGCAATGGTAAGACTGGCCAAAAACGTCCTGAAAAGACCGGATTTGGCACTGGCCCCATCATCCGATTCCCTTTTTTTAGCTATTTCTTCCTGCGCTTGTTTTTCTGAAGCCCGAACAGTTCCTAAAAGCCTTCTAACTGCCTGATCTGAAGTATGTCCCGCAAGCCATTTTGCATTCGGTCCAAAAATTTCTTCGGCAACCACACCAAAACCAGCAGCAGTAACTACCATTTCCAATAAGAGAACATGAAAAAGCTCTTCTGCATCCGGATTTTTTCCTAACTTAAAAGTGTCAATCTTCCTGGCCACTGCGTGTAATTGCTCCGCGGCAGTTTGGTGTGCTTTAGTTTGGTTGGCAGTACTTTCAGCCGCAGAAGCAAGCCCAATCCCGGTGACATCGATTCCAGCCCTAACATAGTTCTCAACTGCCACATAAACTTCCAACATTCTTGTTGGATCCGCCAGTGCAGCTTCGGTGGTGATAGCTGAAAACCTTTCAAGTAATGCCGGGTCCGGGCCGGTAATATCTGCAGAGCCCACTGCCGGAAAGCCACCTAAATCCAAATGAGTCAGTTCCGCTCCGGCAGTAGCAAGCATGTCTCTTATTATCGCTGTATTTGCCGGAACCAGGGCGGGTAATCCGGTTTCCGGGTCAGGTTCAAGTGAAGCTTTTTTTAAACTACGCATCATTCTTCCCAGCTGATCTAAAATTCTCTGATACACAGATATTAAATTTGCTATCCTAAGAAGCACCTCCGGTTGCGCGAATACTTTTTCTGCGACCCCATTATGTGGGCTATCTTCAAGCATTTCCAAAAAACCATCTATTTGTTTATTTGCCTCCTCTACAGCCGCAATGTCACCTTTTTTAAGACGCAGAGTGGCTCCATGTGCAAGGCTCTCAAGTTCCGCAAGGTGCGCCCCGCCGTCACCTTTTTTAATTATTTTTCCACCCTTGTTATCATCATCTTCTCCACCTTCACTTGGTCCAGACATAAGCAATAAATTAAAATAAGCTGCGGGATTTTACAAAGCTTTAAAACAATAATCAAGTAATAACCAATTGCCTTCTTGGCTTTAATATCCTAAAATAGACCTATGACCCACGAATTTGTACCAGCATTACCATCAGATGAAGACTCTGGAATCGTATTAAGGAAACCTCAATTCAGAGGCGATACTACGCATGTTTTTTCGCCAGATGGAACTGAAATTATCCAAGCACCACAAGCAGATCCCGAAGTTGATAAATTTTTACAAACAATTGCTGGATTACCCGATGAAGCACAAGCAGCCGCCTTCGCCGAGCTTCAACAAGCAAATAATCCCTTGTCCCAAAAAGTGCAGGCTCGCATGAGGGGAGAAAACGAAGTTTCAAAAAAAGCTGCTGCCGAGGCTATGAGCAAAGGAAGTGAAGCTCGCAGTGACAATATGGATGTAACTAGAGCCTTAATTGCCGGACAATGCGCCGCCGCCGCACAATTTGCTCAGCCAAGTGGCAATGATACAAGTGCTGCAATTATCAAAAAATCCGCCTAATCAAATTTGTAGCAAATGCGCTCCAAATTATTTTTCAGGAAAAAATAATTTTCCATCCGGCAACGGCATTGGAATGCTTGCGTTCACAATGCGTCCATGAATTGCACGAACATCCACCTGGATTCTTTCTAGAATTTCTGCATCTTTTTTAGCCCCCTCCTCAGTAAGTTGTAGCCTCAAAGATTTAGATTCCTTGCCTGCGGGAGCAGCGTGAACCAGTAGTCCATTAAGAAACTCTCCGACGGCCAAGCGGTCTTCGTCTGGGAGTGTTTCCATGTCAATGCCTGCAGCTTTAAGCGCTGTTTCAATAGGTATTTTTTGAGCCCTCTTTGAGGAGCCAACCGTACCAATTACAACAAGAAGTCTTTCCACGGGAGTAAGCTTATCAAAGTTGCCTGCTTCGTTTGTAGATGTTTCTGCCATAAAACTAACAATAATAAATTAACAATAGTATTATCGCACATATTACACGCTGGGTCAATCAACACTAGACGAACGAAAATTATAGTTTAATTGGCTTTTTCCAAATATTCCCTTGAAGCATCATCTACCTGAAAAGTTTTCAAAGCTTCCAGTAATACCTCAAGCGGCTTTTTGCCATTAAAAATTTCTGCAAATTTTGCTGGCTCTCCTGCTCTGCAACAATCAATCGGTTGCCTATTTAAGTAAATTTCCCAATCTCTCAAACCATTCCATCCTTTATTTCTTTCGGTTGGTTGCCTGCCAGAAGCCGTATTATCAAATCCGACATCAAGGCTATCCATAGCCTTAATTGTCAATGATACGCCTCCATGGCTACTGCAATTTTTTGATACCGCAAACTGATTTCCTCCAATTTGAGATGTGCCATTTATTCGATATCCATTTGTAAACAATCGCTCAAATAAGCCATTTATTTCTCTTGTAATGGCCAAGTCATGTTCTCGTTTTTCACGTTTAGCGGGATCAAAATGATTATCAGCATTTCGGGACACATCATCAAAATCAGCCAAAAGCATAGCAGCTAAAACCATGATTTGTTCTCTTGTAAAACCAATTCTTTCCGCAATTTTAGGAAATTGCTCATCTTGCAAACCTACTTGTTCAATTTCAAGTACTGACATTTCAACAGATTCATTGCCAATAATAGGAAATCCTTTGCTCTCTCCATCTGGAAAATGAATGATTAAAAGATCATGAAGTCGTTCAGCAATCGAACCTTTCGGAATATTTACTTCATTTTTATTATTATCAAGCAATTTTAGGTCTTCCTGTATTAAAAATCGAAGTTTTGGATGAGCGACATGCCCAAATTTATCTTTTTGCTCAGTCATGAACATTTCTGGCAAATCAGCAACTGAATATATTTTAGCTTGTTTTGGACCTTCTGCGGCTGAAGATTCCATAAATAAAAATTTAAAAATAGACCACATCTTAGCTTCGTGACTTTCTAACTGTCAAATTAAAAACCCATAAACGAGAAATACTCTAACCAAATCGACCCAGCCCAATTGTGGTTTTGTCTTTTGATATACAAAAAATCATTCTAAAAAAAACATGAGCGAGAAATACTCTGAGCAAATTGAGGAATTTTCTTTTGATATACAATAAAACATTCCAAAAATTGTCATGAGCAAAATGAGGAAATCCAGATTTTGGGTCTTGTGGGTCCCAAGATTTGGATTTCCGATTAACGCGAATGATAATTTTTGGAATTCACTATAGGGAAAAAGTTCCCAAAAGAAAAAAACCGCCAGGTTTTGTCTTTTGATTATTCATGGAGCCACCTGTCGGATTCGAACCGACGACCCACTGTTTACAAAACAGTTGCTCTACCAGCTGAGCTAAGGTGGCTCACGCTTGAAACCTATTCTATTCAGATAATTACTTCTGAATGCTGGTAATAACTTCTCCCAAAAATGGGCAAAGAGATGATAGGTTAACACATCATAACTGTCAAATAGAATGACTATTTAAAAAATATCATTCATGTAGATGTGCTTTTTCAGCGCTTTTTAAAGCTCCATTTCTTGTGCATTAACACTTTTTGTAATACTCTTTTACCACAGCCGTTTTATCAATCGATTACCAATTAATATTTATTTATGAAAAACACAGCCAAGATCTTCTTAATGTCCGGTTTTATTGCGATTTTTCTTACAGGTTGCAGTAACGTCACAACCGATCAATCGGGCGCAAATCAAACACTTTCCAAGCAAGCTCAAAGCAAAACCGAAACATCTGTTATTCCTCAGACTCCGGCTCCGGTGGTAACCCAGGCACCATCTACGGAAATAAATCCAAATGCAAAATATGAAGTTTCATTAAATAAAGATAATACCAAGTTTATCGTCACTAAAGACGGTAAAGACTTTGTAACGGGCAATGTTTCCGGAATTATGCCCGGAACCAATGGAGATGAAGAAGTGGCAATTCTAAAGCAAACGCCAAAAAATCTTTATGTACAAACTTGCGCAACCGGTTTTGGTGGCTATATTTTATACAAATTTTGTTATGGATCAGTTTACAAGGTGGACTTAAGTACTGCTGCGGTTACTGACTATAAACTTGCGCATGTTTTGGATATTTCCGATGATGAAACCATGGCTGCCTCGGTCGATATCAGCAAAAAAAAGATAATCATAACCAATCTTTCTACCAAAACCTCTTCGACCTTTGAGGTTGACTCAAAATTCAACCAGTTTGGTGATATGAAGTTTTCACCTAAGAGTGATAAATTTGCTTATGCTGCTGCGGTAGGTGAACCGGGAGCTGAATCAGGTGTGGTTATTTCTGTTGATCTTAAGAGCAAAAAACAAACCCAGGTCGCAAAGACAAAGGGCTCAGATAATTACTTCAAGGTATTGGGTTGGAAAGATAATAACACCGTAGATTACAAAGAAGTTTAAAGCGGAAGCACATCAAACGCATACACAATGCCAATTATGAACACAAACGGAGCCGGTTCGGCTGTTTCTAGGGAACTTCTGGAGAAGTTTCCAAATATTGAAGCAAGCAAACCACTCGCACCGCTTAACACCATGCATATTGGTGGTCCGGCTGATCTTTATTACAAACTCACCAATATTGATGAGTTACCGGAACTGCTTCAGGAAGCCCATAAACTCCAAATCCCCTACTTCATTTTAGGCGGCGGCAGTAACACCGTTTTTGCCGATGAGGGCTTTCGTGGCCTGGTTATCCACCTTCAAGCCAAAAATATTGCACTGGAACCGGTCGCCACCGGCGAACAGCCGGATTCAACTTTTGCGAATCCTCAATCTGTGCCCGGGCACAGCCAAGGGTCTCCCAAATCCAGTCTCCCAAATCCAGTCTCCCAAATCCTATCTCCAAAGTCCCACCTCCTGACCGCCGAATCCGGCGCTTCGTTGTCTCAAGTTATTCAATTCGCCCTTAAAAACAACCTTATTGGTATGGAAAAACTTATGGGGATACCGGGCACAATTGGCGGAGCAGTGCGTGGAAATGCCGGTGCGTTTGGCGTAGAAATCAAAGATCTCTTCCAGAAAGCACTAATTTATTCTCCTAAGACGGTCGATATTGACGCGCAAAATCGCCTTCCCCAAGCCATTCGTGAGGTCGATTCGCAGTATCTTGATTTCAGCTATCGCAACTCCAAAATTAAAAAATCGTCCGAAATTATTTTAAAAGTCTATTTTAAATTGCATTCGGCTGATTCGGAAACTATCAAAAAGGCAATGGATGAAACTGCTGATATTCTTAAAAACCGCGTAAGTAAGCAGCCAAAAGGTTATTCTACGGGCTCGATTTTTAAAAATCCCGGAGGTAGTCCAAGTGATCCAACCGGCCAAGATCCAAAACTAAAAGCCGGTTATTTATTGGAACAGGTTGGTGCCAAAGGCCTACAGGTGGGCCAAATCAAAGTATCCGACCAGCACGCCAACTGGTTCCTAAACCTTGGTGGAGGCACTCAAAAGGACTTAATCCAGCTTTGCGGAATCCTTAAAGCTAAGGTAAAAGAACGTTTTAATGTAGATCTTGAGCCGGAAATTCAGCTTGTTTCTGCGGAGAATGCTGTCTAACTAACGCTTATTTTTGTCTTCTGAAAGCCAAAAAAAGCTTATTCCTAAATTACCCAACACTTTTAAGGTCCGGCAATTCATTAAAATTGTCTTAACACCGATTGCGTTATAAGCTGCTTTTTGGTATACTGATCTGAAGTATAAAAATTCTAACCAATAAAAATATGCAAAAAATGCTTACAAAGACCAATATCAAGAAAGTAGCAGTAACGCTGCTCATGACGCTCGTTCTAATGATGTCCACAGTGATGTCAGTAGGCGCTCAAGACGGATTCGGTATTACAGGTGCCTCTCCAGCCGCAGTCACATCTTCTACAGGTGGTCAGGGGAGTCTCCGTCAGTTAGCTTTAACAATCGTAAACTTTGCTCTAACATTCCTTGGCTTAATCGCCGTTATAATGATTATCTATGGAGGTTTCCTTTATGTGACAGCCGCTGGTAAGGAAGACAAGGTTGAAACAGGCAAAAAGATCATTATGTATTCAATTATGGGTATCGTGATCATCTTGTTATCATTCGCCATCGTCAACACTGTTCTTACAGCAGGTACAGGCGCTACAACAGGCTAATCGCAAGCGAGAAAAACTATCAACAACAAAAAGCCCCTTCTATAAAAAAGGGGCTTTTTTAGTACCGATTTAATAAATAATTTATAAATCGTTCATCTTTTTTTGCTACCATGAACTTTTGTGCCCGTGCCCTTTTTCTTTTGTGTCCTGCGTCTATTGGACTTCATTTTCTTCTCCTTTGTCTGCTGTATCTCCTTATCTATCTGATCGCTATATTTCTCCGCCGCCTCCCAGGCCAATTCAAAAGTTTGTTTAAAAGCCTTGGCGATTTCTTTGCTTTCAATAATGATTCCGAGCATCTCTTTCCAGTCGGCAATCATAATTTTATTATCAAATAAATTGATCTCCGGCGTAAAGTCCAGCTTGTCCAAAGGCAATAATCGGCTTCTTCGTAGTTCCTGGTTATCCAGGCCGTGTCTTTCGCGATCTTTTGGTGTATCCGGAAACAGGGCTCTAATCGGAATTTTTTTGGCGGCACGGCGCTTGTAGTATTTTGGGAAATACCACGGAATGGCTTCCTGATTTACCTGGTCGCTGGCATAGGCCAAAATTTCCTCAGTGGAATTTAAAGTTTCTTCATACACACGAATCAGCCCTTCTTCGCCTTCATAAAAATAAACCTTTGGCCTGCCGGAAGCGTGATAATGGGTGGTCAATTCAGGCAAGATTTCGTCCGCTTCATTGGCCAGACGTGCATATTTTTCACTTTGTTCTTTTAAATAGGCGATAATTTTGGCTGGAGGAAGCGCTTCGTAATAACGATTCCCTCTTTTATTTTGACTGATCACAATTCCTTTTTGCACCAGTTGATCCAGAATATCATAAGCGGTTGTGCGGTTAATACCGGCCTTTTTGGCGATTGTGGAAACCGGTGAAGCAACGCCAAGCTCCATTGCCGCCATATAAAGTTGAGCTTCTTTTATGTTTAGTCCAAGTTTTTGCAGGTTCGCAATCATGGAAATAGCTAAAAATTTATAGAATTTTCTTTAGGATGCTTGTGTGGAAAATAATCGTCAGAATAAATTTTAACTCAAAAGCAGCTCAAAAGAAAGGCAAAAAGCGCTTATCAGGTATGTCATATTTTAAAGACACTGGCTTGACAATCTGCTGTGTTTCGACGATTATTATGTTCTTGTATTTAGAATTCGTACACAAAAAATTGGACTCACAAAATATCATCAAATTTTCAATTTAATATGCAAACCTGCTCAGCCTGCCAATCGCAATTCACAATCACTCCGGAAGAAATAAAATTTATCGACAAAATAAGTCCCATTTTTGAAGGCAAAAAATTTCCAATTCCGGCACCTGCCATTTGCCCGGATTGTCGCTTGCGCACGCGCACCGCACACCGCAACGAGCAATACATGTACATGAATAAATCCGCAAATACCGGCGAATCTTTGCTTTCACTTTATTCTCCTGATACCGATTGGGGCAAAAAATATAAAATTGTCACCGACTCGGAGTGGTGGAGTGACAAATGGGATGGTACCGATTTTGGCCGTGATTTCGATTTTAATCGACCATTTTTTGAACAATTTGCGGAGCTTTGTCGTGATATTCCTCACGTTAATTTAATTCAGGTTGGCAACGAAAATTCGCCATTTACCACCGGCACCGGATACTGCAAAAACTGCTATCTGATCAACTGTTCCGAAAATTCTCAGGATTGTTATTATGGCAAACTTGTTCAGGGTTGTACCGATGCCATGGACTGCAGTTATGCCTATGATTCCGAGCTTTTATACGAATGTTTTTACGTGACCAAATGTTACGATTGCAAATATGTTTATTACAGCCAAAATTCGTCCGAGTGCTGGTTTAGCGAAAATTTAAAAGGCTGCAGCAACTGTTTTTTATGCACAAATTTAAGCAACAAACGGTACTATTTCATGAATCAACCTCTTGAAAAAGGACAGTACGAAGCCAAAATGAAAGAGTTTTTAGGCTCCGCTCAAAATGTGGAAAAAGCCAAAGCCATTCTTGATGACATGCGCAAAAAACGCATTCACAAATATGCCACGATTATTAATTCCGAAAATTCCACCGGCGACTTTTTAACCGGCTGCAAAAACTGCACCGATTGTTATGACGTGAATGATAGTGAGGACAGCAAGTATGTGACCGTTGGCGTAAATGTAAAAGACAACTTCGACTGTTCAAACATGTATTTAAAGCCGGAACTAAGCTATCAGGTACTTGGAACAATTGGAACCTATAACGTAATTTTCAGTCTCTACATTTTTAATTCTCAGGACGTAATGTACAGCGAATTTTGTTATAACAGCAAAAATCTTTTCGGCTGTTCCGGGCTTCGCAAAAAGCAATATTGCATTTTCAATAAACAATATACCAAAGAAGAATATGAAAAACTTGTGCCAAAAATAATCGAGCACATGCAGAAAACCACTTTGCGAAATGGTGGATCTTTAACAGGATCCTCAGCCTGTGAATGGGGCCAATATTTTCCGGTTAAATACTCCCCTTTTGGCTATAACGAAACAGTTGCCCAGGAATATTTGCCGCTTACAAAAGAGCAGGCCATCGCTAAAGGCTATCACTGGAAAGATCCGGATAATCGCGAATACAAGCCTCAAACCTACAGCGTTCCGGCCGACATTAAAGACGTCAAAGATGAAATAACCAATCAGGTTCTGGCCTGCAAAAATGTTTTGAATGACACATCGGGTGATGCTTTGAATGCCACTGAGCCAGCCAAACTCTGTGGCCGCAATTACAAAATTATTCCGCAAGAACTTCGCCGCCTGCGCAATTTAAATTTGCCAGTCCCGACTAAGTGTCCGGATTGCCGCCACATGGACCGTATGAAGCTCAGAAATGCCCGTAAACTCTACGATCGCACATGCGCCAAGTGTAACGCCACTATTAAGACCACCTTCGCCCCAGACCGCTCCCGCTCAGGCGGGAAAATCGTCTATTGCGAAAAGTGCTACCTGCAAGCGGTTTACTGAATCGCATTCTCTCCTGCCAGCCTGCCGGTAGCCCACGCCGCCTGCAGATTAAAGCCTCCGGTAAAGCCATCAATATCCAAAATTTCTCCGGCAAAATAAAGCCCGGGGCAAATTTTGGATTCCATTGTGTTTGTATTTACTTCACTGGAATCCACTCCGCCCGCTGTAACAAATTCATCGCCGGCGCCTCTACCGGTTGCTTCCAATTTCATATTCTGGAACAGTCCTAAAATGGCATCACGCTGGGATTTATTAAGTGTAGCTACCGTATGTTTAGGGGCGATTTTTAGAATTTCACAGAAAACTTCAGCCAAAGATTTTGGTAAAAATAGATCCAAAAAATTCACCAGAAACTTTTTACCATTTTGCTCTGTGAGCAGGATAAAGCGCTTTTTAAGCTCTTCCGGCTTTTCTTCCGGAAAGAAATTAATGTTGATTTTAAGTGGCTTTTCAGGACTAAAATCTTCATATGCAGCCATGCTGGAAAGCGCAAAAATTGCCGGTCCACTCACGCCTTTATGCGTAAAAACAAAAGATCCGGTGCGTTCATATTTGCCAACGGTTATTTTTGCCTTCTTAAAAGCCACCCCCGCCAGTTTGGATACCCAGGTATCTTTCACCAAAAATGAGTGCAAGGAAGGTGCTAATTTTGTAATTGAATGTCCTAAAGATTTAGCAAAAGCATAGCCGTCGCCGGTTGATCCGGTCTGTCGATAAGCATTGCCACCAGTCGTAATAATAACGCTATCAACTTCAAAATTACGACCATCTTTAAGGAAAATTTTGAACTTCGCCCCGCCCCTTTTTGGCTTTCCACCATCGCTCCCGACTTTCTCAATTTTCTCAACAATTGCATTCAGAAAAAATTGCGCGCCCGTGCCGGCGACTCCGGCTTCCGCTCGTTTTAATCCGCTTCCCAATGCCCCAACAATGTCTTTTCCATTGTTAGAAGCCGGAAAAACCCGCAAATCTTCTTCGGTTTTCATCTTCACTCCATGATCTTCAAACCACTCAATCACCTTTTCCGGTGGAAATCTAAACATTGCCGACATCAAAAATTTCGCCCCGCGCGGATAATTTTTCAACAATTCTTTTACATCAAAAATCCCGGTGGTTACATTACAGCGACCACCTCCACTAATCAGCACTTTTGATCCAAGCTGAGCGTTTTTTTCGAACAACAAAACTCCCGTTTCCGGGGCAAGTTCTTCTATTGTAGCCGCCGCCATTAAACCTGCTGCGCCTCCTCCGATGATTGCTGTTTTTTTATGCATATTCAAAAAAACTTTTAATAATAAAAGCAAAAGCATTCTACGCTAATTCTCCTACGCCGCAAGCACGTAAGGCGTGGCAAAACAAAACCAGCGACCAAGCCACGCCACAAAATCTGAATCAAAATGCTTAGCCCGAAACCGAAACTAAGCTTTTTTTGTAGGCAGAATTTTATACATTCCGGTACCGCAAACGCTGCATTTACCCTTGACGGCTTTGCGTCCTTTTTTGCCGAATTCTACCTCTTCATAACCTTGTACCATTTCTCTTTTTTCTTTACATTTAACGCAATATCCCTGCATTACTATTACTTCATCTTTTGCCATAACAAAGAAATTAAAAATTATAAATTGATTCTACCCTATAAGACGAATAGCTTCAAACTCTTTCATTTGCAATATTGCACAGAAATTGACTGGATTCTTAAAAACACCCATCCAATCCCAAACGCCTGTATTGAAATGGTCGGGGTGAAAGGATTCGAACCCGGAAGCTCAACCGCCGGTATTCCTGGCAGCATAATTGAAACTATAAAAATATTTCTGCCAGCTTTCATCTGATGACCCATAGATATTTTCACCAAAAAAGTAATCCGCCCAAACCTCCCGCGCCCTGGCAACCTCCCGCAAACGATGAATATTTTTAGGATCTGCCATCGTAAGATCAAAGAGCTCCAAAGCTCTATCAAAAGCCAATTTAGAGTATTCCAGATTGGCTTTGTTTTTCCAGTTAATGGCACGAATCACCTCACTACCAATATTGGCCATCTGGTCAATCAACGAAAACTGAAACCATCGGCCGGAAGCCGCGCTTTGATGCTGAAAACTCATAGTTCAATCAATTTAAAAACTACCTCGAGAATTTTTGCACGAATTTTCGGATCATCAACGCCCCTCGAACGATTTCCCCAGGAAGGACGCAAATTAATCATGGAATCAAATTCAATCAAATCATCACCGGTAAGATCAGGATAAATATTGATTCCCCAAAGATGATCCTGCTTCGAACCCAGCTCAAGCAAATAAGCCTCCTGATCTGCATGAAGATCAGCATCAACAGCCATAATCTCTTTTTCAATATCCACAACGGCTTTCACCAAATTCCCAAACATCTTATTTGACATCTCTTTAAGCTCTTCACGTTTAACCTTTTCTTTTTGAACAATTTTCATCAAACGAAAGGTTAAATATTTCAATGGTCGGGGTGAAAGGATTCGAACCTTCGACCTCTTGGTCCCAAACCAAGCGCGCTAGCCAACTGCGCTACACCCCGATAAATTGCGAGAAAACCGTTCCGAAACAAAGTGAGTTCGAGCTCCGCGAGAACGAGCGAAGTGAGGACTCTGAGATCAAAATAACAAAGTTATTTTGTATCGAAGAGAGGTTTTCCCTATTGGGTAAATTGCGAGATTTGCGATCCGAAACGTATCGAGGAGAGCAAATCCCTATTCTGATAAATTGTGAGAAACCCACCCTTTTTAAGTGCGCTGAAAACTGTTCCTAGTTTTCAACGCCTATTATTTATAGGCAAAACTTGCGCCAAAGTCAATGATTCATGTTTCCGGCATTTCTACTTTCCGGTTAGAAGTGGGATCATACGCTTTTTGGTTTGAATAAATTAAATCGCTAGACATAGAGCTGAACAATGCGATATAAAAAGAAATCAACATCACTCACCCCACGAACCAGTAATCTGAATCCTTTTAATCTGGCAT
>JBAZYK010000010.1:0-73507 GCA_041659405.1 Candidatus Altimarinota bacterium
TGGAGGGAATGGTGATGATTTAGTCATCTTTCATCATCCCTCTTTTTGTTGTGGCTTAAAACCTGTTTTTTCTCTTTCCCTCAATATCAAATCCGTCTCGCACTCTCGAAATCTTGGAAAGGGGTGACACAGCCCTTGTCACTTCCTGAAAATACTCTTGCTACATTTGAACCATTATAACCTTTAACCGTGAAAACCAGGGTTGATCCCGAATCCATGGTGGTGGCGTTTCCGGCGGATGTTACAGTGAAATGATCCGTTGCGGCGATTGTTGCGTGTGCGAATGGCAATGATTGAAAGATCATTGATACAAGCATTACAAATATAGAAACGCGCGCCAAAGCATTTCTAAACCACGTGGAGATTTTCATTGGGAAGGTGATTAAAAAATATTTTTTTGGATTTTTGAAGGGGGGAAGGGTGGCCATTTAAGGCCATTTCACATGTTCGTCCAATTGTGGTTTGTTATCAAGAACTTAGTGCTGACAAATTGTGTGTGTGTTTTGTAATTTTGGTGGACTTGTCTTTAGTTGCTCAGTTCGTTTAATATACTTACAGTTTTAATTTTTTCTATGAAACTTCGAACTCAATTTTTTTTGGCGCACTTTGCAATTGTTCTTGGATTTTTGGTGCTGATTTATTTTATGGTTTTTAAGCGTTAACTTGAATCGCGGAAATAATGAAATGGCCAAAATTAAATTGGCTTATTTGAGACAAAATATGGGCATTCCCGCCGTCCCGTCCCGGAAATCCCGAATACGCAAGAAACTGTTCAACTTGTCAAAAAAACGGATCATGAGTCTTTTGCAGCTCAGATAGTTGCAAGTAGGCGTTTTTTCTGTTATTCTATCTTTCCCAAATAGCAAAAAGTGCTATCTTCCGTCATTGGGACGCATATTTAAGTCGATTATTTTTTGAAGTTTATGAAAAGTGTTATTGATAAAAGTCATACACCGGCCAATGATGTGAGTAAAGTTGTAGACTTGAAAAGTGAATTGCGGCTTTTGAAAGCGATGGATGTTGCGCTGGATCATGCTGAAGACATAGATGAAATAAGGTTAATTGAAGAGTATTTTAAAAATAGATTAAACGTGATTTTAAACTCGGATTTTGAAAAATCTGAAAGGACGTATAGAATCTTTGAGAGGCTTGCCAGAAATGCAGCCCGTGCAATCAACCTTAATGGGAAAAGGTCAACGCACCTTAGCATTGTTAAGTAATTTAAAATGGATTTTCCTGTTGAATTATCGCCGCCGTTACTGGAAAAAGCGCGTTTGTTAAATGTGCGTGCGGAGGATATTACGGAGCAGTTTGTGCGCGGAAGTGGCAAAGGTGGCCAGAAGATCAATAAAACGTCTTCGTGCGTGGTGGTTAGGCATTTGCCAACCGGCATTGAGGTTCGTTGCCAAAAGCATAGGGAGCAGAGCAAAAATCGGCTTTCGGCTTATAAATTGCTGATTTTGAAAATTGAGGATCAGGTTAAGGGCAGGCAATCGCAAAGAGCCCAGGCTATTTTCAAGTTAAAAAAGCAGAAAAAACGCCGCAGCAGAAAGTCCAAGGAAAAGATGCTGGAAGGCAAAAAAATGCGCTCGGAGATCAAGCAAAACAGGGCTTCTCTTTAATAAATTTTGGCAAAAATGGGGAAATTTTGTTTCGCTGTAATGGGCGAGCCTTTTTCGGCTTATCCTAAGTGGGGAGAATAGATTTGACAAATTGCGTATAGTTTAGCATAATGGCACCTCGTATTTATGTCTTTAGGGCTAAATTGTGCTAGACCAAGAACAAAAACTCGTTGAAGATGCCAAGCTAAACTCTGAAAAGTTTGTGCTGCTCTATGATAAGTATTTTGATCAGATTTTCAGATATGTTTATCGTCGTGTGAGTGATAAAGACGCTGTTGAAGATTTGGTTAGTCAAACTTTTTATGACGCGCTTGCTCATCTGAAAAGTTTTGAGTGGAGAGGTTTTCCTTTTTCTTCCTGGCTTTATAAAATCGCGCATAACAATGTTTTGAAGTGGTATCGCCAGAATCAAAAAACACAGGCGGTTGATCTGGATAAGGTGCATGAAATTGTTGATCTTCAGCCAACTCAGGATCAAGAAGCGATGCAAAAAGAGGAGGAACATGAGATTCAACAGGTTATGCAGCAACTTGATCCGGAAGAAAGAGAAATTATTAGATTAAAATATTTTGAAGGAGTATCGAATATTGAGATCGCGGAAATTATGGGATTAAGCGCGAATCACATTGGAGTTAAGGTTTATCGCACATTAAAAAAAGCTAAACAATTATTAAAAACTTAATTATGTCACGTCCGGTTGGAAGATATTTTGCGTCTGTAATCAGTAAGATTCAGGAATATAAGCGCCAGGAAAATATAGTGCTTGATCCTGATCTTAAAGCCCGTTTAAGGGCGAATTTGATTGCTAAAATTCAAGGAGTCGCAGGCGGTGCGAATATGCAGTTTGCTGCTGTGGCAGCGGATACAATAGCCGTTTCCGTGAGTGTTCCAAAAACAATGAGTGCACGGTTTAATCCTGTAGAAGAGGCCTCTCCATCTTTGGCGCAGATTTTTCCTGAGGAACAAGAGCTTCCCGGTGAAAGTGGTCCTGTTGGGTCAATTTTGGATAAAGAAGTGGAAGATGGTTCGGGTTTGAATCCACAATTTGCGGAAGTTACGGAGGAAAATGGGTTTATTGAAAGTTTCATGAAATGGAAATATCAGTTGGCTTTAATTCCAGCGTTTTTGTTGGTTGTTGTTGTGGTTTTGGCGGCAAGAAGATTGCCGGTAGATTTTTCGACGAAAACTCAAGAGGTTGGTTCTTCACAAAACCAGCAAACGGAGATTGCTCAGACTACTCAACCCCAAACTCAGGCTCAACAAGCGCAAACGGGGTTGGCACAGCCACAAACGGAGGCTCAAGTTAAACCTTTGTCACAGCTTTTACCTAATTTAAATCAGGGGAACAGTTTGCCATCACAAGATTCAAACGAAACTTTTACGCAAAATGTGCAATCAATTCCGAGCTATACTCAGCCATTAAACACACCTGTTGCAACTGCGCCAAGTCAGCCTGTTACGACTACCCAAAATCAACCGATGACTACGCCAAGGGTGCAGACTCCCGGGCCGGAAGTGGCGGTTCCTGCCACAACCGGTGACCCCTTGGATATTGTGAAAATAAATAATCTTGTAAGTGTGAAAGTTTATTATAAAAATGATTTCACCGGTGCGCAAAAAACTTTGTTCGAACAGGAAAATTTAATTCCTTTGCTTTCAAATCAAACGGTTTCTTATGTGATTGTTAGAGATGGCGGCAGCGGAAAGACGATCGTTGATGTGTATAAAAATGGCGGAACTTATTCCCGTTATAATTATGTTTATAATTCAAGATTAAATGTTTGGAGCAGAACCGGAGCTTCAAGTTTGCCGGTACAACAAGCGCCAATTCCGGCGGCGACTACTGCAACAACAACTACTGCAACAACAACTACTGCAACAACCACTACAACGGCTCAGCCACCTATACAAGTTGCGCCTCAACCTCAACAAACATTCATTCCGTATCAAATAATTCAGGGGGCATCATTCGAATATACTCTCTCGCAGAATTCCGTTATTAACTACACCCGCGTAAATCCATAAAAAAATCATGATTTGCGGGAAGAGCAGGCTGTTCACAAAAGTTGCGTGTACAATTAAGGCGATTGTTCCACTAAAGAGTCCCAGTCCGAGGGCTTTTTTGAAAGGTGGGCTGGTTTTGTTTTTCCAGGAAAGGAAAGAACTTTTGAGTAGCTGCCAATAAAGCAGGAGGAAAGGGATAATTCCAAGGATGCCGGTGGTGGCTAAAATTGTTAAAATGCTTGAATCGGAGCCGCTGGCGGAGTGAATATCCGTTTCCGAAACGAATCCTTCGTCGAATTTTACGTAGCGCAAAGTGTTGTATCCGCTGCCAAAAATTGGGCGTTTTTGGATTAAGCTGAGCGTTTGATTCCAGGATTGTATGCGCAGTTGAGCGGTTGGATCGGCGTTGGTTGAACTGTTGGTGATGAATGCGGTAATGCTTTGTGTGAGTTCTCCAACGCGTTGTTGGGCTCTTAATGATAAAGAAAGACCCAAGATGGCAATCAGAATGCTAATAATGATAAGTTTGCGCGATTTGAGGATGCCAAGGACTAACAGGCCTGCTGCAAAGGCGATGTATGCGGAGCGTGAATAGGTTAGAAAAAGGGCGACGCCAAGAATCGAAATAACTATTAGCAGGAGAATTTTTTGGTTGAGTCTTTTTGTATAAAGAAGATGGGCCAGGATAATCATCAGCATGAAAGCCAAAAAGCCGCCGATGAAATTTGGGTCGAGCCAGGTGGAAACAAGGCGATATTTGTGTGGATCCCAGCCAAATTCGACCAGGTTGCCAAGGTCCGGATAAACCAGAAGTTGAATGAAGCCGCCAATCGCAAGGAGCACTGCGGAAATAATGCTGGCCAAAATAATGTGGTCGATTTGTTTTTTGGAATTAACCAGGTCGGGAATTGTTAAGGCCAGAAGCGTGTATTCAATAAATCTGACCAGGTAAAATGATCCGGAAAGAACGTCGGTCGGTTTTAGAAAGAGTAAACTTTGGATGAGCGAAAAAATGCCGATAAGGCTGAAAAACAGCAGTGGTTTGCTGAAAATATTGGGCTGCATTTCTTCACTGGTGAGAATCTTTTTGATTAACCAGATGCCAATAAAAAGGGCGATGATTAAATCGCTTAGCAGAATGCCGTTTTCGCCGAGGTAGGGGATGCGGCTTAGTTCGCCAATTACAGGCAAAAACAGGATTACGTAAATTCCCCATAAAGGTTTTTTCCAAAAAAGAATGGCTGCTGCAGCCAGAATGCCGATTTCAAATGGCGTTGGTGATTGTGCGGCGATGAAGTAGCCGAGCATTAAGGCGGATGCGGCGGCGGCCAACCAATAAAGTCCTGTGGAAAAACGTTGTATTTGGATTTTTGGCATGTTGATTCGGGTTTAATCTGGCATAATGATGAGCGTAGCTATTCTTTCATTTTTTTAAGATAAAAACAATTTTATGGAGAGCAGGCAACTTTTAGTGGCGACTTCAAATAAGGGAAAATTCAAGGAAATTTGCGAGATTTTGGGGCATTTGCCTTATAAAATTTTGGCTTTGCCGGATTTGGGATTAACCGGAGATTATGAAGAAACAGGAGAAACGTTTGAGGAAAATGCCTTAGGAAAGGCCAAGTATTATGCTGAAAAATCGGGAATTATGACGATTGCCGAGGATTCGGGAATTTTGGTGGAAGCTTTAAAAGGTGAGCTTGGGGTTAAAACAAGGCGTTGGGGAAAGGGCGAAAATGCCAATGATGAAGAATGGATCGAACATTTTTTGGAAGTGATGACACAGTTTCCGGGGGCAAAACAACGTAAGGCTTCTTTTGTTTGTTGTTCGGCGTTGGTGATTGGTGACGGTGAATCTTTTGTTTTTGAAGGTCGAACGGATGGCGTGATTACTGTTGGTTTAGAAGCGTCAATTCAACATGGATTGCCGTTAAGTTCATGTTTTATACCGGAAGGATTTGAAAAAGTTTATGCCGCACTGGCGATTGATGAAAAAAATCGCGTGAGTCATCGTGGTAAGGCAATGCAGGCTTTAAGCGACTTTTTGATGGCGAGAAAGGATTAGGTTTTGGGCAAAGAAAGGATCGTCAGTTTAAAATTTTGGGCATTGGTTTTTGTTGAATATTTTGCTCGTGGTTTTTTAAAAACTTTCTCAATAAATCCCCACAAAAGGCCTAAACCGTAACTGATGTGAGTCAATAAAAACAGCCAGGGCATCACGAAAATCGAGCTAATTTGTTTTGAGGTTATAGCAACTTGAATTGAAAAAATAAGATCAAGAATCAGGTAAAGTAAAAATGGAAACAGGTACCAAAGTGGGTGAAAAAAGATCAGACTGACAAGATAAAAAACAAAGGCCAGCGGGACAAAAAAGACCGGGTTAAAGTGTGAAAGATGTTTAAGCATGTGGGCTGTTCTGCCTATGCCCCAGCGGAAAATCTGCTTTGCGTAAGCGGCAACTTTTTGACGACGATGGTGGTAAACAAAAAAATCTTTGCTGTAGAAAAGTTTTTTATTTTGCTGGATCAGGCGATTTAATAATTCCGTTTCATCATTGCAATCAAGATTAATATCAAAAAGGTTTTGCTTTAAAATTTGGCTGCGGAAAGCCAAATTGCAGCCGGTTAAAATATTTTCGTCGGCCTTCTTTACATTTGCGGGATAATAACGAATGGCCGTTTTGAGTCCGGTAAAATAACAGGCGTGAGCATAACCAAAACAATGTTGTAAAAATGTGTCGGAAGCTGGAGTCAAATTTGGGCCTCCAATAACGTGAAAATCAGGGTTTTGTTTAAAAAGTTCCAGGACTTTTTCAATGATTCCTTGGGGGATAATCACGTCATCATCAAACAGAAAAATGTATTCACCGGTGGCTTTTTCTATACCCATATTCCTTTGAACAGAAAGATGATTTCCTTTAATTATCAGAATTTCGAATTCAATGTTGTGTGGCTGAATTTGTTTTAGGCTAGCCAAAACTTCTTCGGTGGAACGATCGGGAGCAGAGGCAATAACAATAGAAATTTTCATGAAAATTAGCGTGTGATGATTCTTACTTCTTGAAAATATACTGTTTGAATCTTAATTTGAAGGCGCTAAATATAAATTCGAAGGCGTCTTTTAAGCCAAGTTTGGAAAATCCTTTTTTGCGATCCGGAAAATTGATGGGAATTTCGATAATGGAAATTTGTTTTTTTGTAGCCGCGTGGAGAAGATCCATTTGAAAGGCGTAGCCATTTGATTTGAGGGCGTCAAGATTGAAACTTTCCAGAAAAGCTCTGGAAATACAGCGAAACCCGGAAGTGCAATCCTTGATATTATCAATTCCGGCAATGTTTCTGGCCACAAAATTGGCAATTTTGGAAATTAATTTACGTTTTTTATCCCAGTGTATTTTTTGTTCGGTGGAGAGATAGCGTGAACCAATAATAAATTGATAATTCTGTTCGGCTTTTTCTAAAAAACGGGGGAGATCTTCCGGATTATGTTGCCCATCGGCGTCCATTTCCAAAATATAATCACAGGGAATGTTTTGAAGTGCGTATTTGAATCCGCGGATATAGGCTTTGCCAAGCCCTTCTTTTGGGCCATTCAAAAGATGGATATTGTGATGAAGCTTTTGAAGTTTTTTAACGACATCGGAAGTTTGATCAGGCGAATGATCATCCACAATTAAAATATCCAGTTCCCAATTGGTGATTTTGGAGGAAACTTTTTTTATTTTTAGCAAAAGTTCCTCGATATTTTCGCGTTCGTTGTAGGTCGGAATAACAACACAGGCTTTTAATTTTCTCATCTTTCTTTTATGCTAGGGATACTTTAATCTTATTTTATACGAAGCAATGGAGCAAAAAGTTCAAAAAGTGTTGGAAGAGTTGGAGGTTACCGGTAAGCAGTCAAATTTTTGGAATGTGCCCAGAACTACGGGATTGTTTTTGAATTTGATGGTTAAGTTGTTGAAGGCGAAAAACGTTTTGGAAATCGGCACTTCAAACGGTTATTCCGGTATCTTTTTTGCAGAGGCATTATCTCATACGGGGGGCAGGTTGTATACAGTGGAATCACATAAAGAGCGCTTTGCGCTGGCCAGTGCGAATTTCGAAAAATCGGGATTGCAGAATGGAATCGAACAGATTTTTGGTCATGCTCCGGAAGTTTTTAGAGATGTTGAAAAACTGCAAAATATTGAATTTGATTTGGCTTTTGTGGATGCCACCAAAATGGAATACAAAAGTTATATTGAAGCGTTCTGGCCTTTGTTGAAAAAGGGAGGGCTTATTATTGCTGATAATTCGACTTCGCATGGCAAAGAAATGAAGCCGTATCTGGATTTTGTGAGTGAAAATTCGGAAATGCAGAGTGTGCTGTTGCCGGTTGATAATGGGTTGATGCTGACGTATAAGGTTTAGTTTTTGGAACAGATGTTTTTGGGCGAACGCTTCGCCTGTTCGCTGCGGCTAGCATGTACGCCTCCGCGAAAGTCTCGCATCATGATGCTCGACTGGCTGCGCTCGCAAATGTCGCTCAAAAACATCTGTTCCAAAAACTTTAATAAACCTTAGTTCATACCACCCTGGGGCAGCTTAGATTGCCCTACGTTTTCTTCGGTGATGGCTTTTGTTGTTTGATCGATTGAGGTTTGATTATTGGCTTTGCGGTAGGCTTCCAGGGATTGGCGAATATCGCCGTGGTTAAAGGCAAAGTCGCCGATGAAGTTTAAGATGGAAGTGTTATCGGTAACGCCATCAATAATTTTTCCAAAATAGTTGGTGCGTTGAATAGGATCATCTCCGTATAAAACACCGAACTTGGCATAATAAAGCCCTGCAAGGCGTGAGTTGTGCCAGTCCATATTCTGCCTGATTCCGCGCATTGGGAAATCCGTGGTGCTGATTTGGGCATCTTTTTTTAGATTGGCGATAGCCTGCGGATCATTGCTGTAAGCGTAAATGAACTTGTAAGGTATCACCCCAATTTTTTCAAATTCCGGTGGAGCCAGATCGATAAAAATAACGGATTTTCCTGTTTCCGTGAGTTTTTGATCAAGAAAACTTTTGGTGATTTCCCCGCTGGAATAGTAAATTTCCAGTTGGATATCCGGACGAAGGTCTTCGGTTTTTCGTAGATAATAGAGCGGGAAAGTCATGTCATCACGACCGGTGGAAAGTAAATAACCATTCGGCGGAACGCTCATTAAAGCGTTTTTATTAAAGTCGTAAGCAATGTAATTTTTGCTTTCATTGTTTTTGCTGAAGTTTGTGCCGATGGCCGCAAACACTGTAATAAAAGCCAAAAAGGTTAAGATTGTTTTGATCTTTTTTACAGGAATTATTTGGATGATGTAGACATACCCAAGGATCATCATGATTCCTAAAATCAGGATAGCCGGGATCATAAAAGGCCTGGAAGCAAAGTTGTTTGGGTCGTAACTGCTGACAGGAATGTAGATCAAAAGAGCCGATGTGTATGAGGCAAAAAGCAGGATGATGAATAACGCAAAGCGCCAACTTTTTTTGAAAAGATAGATTAGGCCGGGAATAAAGAAAAAGAGCGGCAGATAAAAATATTCACGGGTGATGGTTTTTAAAAGTGGGACAAGGCTGGTGTTGTTGTTATTCCAGAGATCGGTGGTTTTGCTGACGATGAAATCTTTTAGGTCAATCAGCCAGGCCGGTAGGTTTGATTTTGCGATTTCTTGTGTGGCTTCCGGCGTAGTCAGGTTTACCGTGCCGCCATAAATTTTGCGATTCACAAAATCGGAAAAGGCCTGCCAGTTGTGAAGACTGCCGTGTTCAATAAAGGCGGGATTGTCGTATGGGCCGCCAAAATAGGTTCTTAATGGCAGATAGGCGTAGACGGAAAGTCCCAGCGCAAAGAGCAAAATGCAAAAGAGGACCAGTTTGTAATCTAAAATTACGCGCCAGTTCCTGATCAAAACAAACAGAATAATTGCGGGGCCCGCCATAACCATTAAATGATGATTGGTTAAACTTAGGCCATAGCTTAAAGCGCTTAAATAAAGCCAGCGATCTTCCTGGGTTTCGTGCCAGAGATACAAAAGATAGATCAGTAAAATCACGAAAAAAGTGTTCAGCCCATAGACTTCGGCGCGATTTGATTGCGCCCAAAGAATATCGGTAAAGGCAAAAAAGAAGCTGCCGCACATGGAAACCAGGTCGTTTTTAGTGATTCTTTTAAGGAAAAGAAAAAGAAAAGTGGCTGCCGCTGCCGCAAAAAAGCCGGACATAATATTTACGCGCCAGGCCAAATTGCCAAACGGGATAATAATGGAAAAAAGTTTGCCTAAAAGTGTGTGAAGCGGGTAACCGGGTGGATGGGCGATATCGAGTTTTACCGCTGCGGCAATGAGTTCTCCGGAGTCTTCAGTTTGGACGGTGGGAAAAGTTGTGAGAATGTAAACAAACCAGGTCACTGCAAAAACCATGGAAGTGTCCAGATTTTTGTTGAGATTGAGTTTGTGGGAAATGGCGTGGGGGAGCGCCAGGAGCGTCTTTTTTAGATTGAAGTGATTTTTGACGTAGGTGGACATGGAATTTTTTTTACAGATGCCAATAGCTATTTTCAATTTCATTTTACGGTTGAATTCAAGAAAAAGCGATATTTGAGAAAAAACTATAGATAGAATCGGTTGTCATGCTGAGGTTTTTTGCGTAAGATGCAATATATGGGTAATTCCAAAAGAAACAATGCCAGCCAAAAATTAAATAATTAAAACCCAATAAGATGAGTTTATATAGAGACGATACTATAAGTAAAATAATTGAAGGTGTGAATGAAAAATACCTTTTACCGGATATTCAAAGACCTTTTGTGTGGAAAACCGACCAGATTTATGCACTATTCGACTCCATTATGAGAGGTTACCCGATAAATACCTTTTTATTTTGGCAGATAAGTAAAGATTATTTAAGGGATAACAATATCAAAAAGTTCCTTTTTGTTAAAAACAATAAAGAAGAAAGTATTGAAGACCTAACCTACAGTAATTCCGAATATAATTTGGTTTTGGATGGACAACAAAGAATAACCTCTCTTTTCATTGCTTTAAAAGGGTCATATTTTGAGAGAAAAAAGGAAAAAGAGTTATTCATGAATGTATTCTCAGGGATCGAAGAAGACGATGACGGTTTATTATATGAGTTTAAATTTTTGGATAAAACCAATAAAACTTACTTTTCGGATGGGGATAAACTATGGCTAAACATCAAGAGAATCTATGAATGTAAAAATATAGATAACAAAATGGATATCAGAGAACAGATTTTCTCAGTTACACAAGAAAATAATGAGAAAAAACTAATAGAAAGGAATATTGATATTCTTTATGACTGTTTAAAGAGTCAGCCAGTACTTAACTATTTTCCTGAAGAAGAAAAAGACTATGACAAAGTATTGGATATATTTGTAAGGACAAATTCAGGTGGCACTAAACTAACATACTCAGATTTACTATTCTCGACCATCAAGCTTAAATGGAGAGAAGCACGGGAAAATTTTCTTCAGTTATTAAAAGACGTAAATGGAGAAGATTTTGATTTTGACACTGATTTTGTACTTAAAACTTGCTTTGTTTTCTTTGCGCAAACCCAGATAGACGTGAAGTATAGTAGGAAAAATGTAGATGATGAGAATAAAATAAGACAAATTATAGATAATTGGGACAAGATTACAGAATCCATAAAAATAGCACGAGATTTACTGAGTAGAATCAAAATAAATCATTCAAAACTGCTTTCCAGTAATAACGCATTAATCCCAATTGCTTATTTTATCTATAAATGGGGATTCAAGTCGTTCGGTGATTCAAATCAGAAAAACGTCATTTCTCCAGAAATTGAAAGTGATCTTAAAAACTTCTTATTAGCATCCCTATTAACTGGTTTGTTTGGAGGGCAGGCAGATACAATCCTGTATTCCCTTAAACAGGAGATTGATAAATCTACTAACGAGATATTCCCACTGAAAGAAATTAAAGCTTCCTTAATAAAGAGGAATAAATCTTTAGATATAACAGAAGAGTTCTTAGATAGTGTCTATTATCAGGGTAAAAACAGTTATTTGATTCTAAATATGATATATCCAAATGTAGAATTAACAACAGTTTCGAAGACAAATTTGCCCGAACAGGACCATCTATTTTCTAAAGAAGAATTAGTCAATAACTCTTATTCTGAAGACGAGATTAATACGATTTATAATCTAAGATATCTGACATCAACAAGTAATAAGAAAAAATCAAAAACCCCTTTTAATGAATGGTATTCCTCAATTACCGAAGATGAGAGGAAAATAGCACTAATCCCCTCGGGTAACTGGAATAGCGATAATTATAAAGAATTTATAGAAGCAAGAAAACAACTTTTTTTGGATAAACTTAAGAATTTATTCAAATAAACAACCATGGAAGATTTTTTTAGTACGCGATGTTGATTTGAAGGCTAGGTCATTTATGGATTGTATATCATGCCATTTTTGTCTATTATGCAAGCCGATAATTGATTCTATATGACTGACTCTAAAAAAGATTTAACGGAGCAAGATATCCGTACAAAATACATCACTCCTGCCATTAAGAAGGCTGGGTGGGATGAAATGACTCAACTGCGTGAAGAGGTCTATTTTACTAAGGGGCGAATTGATGTAAAAGACAAGCTGGTTAAGCGCGGAAAAGCTAAAAAGGCTGATTATGTGCTTTATTTTAGAAATAATTTTCCAATTGCCATTGTTGAGGCTAAAGACAACAACCACACAGTAGGAGACGGAATGCAGCAGGCTATGGAATATGCGGCAACCTTGGACATACCTTTCGCTTATAGTTCAAACGGTGATGGTTTTTTGGAGCATGATTTTTTGACTGGAAAAGAAAAGAATTTACAAATGCATGAGATGCCTTCACCCGCAGAGCTTTACGAGCGTTATACCGAAAATTTAAAGATTGATGAACGCACTCAGGAGGTTATGGCTACTCCATATTATGCCGATGGTTCAGGAAAAACTCCTCGTTATTATCAAGAAATTGCTATTAATAGAGCAATAAAAGCTTTTTCAGAAGGCCAGAAAAGAATTTTGCTTGTGATGGCAACTGGTACAGGGAAGACGCTTGTTGCGGGCCAAATAATAAAGAAATCGACAGAGTGATCAAGAATACGACAGGGTTTTATGGGAATTTGGAAGGGATCATGGGAGCTGCGGCATTGCCAAGCATTAAAGCTCTTGAACTGCCGAGCGGAGATGATGAGGTTCGGGAGGGGGAAAAATCAGTTTAATCTTTTAAGAAAGATTTTAGATTTATTTAATGTTTGTGTGCTAATGATAGGTAATCAAATGACTCATCTTTAACTTCTCAAATTATGATCAAGGAAAATTCAATCATTATCTTTAATCAAAAAAATATTCGCAGAGATTGGGATGCGGAAAAGGAGATTTGGTATTTTTCAGTTATTGATGTCATTGAGATTTTAACCGATTCAACCTCTCCTAAACGATATTGGAGTGATCTGAAAATTAAGCTTAAGAATGAAGGAAGTGAAGTGTACGAGAAAATCGTACGGTTGAAATTAACGGCTCCTGATGGGAAAAAACGTGAGACCGACTGTTTTTCAACAGAAGATTTGTTAAGACTCGTTCAATCCATTCCTTCCCCAAAAGCAGAGCCTTTCAAGGTATGGCTGGCAAAAGTCGGATATGAACGTATTGAGGAAACTGAAAATCCGGAACTATCGATTGATCGCGCTATGAAGACATATTTACAAAAGGGCTATTCCAAAGAATGGATCAATCAAAGACTCAAAAGTATTGAAGTTCGTAAGGATTTAACCGATGAGTGGCAAGAAAGAGGTGTAAAAGAAGGACAAGAATATGCGATTTTGACTGATGAAATTACGCAGGCGTGGGCTGGCATGAGCGTAAAAGAATACAAGGAGTTTAAAAGTCTAAAAAAACAAAATTTGAGGGATAACATGACAAATCTTGAGCTGGTTTTGAATATGCTAGCCGAAGCTACAACGACCGAAATTTCAAAGAAGAAACAACCAAAAGGTTTTTATGAGAGCCGCATTATTGCACGAGAGGGGGGTCATATAGCTGGTACTGCGCGCAAAGGAATTGAGAAAAAAACTGGTGAAAGAGTCGTTTCAAGTAAGAATGCAAATGACCTATTGCTAGGAATAAGAGCAAAAAAGCAGTTATCCGGAGATTCCGGAAAACTCAAAGATGTTTAGAGTAAAATTTAAAAAAGTACTCTATGGCAAAATTGCACAGAATATGGACAATGCCAAAACCCTGATGCAAACATTTTTAGCAGAGGCATTTCAAAATTAGCACAGTGTTGGATTTTTAAACATTCCATTGACCGAAAAAAGAACATTAATATACACTGTAGCTGTTATTGGTTCTTAACATTAATTCCCATGAGATCAAACCTAGACGTAACGCAAATAGGTGAAATTGTGTGTGCGCTTCGAAAGAAGAAAAATATTTCGCAAGATCAGCTTGCGCAGGCGCTAAATATTCCACGCACTTCAATATCTCAAATTGAGAATGGGGGGCGTGAGCTTTCTTTTATTGAATTTCAGAAAGTTCTTGTTATATTTGAAATATCTTTCGAGGAATTCACCGCATATGGAAAGCCTTTAAAGAAAGTGGCATCAGCAAAGAAAAAGGGGATTAATGGGAAGATTAAGTTTGACGCTGAAAAATTTAAACAATTGCTTCTATATATTCTTGGAAAATGTGGTGGTCGCCCAAATGTTGGGGAAACTGTTCTGTATAAATTACTTTATTTTTGTGATTTTGATTTTTTTGAGTTAAATGAGAGATCTTTAACCGGAATGAAATATAAAAAAATGCAGTTTGGGCCGATACCGGATCAAACTTTATTTAATCCGGTGATTCAAGAAATGCGGAATAGTGGAATGATAGAAAAAGTCTCACGGCCTTATGTGAATGGCACTATCCAGACGCGCTATCTGAATTTTGTGGAAGCCGATTTGCCCGTTTTTTGTGCAGATCTTGATAAAATGAGAAACGTGGCGGATTCGGTCATTGAACGTCTTTCCGGCATGAGTGCGCGACAAATTGAAGATCATTCACATCGCGATTATCCTTGGCAGGCTCACGAATATGATGAGGAAATTGATTATAGCAGTGTGTTTTTTAGAAGCGGGGAATTTGCAAATAGAGATTATGATGCGATGTGGGAACAGTCATCGGCCAATGACATATTGGATCAGCTTGGGGAAATGAGTGAGGATGAACACGAATATTATCTTAAGCTTTTAAATAAATGACCGATTTTAAGACAGGAGATGTTTTCCTGGTAAATTTTGATCCATCCATTGGGCACGAATATAAGAAAATTCGTCCTGCTGTTGTGATCCAATCGGCAAAAACGATTAAGAGTAGCGCTTTGATTACGATTATGCCTATTACATCACAGCTTTCAAATTGCCAAAAAGAAGATATTAAAATAAAGAAAAGTACAGTAAATGGCTTGTATGTGGACTCATTGGTGAAGGTTGGTTGTATCCACAGTTTTGACAGAAAAAGATTTCTGAAAAAAATTGGCGATATTCCGGAAGAGGCAATGACCAGGATAATCGCGTATTTATGTGTTCATTTTAATATAAAATAAAATGGAGATGGAGTGGGGGATAAGGAGTTCGCTTTGCGAACGTTTTGTTGCTATGCCCCGCCTTGGCGGGGCGCGGACATTCACCTTCGGTTCATGTCTGTTGGTCGGAGTGGCGGGACTCGAACCCACGACCTCAGCGTCCCGAACGCTGCGCGCTACCAACTGCGCTACACTCCGCAATTGTTGGCTGATTTAATTTTTTTATTGCTATGCCCCGCCAAGGCGGGGCGCGGACATTCACTTTCGGTTCATGTCTGCATGTCTGATTTTACCATGTAATTTTTTTTTGCTGAATAACTTTCAAAAACTTTAATTTTTGGGTACAATTCGGGGGCTTATTTATGACCCTGATTAGATATTAAATTGTTCATGCGAAAATTGCTGGTTTTGTTTGGTCTGATTTTTTCTTTGTTGCTGTTTGCGGCTTGTTCTTCCGGTAATCAGAATGGCGGCATCTCTTGGCAAAAGGTTAAAACGGGGTTTTATTACTCTGAATTTTTCAAAGATCAGCGCGATTTTATTTTGGTAAAAATGGATCCTAAATATTTCCACTTTTCGGTTTATCAAAATAAAAATTTGGAAGAAGCTAAAACCATTAAGGAAATTCATCAGCAGGAACAGGCTTTAATTACATTTAATGGATCATTTTTTGGTGAAGATTTTAAGCCGGTCAGCTTTTTAAAGAGTGATGGAAAGATTTTTCATAAACTCTCCAAGGCAAATCTTGTTGATGGAATTTTTGTGTTTTCAAAGGACGATAAGCCAAATCTATTTAGCGCGGAAAGTTTTAAAGATAGTGACGATATAACTTTTGCCATGCAAAATGGTCCAATTCTATTGGATGAAATGGGAAAGGCTAAAATTGTTTCAGATACGGGCAAAATTGGCAGCAGAACGGCTTTGGGTATAGATAAAGATCAAAATGTGGTGTTGATTATCATTCAGCAGAGTCTTTTTAATTCCGGGAATGGGATCACCCTGTATCAATTTGCCGATATTTTGGCTAACGACGCGCAATTTAAGGGGATGGGGCTGCATTCGGTTTTAAATCTTGATGGTGGGGCTTCTACCGGCATGATGATTGGGTCGCAGTACTATCCGGAAATGGATAAAGTGCAAAATATGGTAATCGTGAAGGACAAATAAACTTGCAAATAAGCCTTTTTTGGAGTTATGCTTATGTTCTCTAATGTAAAAGGTTTATATGCAAAAGCGGTTTTTGATTGTCAGTGACATTGAAATGGGGAAAAATGACGTGATGGATGATTTTTCGGATGATCATGTCTTCGCTCATTTTGTTGAGAAAATTCTGGAAAAAGATAAAGGGGACGAGGAAGTTTTTTTGCTTTTGAATGGCGATATTTTTGATTTTTTGAAAATGGATTTTAGGGGGGAGCATACCCGTTATATTACCGAGGATGTTTCTTTGTGGAAGCTGGAAAATATTTTTGATGCTCATCCGGTGATGTTTGAGGCTTTGCGGGCCTTTTTGCAGAAGGAAAGTCATAAGATAATTTTTATTATCGGGAATCATGATTTTGATTTGATTTGGCCAAAGGTTCAGGGAAAAATCGCCGGGCATCTGGGCAAAAAATCACAGGTTGGATTTACCTATAGTTTTGATTATGAAAAATTGCATGTTGAACATGGAAATATGCTGGATCCGTTTTTTTGCAATGATGTGAAAAAGCCTTTTGTAAGCCATAAAGGTCAGAAAGTTTTAAACTTGCCGGTGGGGGCATATGTGTTCTTTTCCGAATTGGCCCCGGTTAAGCGAAAATTTGCCAAAGAAGAGCAGTTTTATCCACGAGAAAAAATTGCCGATTTTTATCCGGAATATGGCGTGGAAATCACTAAGGTTATCAAACGATACTTTTGGAAGGGCGTGATGGAGCCCTGGATCCATTTAGCTGATCCGACTTATCGAATTAATTATCTTCCTTTTATAAAACATGTTTTAACCTTTGGGCTGGATTTTATTAATGATGAACGTTTTTTACCTTCCCGCCTGAATTCGTTAAGAAGACGTCATCCTAAAAAAGAAGTTTTTGTGACTGGGCATGCTCATCTTTTTAAAAATGTTGCTTTTCAGAAACAGCGGTTTTTTGTGACTGATACGTGGAGAAATGAATATGATTTGTTAAGGGAAGGGAATCCAAAAAAAGCAAAAACTTATGCGGAACTGCTTTTTGATAATGAAAATCTGATGCAGTCCGATTTGCATGTTTTTGATTTTAACGAAATTCCGCGCGAACATAGAACGGTTGAAATGGCTGATATTGAACTTAAAAAGACTGTTTTTGAAAAATTACCTAAGCTGTAGGGGAGTTTAAATTTCTGATAGTATTAGAATTAATTCTTGAATGAAGGCGGCATTTTTAGGAAGCATTGTGTCACGCGTATATTCGATGTCCGGGCGGTTTGTCAGCCTAAAACCTATTTTCCCAGATCCTGAATTAACACTACACTTCATGCCTTCTTCTCTGGCGATTCTATTTAGTTCGTGTATGAGTCTCATTGGGGTAATTGTTATTCCCATGATTGGAACCCTTGCAAGTTCTTGGATTGAAACGGCATCAGATTTTATGTTGATGGTGATTGGTTGAGGGCCTGTAGGTCTTTCAAAATGGGTAGAATTGGCAGATGGGATATTAACTATTTTGCAAAGAACATCTTTGTGATGAATGACTTGGCTGCTGTAGACTCCGGGGATTGGAGGTGTGGCGCTAATTGTGGTTGTCGTAATTGCACGTTCTCGCATTTGCTCCAGCATTGTTGAAAGTGGAGTGGGCGCGGGTGGTGGGGCCTTTGTGGGGGAGAGTTTCCGGGGTTCTGTGCCGTTGTGATCTTCTGGGCTTATCATTGGTTCTAATAATTGAGCTTATTTTGTTGTATAGGTAGGCATTAAAATGGTGCCCAATGGTCATTTAATCATAAAATGTTGTATTTGTCAAAGTGGCATCGGGTGAAAGGCGATTTTGTCTATAATTAAAGCCAAAATACGGGTTTTTTAAGTACGTATTTGCGTTTGGATGGTTTTGAGAGATAATGCGGTAGCTGTTCAATTTCTGGGAGCTGCCTGTGGTAATCGGAGTATAGCGCAGATGGTAGCGCGCACCCATGGGGTGGGTGAGGTCGTGGGTTCAAATCCCACTACTCCGACCAAAATTTAAAACCCTTTTCCCGAAAAGGTTTTTAAATTCGCGAAAAGGGCTATGTATCGAAACTAATTAAGGTTTGAACTCATATTCAAAATAGCTTTTAGACTCGTCTTCTTCGTGTATAAATTTTAGATAAGTAAAGTTTTTCATTAAAAGAAATTACTGTCTTTTGCAGTGACTCTTTCCATTATAGGCATTTTTCCACTTTTTTTTGCTAATTTTTGCGCTTCTGCGTAGGCATCTTCAGGAAATGCACTGGAAAAGAGCACTTTCGGATTTGGGTCATCACCATGGAAAAGTATGTATAGGTTTTCATATTTAGATATGTTTTTTGGCCGACTGTATTGAATTGTTGTCATATGTAAAATATAAATACATGCTTTAGTGTATTATACCCTATACTAAATAGTAAACTGTTTAAGTAAAAAAACGCTGGTCATGTGGCGTTTTATATTTTCTTTCTTGGTCTAAAAGCTCGTGGTTCGTATTTTGCGCCACCTTGCTGCCCTGGATGTGAAGTTTGGTAGGTCATGGGTGTGCGCTATTAATCGCCCTTTTTATCATAAAATTTACGCCTGCCTGCATGTTGATTGGTTGGATTTTGATTTTTGGATATTTTGTTTTAAATACCCTGAAAACCTCGTCGGCAAAGGCTTGTCCTACGGTGGGGACATCGTTAAAGTCGAGAATAATGGTTTTGAATTTTTCCAGACCGGAGAGGACTCTTCTGGCTTGGGAACGTGAAATGTAGATTGTGCCCATTGTGTACAACTTGATTAAAACTTCTGTTTTGTCGAATCCGTATTCTCCTGGGCTGCTTTGATAAGCCATAAAGACATCATTCAAATGTTTTTTTGTATTAAGGTCTATGGAAAAAGTTACTTCTGTTCCGTGAATTCCTTTTTCATTTTTTTCGATGAAAACGTCGGGCAAGTTATTATCAACTGTTAATTTATAATCATAACTGTTTAGCACAAATTTATCGGCAGTTTTGGAAGTAAAAAAAATGCCTTCACCGGAATGAGCTTTTGGGGCAGTGGTTACTTTTCCCTTTAATAAGTCTTGGATAGCCTCTTCTTCGTTTTTTAATTTACGTTTTTTCATGATGTTTCTGAAAACACCGACTCCGGAATCAATAACTTTAAATGTGAGCATGGTGTCTTCTTTTTGGACAGTAACCTGAATTTTTTTTGACTGTGAATGTTCGATGGCGTTGTTAAACATTTCAGAAAAGCCATAGGTGAAAATGCTTTGCAGGTTTTCCGGGAGCTGCTTCAGAAAATTATATTTTGACTCAAGCTCAATTAAGACCTTATGTTCTTCCAACCCTTTGTTTGTATATTCAATAGTTTGGTCCGGTACATATCTTACGGATCGGCCCGCCCCAATTTGTTGTAATTTGCCTTGTTTAACCAGTTTTTTAAGATAGTTGGCGACTGTAACACGACTATATTTACCCTTGAGGGCTTTTTTAATTTCTCTGTTCGTAATTGGCTTACTGCGGGCCAGATCAAGGATAATTTTGTCGATTAGCATAATTGTAAAGTTAATCTGACTTAATTGTAAAGCAACTTGGCCTAATTGTAAAGCGGTGATGGTGCTAATCGTTAAGCTCGGTTGGTGTAAAGGGTCATAATCTTGACGCAAAATGGTTTAATCGTTATGGTGATTAGCACCTGTAATGAATAATTAATGTCTGCGACACATACTACAAATAGAAAATCTTCTGAAGCGAGTCTTTTTGAGCTCCTTAAGCCATATGCTCTTTGGATATTGGTCATGATTTTATTGACTGTTTTGAGCAATGGTTTGAATTTGGCGGTGCCTAAAATTATTGCGAATGCCATTGATAGTTTTACCAAGGGCGATTTTGTTTTGCTGAATGTGATTATTGAGTTTTCCCTAGTGGCGCTGAGCATTTTTATTTTCACCTGTCTGTCCGGGATTGTTCAAACATATACTTCCGAACGCGTTGCCAGGGATCTGCGTACGCAATTGGTAGCCAAAATTTCCATTCAGGATTATGCCTATATTCAACGCACCAATCCGGCAAAACTTTTAACCAATTTAACGTCCGATGTTGATGCGATAAAGTCGTTTGTGGCTCAGGCAATTGCTTCAATTATTTCTTCCGTTTTTTTAATTGTTGGCGCAAGTATTCTTTTACTTTTGATAAACTGGAGGCTTGCTCTTGCCGTTCTTGTGGCTGTGCCGTTGGTGGGGACGGCGTTTTATGTAATCTTTGGAAAAGTTCGAAAATTATTCAGGAAGCAGCAGGAAGCCATTGATTGGCTGAATAAAGTTATTAATGAAAGTATTTTGGGGGCGGGACTTATCCGACTTTTAAATTCGGAACAATACGAATATCAAAAATTTCTGGATGCGAATACCGAAGCGAAAAACATTGGATTCGGTATTTTACGCCTTTTTGCCAGCCTGATTCCCGTGATTACTTTTGTGACCAACCTGGCAATTTTGACGATTTTGGCACTGGGTGGCCATTTTGTGATTAGCGGAAGTATGAGTCTTGGTGAATTTACGGCGTTTAACAGTTATCTTTCCATTCTGATTTTTCCAATCATGATTATTGGTTTCATGAGTAATGTGATTGCGCAGGCGTCGGCTTCATATCAACGAATTAATGAGGTGATTAAGGCTGAACATAAAAAAGACACCGGGCATCTTACAACAAAGTTGCATGGTGATATTGAAGTGAAAAATGTGTGTGTATCTTTTGGTGAAAAAATGGCGCTTAAGGATGTTTCTTTTAAAGTTAAGGCTGGGACGAAAACGGCAATTATTGGGCCAACTGCCGCCGGGAAAACGCAGCTGCTTTATTTACTGACCGGGTTGCTTGAGCCAACTTCCGGAATAGTGGAATATGATGGAAAATCGGTTGATCAATATGTGAAACAGTCGCTGCATCAACAGGTTGGGTTTGTGTTTCAGGATAGTGTTATTTTTAATCTGACACTTAGGGAAAATATTGCCTTTAGCAATACGGTGAAGGATAAAGATATTCAAAAAGCCATTGATACGGCCGAGCTACATAACTTTATTAATGGGCTTCCGGACAAACTTGATACTGTGGTTTCTGAACGTGGAACCAGCCTTTCCGGAGGCCAAAAACAGCGCATCATGCTTGCCAGGGCTTTGGCTCTGAATCCAAAAGTTTTGCTGCTTGATGATTTTACCGCGCGTGTTGATACCGGTACCGAACAAAAAGTTTTGCAAAATGTTCAGAAAAATTATCCGGATATTACTTTGGTTTCGGTCACTCAGAAAATTTCTTCCATAGAACATTACGATCAAATTATTCTTTTAATGGAGGGGGAAATATTGGCTACAGGTAGGCATCTTGAACTTATGCAGAAATCACCGGAATATGTCCAAATTTATAACTCTCAACAAAGTACAAATAATTATGAATTACGCACTTAATAATTCCGGTAAAAGTGGAGGAAAAGTAACGCTTGGAATGGCGCTGAAAAAACTTGTGCCATTTTTGGCCGGCGAAAAAAGGAATGTGATTGTGGCTTTTATCGCGATTGTCATTAACGCAACGTCAAATTTGCTTGGGCCGATTATTATTGGCTATACGGTCGATAATTATATTCAGACCAAAAATTTTCAGGGCGTTTTGATTTTTGTGGCTATTCTTTTGGGAATATATGTTGCCGGATTGATTGCGATTTATGTGCAGACAATTACCATGGGTGGTGTTGGTCGAAGGGTTCTTTTTAATTTGAGGAATGCCATTTTTACAAAATTGCAGGAGCTTCCTGTGGCTTTTTTTAATCAAAACAAAGCAGGTGATCTGATTTCAAGAATTAATAACGATACCGATAAATTGAATCAGTTTTTTGCCCAGGCGTTGATGCAGTTTGTAGGGAGTTTCTTTATGATTGTTGGTGCGGGAATATTTTTATTAAGTTTGAATATACGGCTTGGTGTTGCGGCAGTCTTGCCGGCGCTTGGGGTAGTGGTAGTTACACAAGTTCTTTCCGCATGGGTGAAACGGAAAAATCTGCAAAGTTTGCAGAGTCTTGGTGGAATGAGCGCTGAAATTCAGGAAAGTCTGGAAAATTTTAAAGTGATTGTTGCTTTTAATCGCCTTGATTATTTTAGAAAAAAATTTGACGAAGCCAATCAGAAAAATTATGCAGTATCTATTTGGGCGGGCATTGCCAGCAATATTTTTATCCCAATTTACAGTTTGGCTTCAAATATTGCGCAATTGGTGACACTTGCTTATGGAATTTATTTGATTTCGCTGGGGAATTTTACGATTGGTTTGCTCATCGGCTTTTTGCTCTATGTAAATAGTTTTTATGGGCCTTTACGCCAACTTGGAGCTTTATGGGCATCGCTACAGCTTGCGTTGGCGGCGCTTGATCGTATTTCTGAAGTGCTTGCTCTTAAATCCAACATGGAAGTGATTTCGGCGCATCATGTTAAGTCTGATTTTTTGTTGGAGTTTAGAAATGTGAGTTTTGCTTATTCCGACGAAAAAATGGTTTTGAAAAATATTCAGCTCGGGCTTAAAAAGGGCCATACTTACGCGTTTGTGGGTCCAACCGGTGGAGGGAAAACAACTACGGCTTCTTTGATGGCGCGACTTTATGATCCGATTGAAGGAGTTATTTTACTAGATGGTAAAGATCTTCGTTCCTATAAACCCGCAGAACGTTCAAAGAAAATTGGCTTTATTCTGCAGGAGCCTTTTCTTTTTACCGGAACGTTGAAGGATAATATCTTGTATGGCAATGAACAATATTTTAATCACACCAATGAGCAATTGCGTGAAATCTTGGAAAAACACGGGCTTTCAAGCCTGCTTGCCAGATTTGAGCAGGGACTTGATACCAAAATTGCAACAAGTGGGAATACCATCAGTCTGGGCCAAAAACAACTTATTGCTTTTATCCGCGCAGTGATGCGTGAACCGGAAATTTTGATTCTTGATGAAGCAACCGCGAATATCGATACCGTTACCGAACAGTTGCTCGAAGAAATCTTGAATAAATTGCCAAAAGAGACGACTAAAATTATTATCGCGCATCGCTTAAATACAATAAGTAATGCTGATCAAATCTGCTTTGTGAATGGAGGAGAAATCACGCTGGCGGGTTCCATGGAGCATGCAATGGAAATGCTTTTACATGGAAAAAGGAAGAGTTAATATTGGCACGATTTTGAAGAGCGGGCGTTTGCAAAAAGAATTTGCGAGGGCTATATTCAAATATGGTTTTTTATTTGGTAATCGTTTGAAATTATGGAAAATATAAGTGCACTTATGGATCTAAAAGGGAAGACGGCAATTGTTACAGGTGGGGCTTTGGGAATAGGGCTGGGTATTGTTTATAGGCTGGCGGAAGCGGGCGCTAATGTGGTTATTGCCAATAATGTAGAGGCGGCGGCTTTGGATGCGGTAAGAGATCTGACTGCAAAAAAATGGAATGTTTCAGAAATTTTGACTGATGTTTCCAAAGAAGAGGATGTGAAAAAAATGGTTGAGTTTGCGGTTTCCACTTATGGCGCTGTTGATATTTTGGTAAACAATGCGGGAATTTATCCTTCGGTGACTTTCGCGAATATGACATTGGCGGATTTTGAAAAAGTGATTAACGTGAATTTGAAAGGTGTTTTTTTGTGTGTGAAATATGTTTCGGAGCAGATGATCAAACAGGGGAAAGGTGGCAAAATTATTAATGTGACTTCGGTTGATGCGTTGCATCCTTCTTCGATTGGATTGGCCCATTATGATGCTTCCAAGCATGGGGTTTGGGGATTTACCAAAAATGTGGCGCTGGAATTGGCACAACATAAAATTTGGGTAAACGCGATTGCTCCGGGGGCGATATTAACTCCGGGGACACAGGTTCCTCAAAAAGAAAATACCGGCGTGGATATGAAAAAAATATTGGAAGTTTTTATGACTAAAATTCCAATGCACAGAATGGGCGAGCCCGATGAAATCGGCAAAGTCGCGCTGTTTTTGGCGTCGGAGATGTCTTCTTATATGACAGGCTCCCAAATTGTGGTTGATGGTGGCGTTTTGTTGTCTTAGCCAATCTTCCGGTAGCCTTAACTAATTTTCCAACTTAATAATTGGGGCTGGATTCAATATGGGAAAACCAAGTTGGTCTTGTGTGTTTGGTATGGGTGGAAGGCCAACCTGAGTTTGTGGTGTGGGTGGTTGTGGCAAATTTGCCTGATTCTGGCCATTATCGGTGGTTACAATATCAATGCTGGAGTTGCCTTCGTAGCCCAGTTTGTCGAATGCTTTAGCGGTGATGGTGTGATGAATTCCGCCTGTTTCGCCAAAGGGAAGACGAATTTCGCCATTATAAGGGGCAGTATTGGTTTTATATTTGAGTTCATTATCAAGATAGTATTCAACCCGATCAAACTCTCCTGTGATGCTTACTTGCGCGTTAACGGGGATATTTGAATTAACAGGGTATGAACTGCCACTGGCCGGACTTAGGAGGGTAATAGAAGGTTTTTGGGCCATACTATTGGCATTGTGTTCGGGGCAGGGAGTTGTTGGTGGAGCACCAAAGAAGGCAGTTGAGTTTTGGTTGATATTGCTGGCGTGTTGTTGAACCCAAGCTTGCGCACTTTGAATCCAATCGTTATTTGGGAAAAGATCTACGACATTTCTGTAATTTGCGACTTGAACCATTTCCGGCGGTGTAAATTCGGTTGCCAGGCCATTACAGAGTCTATCAACATTAACTTGGGCGTAGCTATCATCAACTTCGGTTGGTATGGAGAAATTGGCGAAAAAGTCTGTGATAATTTGATCCGGTGGAGTGTTTGGTCCAGGCAATTTGCCGCTTGCTTTAGACACGGCAACCTGTTTGATGCCTTCCGGTATTGGGAAATCTTCCGAAGGAGTGTCTTTTAAAGCCTGGGTCATAAAACTTTTCCAAATTGGAGCCGCGGCATTGGTACCATCTGCGGCAAGTGACATGTGTCCATCAACTTTATCGTTATTATTTCCAACCCAAACTGCGGTTACTACACGTGTGGTGTAGCCCATAATCCAGAGGTCTTTTGGATAATAGATTTTTTGACCGTTTGGTTTAACATCAAAGCCGTTACTTGTACCGGTTTTGGCGCCATTTACCTGGCCGGGAATTGTCATGGTTGGGCTCAAACGCACGCTGGTATCGGAAAGAATGCTGTTAATCATGTATGCAACCTGTGGGTCCAAAGCCTGTTCGCCCGGGTCGTCCTGTTTTGCCTCTTCCAAAATTTCCCCTTTGGAATTTTCAATTTTAAGAATACTAACCGGATCATGATGAATACCACCATTGGCGAAAACGCTGTAAGCGGTGGCCATGTCCAAAGGACGTACGCCGGCTGCTCCGATGGCTAAAGGATAACCATATTGATGATTTGGATCACTTTGTAATTCCTGGAAAACAATACCCATTTTTTGGGTAAGAGCTACGATTGGTTCTTGTTGGCCGGCAGCAAAGAATGCTTTGATTGCAGGAATATTTCTGGATTGAGCAAGTGCCGAACGAATAGTCATTGGGCCGCGGAATGTTCCATCAAAGTTTTTTGGATATTTATTTGGGTCAGTTCCCAGTTTCATTGGCGTATCAAAAACCGGAGATGCAGGCGCAAAGCGGTTTAAAAACACCTGCGCATAAACAAAAGGTTTGAAAGAAGAACCCGGTTGGCGGAAATCGGTAATAACATTTTCATTGCCATCATAATTTGGATCAAAATAATCGCGTGAGCCAACCATGGCTAAAATTTGACCGGTTTTTGGATCCATGGAAATAAGCGCGGCATTCTTGGCGTTGTAAGCTTTTTCGTTTGATTTTGAGCCGTCTAAAACCGCTTTTTCGGCGATCTCTTCCATTTTTGGATCAAGCGTGGTGTAAACTTTAAGACCACCCTGTTCAACAATATCTTTGCCGTATTTTTGTTCAAGTTGATCAATGATGTACATCACAAAATGTGGAGCCGTAATCTTTGATTGATATTTGGTGAATTGATTTTTTTGCATTTTGGTCCAGGCTTCCTGTTTTTGCTGTTCGTTGATGTAGCCCAATTCCATCATTCTGCTTAAAATTATGTCACTGCGGCCGGCAAGATAAATTTGTTTATCGGGATTATTGGGATCAATTTGGACTGTTTTGCCAATGATTCCTTCCGCGTATTCATTTTCGTAGAGATCATTCTGGCTGCGAATATTGCGCGAAGCCAGTTCATCTGACGTGAATTGTTTGGCTAAAGTTGAAAATTGATGTTGTGAATAGTAGCTTGGTCGATTTGGGATTGAAGCTAAAATTGCGCTTTCGGCCAGATCAAGGTTGATTGCGTGTTTGTTAAAATAAATTTGAGCAGCTTTTTCAATACCATAGGCTTTGTTGCTGTAACTGATTTTGTTAAGGTAAAGTTCAATAATTTTCTTTTTATCGAAGGCCTGTTCAAGTTGAACGGATAAAATTAATTCTTTAAGTTTGCGGATATAGGATTTTTCGGAATTTAAAAAAGCGAGTTTAATGTATTGTTGAGTAATGGTTGAACCGCCCTGAGTAAGGCTGAAATGGAAAATGTCGTTTACAACTGCGCGGCCAATACCTCTTATATCAAATCCGGGATGTTCCCAGTATTGTGTGTCTTCAATTGCGATAGTTGCGTTAACTAACGAAGAGGAAATTTTATCGTAGGTAACATATTCACGATTTTCGGCTCCTTTTACGTATAAAATATTTCCTTCACGGTCATAAATTGTGGTTGCCTGTGCCTGATTCAGTTTGTCCAGATCATGGACATCCGGCAGCGTTATGCTAAGTACGGCTATGGCAATCCCAAGACTTAAAACTAAAAACAGGATGAAGCCAATTATACTAAGGCCGGTCCAAAGTAAAATTTGTTTCCAGTCGAGTTTGCCGTTGGGTAAGCGGGCGCGTTCACGCATGCGCGCAAATTTGCCATTGGTTTTTTTGCCGATTTTTTGGATGTGAAACTTGATTTTTTCAAACATGATTTTTTGATTATATACACAGCATTATGCGGGGTTTATCCTAGCAGAAAAGTGCCGTGAATTCAATGGAGGGGTGTTTGGGATTTGAAAATTGTTGCATCGCAAGTTCGATGATCGTAATTGAAAATCGAGAATGGAGATGTTTAAAATTTTTCTTTTTGGAGAAGTTTTGCTACAATCAATTACGTTCTTTTCGATGATATTTTTTTATTTCTTTAACCAGTTTTTTTATGATGACACTCAAGCAGATATATGATTATAGCCTTCAGATGGCCATTAAACGCGGCCCTCGTCCGGTTAAGGAAGTTGAAGAGCAACTTAAAAAGTTGAAGCATGAATATGAAAAGCTCGAAGAAAAAAAGAAGGAATATTTTGATGTTGAGAGTTTGAAAAATCCTTTTTTGGACAGCCGTATTTTAAGTGGCGATCCAAATACAAAGTTAAAAAGAGTGCTTGTGGGAATCGATATTGGCGTTGGTGAAATTATGCTGGCGAATGAATTAAATAAGAGTGACAAAAAAATTGACGCGGTGATTGCGCATCATCCGGAAGGTCGTGGGTTAATCGATCTTACTCAGGTCATGACTCTTCAAGAGGATATTGCAATGTTGGAGGGCGTTCCGGTTAATGTGATTGAAAAATTGATGCGAGCGCGCATTGGCGATTTGAATCGCGGCCTGCATGCAGCGAACCATTTTCAGGTTCCGGATGCGGCTAAATTGTTGAATATGCCTTTTGCCTGCTTCCATACTTTTGCCGATAATCAGGTTTACTGGTTTATAAAAAATTACATCACCAAGAAAAATCCAAAATATATCAGCGATATTATGGACGCGTTGATGGAGCTTCCTGAATATCAGATTGCAAAAAGACGTGGTAACGGACCTATGATGTTTGTTGGTGATGAAAAAGCACGCGTTGGCAAAATTTCTTACTCCGGATTTACCGGTGGTACAAGCGGTTCAAAAGAGGTTTACGAAAAGATGGCGCATGCCGGAGTTGGAACGATTTTGGCCATGCATATTCCGGAAGAACATCGCAAATTATGTGAAAAATATCACATCAATGTGCTCATTTGTGGACACATGGCGAGTGACAGTCTTGGTGTGAATTTGCTGATGGATGAGCTTGAAAAGAACGGTGTGGAAATTGTGGAATGTGCCGGATTTATGCGTGTGAGCAGGTTGAAAAAGAAGATGCCGTTTTAAATTGATTATAAATTATAAATTATAAATTTATAATTGTTGAATTTTTAAAAAGGTGATCATGTCCAGGTTGAATGTGGTACGAAAAAAGCCCTCGAAATCAGGAGAAATCGGGGGCTTTTTGAATAGTGAAAAATTTCAGCGTAGACGAGTTGAGCGCTGCGGGAGGATGTTATTGGGGATTTTTCGCCAATGCTTTTATCCCTTTTCTGGTGATGAAATAGAATTCCATGGTGGTTTCCATGCTTGGTTTTTGCGCGATTAGCACTTCTTTTTCCAGATAAGCCCAGGCTTCCATAAAAGCTCGCATTACGGGCAATTGCAGTTCTTTAGGGTAATCTTTAACGGTTTCTTTGAATCCAAAATTATGACGATTGAGGCTTTCCTGATCTTGAGCCAAATATTTTAAAAGTTCGGTGGCAAGGTTTGGGAGTTCTAATGCAAGGATTTTATTCGCGTCAGGGAGCATTGCTGAAATTGGGATTGCCATTAAATTGGTAATTAAAAACTAAATGGGCCACCTTTATGTTTTTGGAAGCTGGTTGGGGTGCGGTCCTCCGCAGGGGTGCCGGTATCATCACATTCTTTGTGAAGACTGGCAGCAGTGTGAGCGATTGTCATTATTTTTGCAACGTCATCTGTTGGGCCTAAATCAGTATAAGAACGTCTATTGTCGCCACGTGGGGCTCCTTTAGTGTTAACGGCTCGGGGATCTTTGGCGTGAGCTTCGAGCGCTGCTCTAACCCTTCTTTGTAATTCTGTTTCAGGTTCTTTACCTTCAGGTAATTCTTGTGGTGTATTTGTTAGCGACATTGTTTAAATTTAAGGGTAAATAAAAACCGCCGCTATTGTAACAAGCGACTTTTTATTGTCAAATCCCCGCTTGCATTCTCGACGAAGTATTTCAAAGTGTACGCTTCGGTGCCGAAGCTCTTAAAAATGGCTTGTTGCTGCGGTGTGTTTGACGCGGTGTCGAGAAGGTTTCAAAATGTATTAACGCTTTATCGAGATGAAAAGGAATGGGTTTTGTTAGCCTTTGGGGTTTTTGGGAGTGGTGACCCGAAAAGCTTGATTATTTCAGCCCGCGGATTTCGCCGCCTAATTTTGTCAGCTCTTCAAAGATTTTTTGTTGAGTTGTCTTCATTTCGGCATCTGTAAGCGTGCGCTGCGTGGATTGCAGCAGAACTTTAAAGGCGAGCGCTTTTTTATCTGGTGGGATGTTTTGGCCTTCGTATAGATCAAACAATTCAACTTCGCGGATTAATTCTTTATTGCAGTTTTGAATTGCGCGCTGAAGTTTTCCGATTTCGGTATTTTTGTCGATGAGTACGGAAACATCAATTCTGATTCCCGGGAATTTTGGAATCTGTTTGTACTTTCTTTCTTCTGTTTCCAGGTTTGCCAACTTGCTGAAGTTTACTTCAAACACGGCAATTTTAGCGTTTTCGATGTCGTAGTTTTTTGCTACAAGTGGATGAAGTTCGAAAATTCTGGCGATTTCCTGGCCGGATTTTCGGCTATAATAAGAGGCATAACGGTTTGGGTGAGCGTAAGCGCATAAGCTTTCACCTTTGCGCATTTCCAAGGCTTTTAAGTTAACATGGAAAAGTTTGAAAAATTCTTCCAACGCGCCTTTGATTTCGTAAAAAGGTTCGGAAGGGCCTTGGTTTGACGCGCCGGCGGCTGTATTTTTTTCTTTTGTTGCTGCTTTGTTTCTTACGATCACCGCGCAAATTTTCTTTTCTTCAATCGGGAAATATTCCTGTAGATCTTCATAAGTTCGACCAATTTCATATAATTTGAATTGATCAAAAGACTTTAAATTAAGACCAATATTTTTGAGGATGTTCGGCATTAAACTGATGCGCATGTGGGTCTGATCTTCGGAAAGATAATTTTGAACTTTAATGTGTGGCTCTTCCGGCAACAGGCATTTTTTGATGTCGTTGATGCTATAAAAAGAGTAGTTATAGACCTCATTAAAGCCAAGTCCGAGTGAAAGCGCGTGACGGGCAAAATGTTTAAGTTTGCGCTCATTATTTTCGATTGGGAGTTTGATTGGAAGTTTTGGAAGTTTGGCTTCGATATTTTCGTATCCGTGCATGCGGGCGATTTCTTCCACGATGTCGTCTTCAATGGAAATGTCTTTGGTCGCGCGGAAAGAGGGGATTTCAACCTTGATTTTATCTTTGCCGGACAGCGTGGTTTTGAATTCCAAACTGTTGAGATTTTTTAAAACTTCTTCGGTAGGAATTGTAACGCCAATTTTAGAGAAAACCTTTTTAAGGCTTACTGTAACGGTAAGTTGCTTGTCTTTAAAGTTTTTGATGTCGGTGACCGGACCGCAAATAATTGCTTCCGGACTAACCTGTAAAATTAAATCACAGACGCGTTTCATGGCCTGTTCAGCCAAATTTGGATCAAGACTTTTTTCAAAACGTTGAACGGCTTCGGTTCTAAGTCCAAGTTTTACCGAAGTTAAACGAACGGAAGAAGGCTGAAAATTCGCAGATTCAACCAGAATTTTAGTAGTTTGCTGATCAACTTCGCTGTTTGCGCCGCCCATAATTCCCGCAATGGCAACCGGTTTTTTGTGATCGGCAATAACCAGCGTTTCATCTTTGCCGGTTTGATTTAGAGATCTTTCAACACCGTCGAGTGTCGTGATTTTTTCATCTTTTTTAGCTGTGCGTACAATAATTCCGGTGTCGATTTTGGCTGCATCAAAAGCATGCAAAGGCTGACCAAGTTCGGCCATTACATAATTTGTGACATCAACAATGTTGTTGATTGAACGATATCCAACCGCGCTAAGGCGATTCTTGAGCCAGGCAGGGGACTCAGCAATTTTTATATTATTGATGTAAACGCCAAGATAACGTGGACAGAGTTTTTTGGCTTTAACTTCTACATTTGGCGATTCGCCGGTTGCTGGAAAATCAATTTCCAATTGAAGCGGTTTGAGTTTTTTGTCCGAGATTGCCGCAATTTCACGCGCGATGCCGTAGTGACCCCACAAATCCGGACGATGGGTTAGAGATTTGTTATCAACTACTAAAGAAATATCGTTCAAACCTAAAATATCAGCAATTGGTTGGCCGAGTGGAGTATTGGCAGGGAAGCGGGTTAGCCCTTTTTGGCCAATGCCAAGTTCATCATCACCGCAAACCATACCTTCTGATTTCACGCCCATCATTTCTGTGATTTTAATTTCTCCGCCGGGGAGTTTTGCTCCAGGCAAAGCAATCGGCAGAATTTCCCCAGGGTGAATCACGTGGACTGAACCGAAAACAATCTGGATTTTTTTCCAGCCAATATCAAAAATTCCTTTGTGTAATTTTTCAGATCCGGCAATTTTCTCGAACTCTAAAAGTTTTCCGGTGACTACTTTGTCGAGATTCTGGTCTTGATGCAAAATGCCTTCAACTTCAGCAGTGTGGTGCGTGAGTAGTGATTGTATTTCTTCCGCACTGTAGCTGTTTTCAAGGTGAAGAGCTTCAAGAAGAGGTGTTCCAGCTTTCAAAATTGGTGCGCCACTGTGCCAATTTTTTTCTTCATCAAGGATCCAAATTTCATGTGGGGGATTTGTGCCGAGCTTTAATTCTTCTTTTGCGCAGATCATGCCGTTACTTTCTTCACCGCGAATTTTACTTGGTTGAATTGCAAAATTCCCGGGTAGAACGGCTCCAGGCAGGGCAACAAGTACATGAACATTTGGTCTGAGGTTTACTCCTCCACACACAATCTGAACAATTTTGTCACCGATATTTACTTGAGCAACGTTGAGTGAGTCTGCATTTGAATGTTTCTGCATTGAATCGACATAACCCACCACCACGTTTCGGAGGCTTTTTTTGTCGATGATATGTAGTCCTTCGACGTATTCTTTGATCCAGTTAAGAGAAATTTTCATAAGTATTGTATCGCTTACGCGATGGTTAGATTTTATGCCGGCGTAGTGGCCGGCAAGGGCTTCGCTGTGCTCGCCCTGGTTGTGCGCGCGCACAGATTTTTTGTTAGAACTGTTCCGTGAACCTAAGATCGCCGGATTGTAATAGTCTGATGTCATTAATTGCATGGCGCATCATCACCAAACGGGTCAGGCCAAAGCCAAAAGCCCAACCCTGATATTCTTTTGGATCGATGCCGCCGGCTTTTAAGACGTTTGGGTGGACCATTCCGGCGCCCATAAATTCAACCCAGCCGGTTTGTTTGCAGACACTGCAGCCTTTTTCGTTACAAATCAGACAGGAGAAATCAAGTTCCAAACCAGGTTCCACAAATGGGAAATAGCCAGGTCTAAAGCGGACTTTAACTTCTTTGCCAAACAGACGGGTCAAAAATTCACGCATGACGCCTTTAAGATCGGCAAGTGAGATTTCTTTGTCGATCATCAGGCCTTCCACCTGATAAAAAGTGTTGTCATGAGAAGCGTCGGTGGCTTCGTAACGGAACACACGGCCAGGAACGATGATGCGAAGCGGTGCGCCGTATTTTTCCATGGTGCGAATTTGGACAGGTGAAGTTTGTGTTCTTAGCACAAGCCGGCCATGTTTTTCGGCTGATTTATCCTGCAAAAAGAAGGTGTCCTGCATGTCACGCGCGGGGTGATCTTTAGGAATGTTCAGACTTTCAAAATTGTAGTATTCGGATTCGACTTCGGGGCCGTCCATAACCGAAAACCCCATGTCACTGAAAATGTTTTCAGCCTCATATTGCACTTGTGAAAGCGGATGAATGTGACCGACATCATATTTTTTGCCGGGGGCGGTCAGATCAAAAAACTCACCGGTCAGTTGTTTTTGGATTTCGGCGGATTCCAGAGTTTGGCGTTTTTCGTTAAAAACGGCTTCCAGCGCAACTTTAACCTGATTTGAAAATTGACCGAAAGTGCGTTTTTCTTCGTCGGGAAGGTCTTTAATGCCTTTTAAAATTATGGTGATTTCGCCGCTTCTGCCTAAATATTTTACTTCGATATCTTTAAGATGTTGAAGATTTGAAGCCTTGTCGATTTCGGAAATGGCCTGTTCCGATAGTTTTTTGAGGATTTCTTGCATAAAAAAACGTGAATGCGTGAAAGGCGCGATATTTGCGCGTGTAAAAAGAATACGTTGGTACTTTAAAGATTTTAGCTGAATTTGGCAAATCAAGAAGTGGGTTTTGGAGAAGATGTTGCCTTGGCTTCTGCTATGGCTTTTTCAAAAGCTGCTGACTTTGTTAAATATCATGGTGAAACTGGTAATTTATTCAGTTCTTGCCATGTTTTTGCGCGCATGTTTGCTAGTTGCGCTGCTTTTTCTGGTGTTGGGTGAAGTAAATGGTCATTGGCGCATGCTAATGCCTCAGCTGAGTTTATAATTTGTGGATCTTTATTATCCCAGCTTAGCGGGTTTCCGTGATGGTCAATTAAGGCGTTACGACCATGGAGTTGTCCTCCTAAACGCCATTCAAAATTTCCGCTTAAAGGCCAATAGAGCGCACCTTTTACATTTACTCCTTCCCGAATTGCCCTGGTTACGTGTCCAATCGTTGATAAAATCCAGTCTGGTCTTTCTTTATCTGATTCATTGCCTTCTGCATCTACTTTATTGGTAAAGCCCCATTCGGAAAGTACTAATTCTTTGCCCGGCCATCTTCTGTCGGCTTCCTTTAAGACGTCATAGGCTCCAGGCGGGTAAATTTGTGGGCAAAGCTCATTACCGCTGATGTAGCGTTCATCTTTGCCTTTAAATCCCGATAATAGTAAGGATAATTTTAGTCGAAAATAATATTGAAGGCCTAAAAAGTCGCTTGTTTGTCCGTCTTGCATTTCTTCAATAAAGTCCCAACCGCCAAGCTTTTCATAGATTTTGATGTCAGAATGGGGAACATGGTGAGTCATTCCTATTTTTGTTTCTTTTCCTGCTGCCTGGTGTGTGCTTGGTGCATGTTTTTTTAATTCATCGTAGACAATGCGATGCATCTGTTTAACTTTTTCTTTGAGGATTTTTGTTTTTCCAAATCGCAAATGTTGATAAGGAGGGAAATAGCCGCTTATATAAGCGTTGAAAGTCAGGTTGACCGGTTCATTGACGCTGATAAACCAGCGACAAAGGGTACGCTCATCCAAAATTTGTTGAAGAAATTCCTGACTGTAGCCTTCATCTTTTAGAGCTTCACGTATTTTATTTGGATCAAAGAGAAAATCGGCGACACTTTTTACATAAAAAGCAAAATGATCAACAATGTCTGGATGTTCCAAAGGGCCATTTTGAATTTCTTCATTTTTATAAGTTGCAAAACTTTTTGGCATGGGCCAATGATGCATGGTCATGACTGGTTCTAGCCCTGTGTGATGGCAGCGAGCCAAGATTCGAACATATTGGGCCATTAACTCTTGGTTGAATTTGCCTTTTTCCGGGCAGAGTTCGGCAAAATCAAAAGAGGTGCGGTAGGCATTACCAAAGCGCTTTGCTGCTTTTAGAATGTGTGGATGATTTTTAAAAAAATGGGGTTGTTCCTCACTGTCAAAAGGGCCAGCAATTTTGTCGGATAAACCGGCTGCGGAGCGTTGGCGTTCATGGGCCCAGTCGCTATTTGTCGCGGCTTCTGGATCATCCTGAAAAATCGAGCCAGCTGTTCCCGCTAATTCTAGTCGTTTATCGTATTCAAGGCTTGGATCAAAGCTGGTTGGATCATCGTCAAATCTGCCATCATCAATTAAATAAATTCCTAGAGCGGCGGCTGTGACAGCGGAAAGTCCAAGTGCTAAAGCTTTTCTGCGGGAAATTTGTCTTTTGGGCGATTCTGCTTGGACTAGAGAGTCTGGTTGTGTGGGTAAATCGGGACTCGATCTCATAATTTATAAAAATAATTTTGATGAGTGCGACAGGTTGTGAAGTTTAATAATATTTTTGCAGAAAGTCAACTTTTGATGTATAATGTAAAGATTATTTACAATCAAAATATGGCAGGTGAAGTATTACAGCCACCAGAAAGTAACAAAGGATCAAATAAACCTTTGGTGTTTCCTCGCTTACACGTTGAATTTGTTGAGGATAAAGATGATCCGGAAAAGGTTCTGAATGTTATTTTGGATGCTGCTAAAATTGTTCTTGAGCCAAAGCAAAAAGCAGAATTGTTGAGCAGTTTGCAACGACTGGATTTGAAAAATCCAGATCAGGCAAAGGAGCAAGGGAAGAAGGTCCCTTTTTTAGAGCGTCCTGATGTTTTGATTGTAATTGGCTCATTTCTTCAGATGCATGGGTATATTAAACCAAAAGTACGCGAAGGAGGGCAGCACAGTGATGTCGTTGCGGAATCTGCGGTGGATAATGTTACTGATCAAATTAATGAAGCGGGAAAGATTGGTAAAATGCCAACAGGCGAATATCGAACTGATGTTTCTGTTTATGGCTATCAATTTGAGGTGCGTGGAGATAATATTGTTTATAAGCCAAAAACAGGTAAATTTTGGGCTGTTTGGGATAGGGTGGAAGACATGATGCGCAAAAGCGGGGATGGTATGGGTTTGCGTGTTCGTGCGAAAAATATGGATCAAATCTGGGACAATATTGAACATCTTCATTTAACTGATATTTTTTCTCGACAGAAAGATGGTATTGGCGAAAGAGTTGATGATATGAAACGAGGAGGAGCTTTACTGGATGATGTGTTGCGATTGCGCAATGGTAGTCCTTATCTTAAAAAAATTGATCCGGTTGAAGCATTAAAAGCTTCAACAAAAATGATGTCTGATGTGCATCAAAAATCAGGTTTGGGAATTGGCGAAGTTTTGGGCGGAGATGTATTGGTTCATGTTGATCCATCTGGAAAAGTTAAGGATGCAAGACTTTCATCTTTGCCGGATATGCTTTATCACTCTGAGAGTGCATATCGTCAAAAGGCTTCGGATTTGGCTGATCTTTGTTTTTGTGCAGGTAGTGCCGCTTTTCAGACTGAATCACCAGACAAAGCGGAAGCTGCAGCCCTTTCTTATATTAGAGCGATTTTGGATAGTTACGGCGATGATATAGTTAAATTAAATTTGAAAGAAATGATTGGGGCGAGTAATGTGCCGGCTTTTACTATCAATAATGAAACCCGTTTAGGCTTTAATCACGTTAAAGATCATGAAGGCACTTTTAAAAAAGTTCGTAAAATGATTTTGGACGAATTAGATAAAGTTTAAAGATTTCAGGTTTGCGTGCAAAAAAAAGACTCTAAGCAATTATTTGATTAGATCAATGGTTGCTTTAATTGCAGTTGCCAGTTTTGCTGAACTAAGTTTCGCGACTTTTGTAATATTCGTCATAGATATCGTCTTCCGGATTGTCCCAGAAATCGAAAGCGGACTTTCCCAAGGCGGCAAAGTCTTTCAAGTCATCTTCACTGTCTTTTAAGATTTTTATTTCTATGGGCCTAAGGATGATAGTTTTTCCTTTAACTTTCAGCATATATTTACGGTGTTTGCATTTCACTTTATCTTAATTTGCAAGTTATTTCAAATTTGATTTTAACAGCTGGAGATTAAGAAATTCTAAAATTTTCTTAAATTTTCAACTGAAGAATTGTTCATCAAAAAAGAAGACCCTTTTTAGGGGGTCTTCTTGATTTTCAGATGGTGTTTGCTTGCGCAAACTTCTTTACTGCTATGCCTGCTTTAGGGCAGGCGCGGACTTTAGCGTGAGCTAAAGTCTTATCTAACAGCATCCTTTAGAGATTTACCTGCCTTGAAAGCTGGAAGCTTCATAGCTGGGATCTTGATTTTTTGGCTTGGGTTACGTGGATTTACACCAGTACGAGCAGCACGTTTTGAAACACGGAATGTTCCGAAACCTGTAACAGTTACTGATTCTCCCTTTTTGAGGGACTTAGTGATAGCTTCAAGACATGCATCGAGCACTTCCTGAGCAGCCTTTTTTGTAACGCCAGCTGAATTAGCAGCAGCATTAACGAGATCTTGTTTTGTCATCGTTATGAGGTTAAGAAATAATGTAACGAACCTAGGGCATTATAAAAATCCTACAAAGAAAAGCAAGCATTGGTGAGCAGCAAGGGAAATACTCGATTTTTGAGGGTGTGATTTTTTGGCTAGGCATGGTCGTTTTGTTTATTCTTAGCCATTTTCCCGGGTATTGTCATCTTTGGGATTTATTTTGGGGCTCTATTATTGGCTTGTATACGGCAAAATCAAACGATCATTCCTGTCAATGCGATTTGGAAGCCAAAAAGGGGTGTTGGTGGGCATTTTGGGGAATTTTGGAAGGATTTGAATAGCTTATGAATAGGGCAAAAGTGCCGAAGTGGTGAAATTGCGTGGAATCGAACCCTGGCCGACCAATTAATTTGTATTTTTATCGTATTTACGATAAGATTTATATAGATTTTATTATTATTACTATAATATATGAGTAAATCGACTCAAACTACCCTTTCTATAGATAAAGAAACAAAAAACCTTGCGGCTTCCAGGGCAAAGAAAAATGGAATGTCCGTCTCTGTTGTGGCGCGTATTTTTCTTCGTGATTATGCTACGGGTAAACTTGATATTGGCTCACGCAGTGTTGAACGTGATGAAAACGGTTTTACTCCGCAAGCGTCCGGAAAGCTTACTCAGGCCCTTGAAGACGTTAAGAATAAACGCAATTTATCCCCGGGATTTGATAATTCCAAGAACGCCATTGAGTGGCTTCATAAACAAAATGATTAACTTTTCTTTTGATGAAAATTATTTTTCATAAAGATTTTTTAAAGGCGTATGCACGTCTTGGCAAAATTGATCGAAAGGCCGTTGATAATACCATTCAAATTTTCCAGCAAAATCAGAATGATTCGAAGCTTAATAATCATGCTTTAAAAGGAAAACACGGTGGCGTGCGTAGCTTAAGTGTCAAATTTGATCTTCGTATTTTGTTTATAGAACAGCAAAATTATTCCATCGTGATTATGCTTGAAGTGGGCACTCATTCGCAGTTGTATGGATGATTGCGGGTGTGACGGAGGGGAATGTAATTTTTTGAAGTTCGTGCACAATGATAATTTATGTGGTACTATATTTTTCGATGTGCGGGAAAAAAATGGTTTTTGGCACTCAATAAATGCGGATTTTCCCCTTTGTATATTGTTAATTTTTTAGAAGTATGGCTCATAATTTAGTGATTGTAGAGTCTCCAACAAAAGCGAAAACAATTTCGAAAATGTTGGGGAAGGATTATACGGTAAGGGCTTCTATGGGCCATGTTCGTGATCTTCCAAAGTCGCAAATGGGAATTGATGTGAAGAATCATTTTGAACCTACCTATATGGTTCCGATGGAAAAAAAGAAGGTGATTGCCGAATTAAAGGCTGAACTTAAAAAGAGTGATGCACTTTGGATCGCAACTGATGAAGACCGCGAAGGAGAGGCGATTGGCTGGCACTTGCTGCAGGCGCTTGATGTGGATGAGAAAAAAATGCCCGTACAGCGTATTGCTTTTCATGAAATTACCGAAGGTGCTATTAAGGACGCGCTAAAACATCCTCGTCAGCTTGATTATAATCTGGTTGATGCACAGCAGGCGCGCCGTATTTTGGATCGTCTGGTTGGTTATGAACTTTCTCCGCTTTTGTGGAAAAAAATCCGTTATGGCTTATCTGCAGGCCGTGTTCAGAGTGTGGCGGTTAGATTGATTGTTGAACGTGAACGTGAAATTCGTGCATTTAAAGTTGAAGAATATTGGACAATTTCGGCTCAATTTAAAAAAGGAAATGATATTTTTGAAGCGCAGCTCGCGAAATTTAATGCCAAAGATGTTGATTTGAAAAACGGAGAAGATTCGCAAAAAATCTTAAAAGCTTTAGAACAAGCCATTTATAATGTGGTGAAGGTTGAAGAAAAAGATGTGACCAGAAATCCGGCTCCTCCATTTACGACTTCCACTTTGCAACAGGAAGCTTCCCGCAAATTGGGTTATTCCGTGAAGAGAACCATGGTTATTGCGCAACAACTTTATGAAGGTGTGGAACATGGCCGTGGAACTACAGGTCTTATCACTTATATGCGTACCGATTCGGTAAATCTTTCTGAAGTGGCTTTAAAACAGGCTCGCGAAGTGATTACCGAGGATTTTGGTAAGGAATTTGCGCTGGAAACTCCACGTTATTATAAAGGACGTAAAGGGGCTCAAGAAGCGCATGAAGCCATTCGTCCGGCTGATCTTTCTTTAAAACCGGCTGATGTTGAGCAATATTTGGATAAAGAGCAATTCAAGTTATATGAAATGATTTGGAAAAGAACGTTGGCTTGTCAGATGAAGGAGGCCAAATTAAAGGCTTTGGGTGTTGATATAGAGGCGTTTGCAGGTGGAGCGAGTGGTAAGGGGGCGTCCACTGGTTACGTTTTCCGTGCAACCGGTCAAACTATTAAATTTGCGGGATTTATGCGGGCTTATGTGGAAGGTTCCGATCATCCGGATGAAGAGCTTGCGAATCAGGAAAAATTGCTGCCAGCTTTGGCGCAGGGTGATAATGTTGATTTGGAAAAACTTGATCCAATTCAGCATTTTACAAAGCCACCGGCACGTTATACTGAAGCCAGCTTGGTAAAGAAATTGGAATCCGAGGGCATTGGTCGTCCATCAACTTATGCGCCAACCATTTCGACAATTGTGACTCGCGGGTACATCGAAAAAGATGGCAAGCAATTGAAGCCAACCGACTTGGCGGAAGTTGTAACCGACATGTTGGTGAAGCATTTTGCGGATATTGTTGATTATAAATTTACAGCTGAAATGGAAGATTCTTTGGATGAAATCGCTGAGGGAAAAAAGAAATGGGAACCGGTTATTAGTGCGTTTTATGAACCATTCCATAAAAATGTAGAAATGAAAAATGAAACTTTAAAAAAAGAAGACATTGTAAATTTGGAAACAACCGAGGAAAAATGTGATAAGTGCGGCAAGCCGATGATTGTGAAATTGGGACGTTTTGGGAAATTTTTATCCTGTTCGAATTATCCGGAATGTAAAAATGCGCGACCTTTGAATGCGCCTTCCGAAGCCGAGAAAACACCGGAACAAATCGAGCTTGAGAAGAAATTGAGTGGCAAGAAGTGTGAAAAATGTGGGAAACCGATGGAAATTAAACATGGTCGTTTTGGAGACTTTTTGGGATGCAGCGGTTATCCTGAATGTAAAAATATTCAGTCGATTGTAAAACCAACCGGAGTTAAATGTCCAAAATGTGGCGATGGTCAGATGATTGAAAGGCATGCGCGTAAAAGTGGTAAGGTTTTTTATGGCTGTAATAAATATCCTAAATGTTTGAATGCGGTTTGGGATAAGCCAACCGGCGAACTCTGCAAAAAATGTGGCAGTTTGATAGTGCTTAAAAAAGATGAGGAATTGTGTTCACAATGCGATTTGGGCGGTCCGACCAAGAGTAAGGGCTCGGCGGCTGGTGATAAGGCCAAAGCTAAGGTTTATGGGGCTGATAAGGCTGGCGCTCCGGTTTATGGGGCGAAAAAGGCGGTGGCTGGTACTAAAAAGGCGGCAGGAGGTACGAAAAAGGATGCCGCAGGTCCGAAAAAAGCGGTTGCTGCTAAAAAAACGGCTAAGAAAAAGGAATAAGCCGGGTTTAGTTTTAACAGCATCGATTTCGATGCCTTTAAAAGAGGCGATGGCGCGTCCGTTTGCTAAAATTTAGTTTACATGGTGTTACTCAAAAATCCGGGACGGGACGGATTTTTAGTCCTTTACTGTTGAGAAAAACGGCGTTTTTTGCTATAATGATGTGATAAAATCTTTTTTTATGAAACTAGACACACATATCGGAGAATCAGGTGTTGTTGATTCGGCCAAAGAAGTTGCCGGAGGTGTAAAAGATTTAGTGGTTAATCCGCTTTATACTGCCGGTCATGCTGCTTTAACGGCTCCTATTGAAACGGTTAAAGGAACTTTTTCGGCAGTTTTGGAAGAGGGGGTTCTTGGGACTGTGGCCCAGACCGTGGAAGGTACAAAAGAGATAATTATGGGGCCGGGTGAATTGATTTTGGGTGTGCGGGATGGCGTTTGGCGGGCTTTAATCATGGATGGAATTGTTAATAATATTTTTAAAACGAGTACGTTAAATCCTTTAAATTGGCCAAAAGTGTTGAAAAAACTGGGAGGGAATTTGTTTTTGAATATGCCGAAAGAGGTTATAGTTGGGGCATTAAAAGGCACAAAACGTCTTTTATGGAATGCTCCTAAACATTTGGTTTGGGGGATTCCAACGTCGTTATTGCGTGGTTTAAGTGGAACGGTTGAATCGGTTTTAGGTGGAGCTGCGATTTTAATTGGTGGTGGCTCCGATAAAGGCCTTTCCGGCGTGCTGGTTGAAACCAGGGATGCCTTAAATCGCATTACAAAAGGTTTGGTTCCAAAAACTACGATCATACCAATTGGGGGAGGGTCGGCTTCTGCTGAGCCAGTGCACATGGAGGCTCCTGTTGCGGAAGCGCCTCATGCGGCCATGGTTCCTGCGGCAGCTCATTAATTTAAAAATTATAAATTTTATAAAACAAAAACAATATGATTAAGCAAAATTCAGTTAAAAAAACTTCCGGCACGCATGAAGTGCCTATTTCTACCGCGAGTGGAGCGAACTCCAATAATTTTTTAGGTGCTATTTGGGGCCAGGGAATCGGCTTTTTGACGATTTTTTCTTTGGCGATTTTGTTCGCTTCTGTGATTGCTGCAACCGCGAACGTGCAGGGAGCTAAGGCGGCGCCAGCGTGTTATCTATTGAAAGGAACAGGACAATCTGTACTTGTTTCCGGTGTGGCAAATTCCGGAGTCTTGAATTTTGGTTTGCCGGCTAATTATCAGGCTTATAATTCTTGTGCGAGTGATGCCGGTGGTGGCAATACCAGTTTGCAAGGTTGGGCTTGGAATACCAATTTGGGATGGGTAAGTTTGTATTGTCCCGCAGGCGCGAATCAAATAAATCTTGGAAGACAATGTTCAAATGCGGCTTATACTGATGGATATGGCGTAACTGTTGATGTAAATGGTGTTTTAGGTGGATATGCCTGGAGTGATAACGCAGGATGGATTAGTTTTGATAATGGAGCTTTTAGCAAAGTGAGAGTTGATGTAAATCCAAATAGTAAATGTGTGGGTAAAGTTTATGGATATACTCCTCCAAATGTGGCTTGTAATCCTAATGGTGGAAATGTTGATCAGGGGCATCAATTTACTTTTGCCTGGAGTGACAGTGTTGGCTGGCTCGATTTTTCAGGTTTAACTTTTCCGGTTGGAAAACCATTGTCAGCTTCTTTGACGGTGACGGCTGCGGTTTTTAATAAAGGCGATAATATTGATTATGCGGCTTTTTCGAATGCTGTTGATTTGACGAGTATTACCAAAACAAAGGCGCCGGTTGCAAATGGGCAGGCCGGTTATACTTTGGTTGTTAAAGTGACTAATGATCAAGGGCAAACAGTAGTTGTTCCAGATGGTTCAATGAAGATTTTAAATGTTTGGAATGATACGGTGAAGAAGATTCAAACTTATGATGGTTCTCCACAGAATTTGGGAGAAGATCAGTGTTTGGCTGGTTTAGCGGTGACTAAGCCTTGTGTTTATAATTCAATGCAAAAGCAATTTGCCAATCCCTATCCGGGAATTTATCAGGCAAATATTACGTCTGTAGCGCCTACTTCCAACATGAATGGTTTGGATACTCAGAATAATGGCATTGTTGATTTTCCGTATGAAAGTTTTGTTTTTGGGCCACCTATAACAAAACAGCCACTTCAGTCGAATGATCTTGTTTTAAAGCAAATTCTGGTGACAATTTCTGATCCAAATACTCCAGGAAAATGTATTTATCCGGATGTTAACTGTTCTACTGTCCCGGTGAATGCATCTGATTATACTTTTAAGTTTAAGCCATCTACAGAAATGACAAAGTTGGAAAGTCCCGATAAAGATAAGATAGTTTATTCTAACAATGTTCAGCAATTTGGTGCGACTATTACCGATAATTCCGGTGGTACGGATAAGGGGATTGTTAATTTGTATTCGGGAATTGATGCAACGGGGCAGGTTGTGCCACCTGAAACGGATTTTAGATTTGATAACGATAATGCTCCACAGATGTCGGATGGTGTTATTGATGGTAAAGATTCAGCTGTTTGGAATGATGTTGGTTTGTTTTTAAATCCAGATACTCAGCCTTTCTTTAGTGCAGGAATGCTTAATCCAGTAGGACCTCTTTCCGGTCTTTATATCTACAGTGTGGTTAGTGAGCAAGGTGCTCAGGTTCAATACTATTCAAATAAATTGACCCGCAGTGTTGATCTTTGGGGCAATGGCAAATATATTATTCCGCCGGTTGCGGTTTTCCGTGGAAATGTTTATTCAGGTTCGCTTTCTTCCGGAACTGCCTCAAGCCAGGCACTTCGTTCGATTGGTGATCCAAGTACCAAAAAGTTTAAGGATTCCGTTGTAAAGAACGTTTATAAGATTATTGGGGGCATTACAACTCCGCCTTTCGGTAATGTGAATTTGAGTTCCGGTTCGACAGGAATTAATGTGAATGGTAGTGCTGTTAAACTTATGAATGATAATGTTTATTACGCAAAGGGAAATGTTCATATTAGTGGTAATCCATTTAGCTGGACTGGTGAAAAAACGATTATTGTTATAGGTGGCAGTGTGTTTATTGATGGCGATCTTAAGCCACAATCAACGAGTAGCAGATTGGGAATAATTGTTTTGAAGGATCAGGCGGCTTCGGTTGCTGATCGCGCTAAACAGGGAAATATTTATATCAATAAAAACGTAAAACAAATTTATGCGAATATGGTCGCTGATGGGGCGGTTTTCCCTTATGATGCAGCGGCGGGCGTTAGCGAAAATGGAGAACCTAACTTTGCGAGTGTGGATGCCAAACGTTTGGCTTTGAATAAACAACAGCTCTTTATGCAGGGAAACATCGTTTCTATGAATACGATTGGCGGGGCGGTTTTGAATAATGGAAAATATGTTTTGGGGAATGGGAAAATTTTGGCTCAAGGTGATCAAAATGCTCAATTACGTGCAGAGCTTTATGATTTGAATTATTTAAGGCAATTTACGGGGTATTTGAATGTTGATCAAAATGGTATGGCTAAAAGTGATCATAATCTTGCTCTAGTTGATGCGACTACTTTGTTAAGTTTGAGTAAGATTATTAATCTTCAGGATGGAACTCCAAAAACGAATTATGCTTTATCTTATGGTTACCTTTATGATCCCGTTTTAGCTCTTCCTGGAATTTATTTCCATGCACCTACTTTAGCGGCAAAAGATTTGGCGGCGACTTATATTTATTTTGATCCGCCAACATCAACATTGCCGGGATTTGGTGTAAATGGAGCCTCTTTCTTCCAGAATTTGGCACAGTAAAAAAGTTCATAATGTCTTGGTGGGAAATTCATACTTTATAAAAAATACTCTGCTGACTTGGCTGGCAGGGTATTTTTATTTTCTGGCTTTTTCGGTTACGCGGTATTCAAGATATTTGCCGAACATTAGGCGGGTTTGGGCGTCCAAGGCGGGGATCGCACTTAAAATAATGCTTACTACAGGCACTAAAAGCCATTGAATAATCAGGGAGATTTTTCCAAATAAGCTGCGTTTTGTATTTTCCGGAATCAAAACCAGACTGATGATGGCGCAGACAATAATACCGCCTGAACTGAAAGTGAGGATGCTGCTCATGATTTTTGGCAGGTTGTAGGCGAGCACGGTGTCGCGGAAACTTGGGTTTACCATGCCGGGAAGAAAGCCCATGAACGTAATTAAAATCGGGCCGGTTGCCCAGAAGAAGCTGTTTTTTAGGAATTCATAAATGCGATAAATTTTGTCGTATAAACTTATGCGCGGGTGTTTCCAAAGGTTGATAGCCATAAATGGGAAGTCGCAAACGCCCCAGGCCCAACGCCTTAATTGATTATATTGGCTTTTGAAGGTTTTAATGTAGGTTTCGGAAAGAACCGCGTCCATGTAAATCGGACAGTAAATAGGCACAAGTTTGTGGCGTCCATCATAAATTAAATAGGCCGACCAGTATTGGCGTGAGTCTTCGGGAATAACGGAAGGATCCCAATAATCCACATCGACAACTGTTTTAAAACTTAGCGCTCGGCTGGAAAAACTTTTGTATTTGTCCTGTTCCATACTTTCGGCCATGCGCCAAAAAGTGCATGAAAGAGCCACCATGCGGATCATCATGGGCACATCCCAAATATTATTATGGAACATGTGTGTTGGCTGATAAGCCATTTCCGTGCGATCTAAGGTCGTTAAATATTTGAAGGTGAGTTCGGAAAAATATTTTGGGTTCACGACCGTATCCGCATCAAAATTGGAAATTATTACGTTTTCGTAAGGAATATTTTTTTCGTCGAGGTGTTTTTTGAGTTGTTTGGCGGCATGTGTGGCATTGGCGCTTTTGCCTTTTATTTCTCCGGGGAGATTTTTTGGATGAATGGTGGTAATAAATTTATGGAATTTATCGCCAAATTCTTTTTCGAGTTTGTGGCTTATAGCCAGGGCATTTTCCTTGTCGGCTTCTTCAACGGCAAAAACAAAAATAATTCCGGAAGGATCATATTCACTTAAAGTGTAAGATTTAATTGATTCTCTGACGATTTGGTAGGATTCTTTGTAGGTTACAAAAATAATCGCGTGGATAATATCTTTGGATTTTTTATATTGTTGTTTTTGTTTGAGAAGGTTGATTTTTGCCTTTAAATCCCTGTAAAAATGGATGGTGGCTTTTTTCTTTTTGGGATTTTTTTCCTGGATTCTTTTGATTTCATAATCGATTTTTTCGGGATGATCAAGCAGAATTGTTAATTTTTCCCAGTCGGTTTTGAGAGCTTCTTTGACCAGATTGAATGAACGATAAAGATTGATGGACAGCTTGATGGAGCGGAAAAGCCAAGTGATTGTGTAAACGATAATAAAACTTGCGGCTACGGCCGGGAAAAAAGCTGAGAAAATGATCGGGAAAAAAATTCCGGTCCAGGTGAGTGCGCCGGGCACTACTTCAAGCACTCTCCACAGTGGATGTTTTTTGATTAGGGTCAAATTTTGAGTGGTGGCGGTGGGCATGGGAGAGAGCGATTTTTGCGGTTACACGGGGTCAAAGTTGTGCTTACAATTTCAAAGTTTGCGGTTATGTTGTTTTGTGCCAGGAAAGATCTACTTCGGGATATTTTTTGAGTTCTTCAACCATGATGTTTTGGATTTGGGCGAGCTTTTCGGCGGTTTCGGCTTCAAAACGAAGAGTTAAATTTGGGCTTGTGTTAGAGCAGCGGATGGCTCCCCAGGCAAGGGTGTCAAAATTAATACGAACACCGTCGATGGTGATGCAGTCATATAATTTTGTGAAATGGTCGGTGACTTTTTTGACGATTTCGAATTTGAGATTGTCGGGGCAGTGAGCCTTAAATTCAGGAGTTGTGAAAAGTGTTGGAAGTCCGTTGAATTGTTCCGAAAAAGATTTTTGTGTTTTTGATAAAATTTCCAGCAATTTGCATGCGGCAAAGAAAGCGTCATCGAAGCCGTAATAATCATAATAGGTTTTTCCAAAAAACATGTGGCCGCTGATTTCTCCGCCGAGTGGAGCGTTTAATTCGTGCATGCGGGCTTCAATAAAAGAGTGGCCGGTTTTGCTCATGACAGGAGTGCCACCTAATCGAGTGATTTCATCAATCAAAATTTTGGAAACTTTTACATCAAAAACAATTTGTTTGGCTGAGTTTGATGCGAGATTGTTGTTGGGTGTTGTGTCGGAAGCAGATGCCTTTGCAACCTTCGCGCTGTTCACGTTTTCCAATAAATCACGAACGAGGAGAAGTAATAAATAATCTGCGGAATAATGTTTGCCGTTTTCATCGACTATTCCAACGCGATCGCCATCACCATCAAATCCAATTCCCAAATCTGCTTTGTTGATTCTGACTTGTTCTGCCAAGTCCAGCATGTTTTTTTCTTCTTCGGGATTTGCTTCGTGGTGAGGAAAGTTCCCGTCCAAATCGCAATAAAGTTCAATTACTTTGCAACCAATGGCTCGCAAAAGTTTGGGAGCGAAGGGCCCTGTGACGCCATTTCCCGCATCTACAACCACTTTTAAAGGTTTAGCGAGTTTGATGCGTGCTTGAATGTCTTTTAAATAATCATCAAAATTGTCGGATTTGGTGGTGTGCTCGGCCTGTTGCTCATCCTGTCGTTCAAAATCATTCGCTAAAATCAATTTTACAATTTCCTGCAACTCATCTCCACAAACAGAGTGCGCGTTTTTGCCGACAATTTTTACGCCATTATATTCCTTGGGATTATGGCTTGCGGTAATGTTTACGCCGCTGTCCATGCCATAACGACAAACCGCATAATAAATTAGCGGAGAGGTGGAAATTCCCACATCAACAACATCAATTCCGGTGGAAAGCACACCTTCAATAAAGGCTTTTTGCAAATCGGGGCTGTGCAAGCGGTTATCGCGGCCAACCATCATATTGCGCGTGCCGTATTTGCGCTTCATATATGTTCCTGTGCCCTGGCCGATCAGTTTGACTGTTTCCGGTGTTAAGTCAGCTATTTCGCCAGCTTCGGGAATGGCAATTCCGCGGATGTCGTATGCACGAAAAATGAGGGGATTGATAGTTGTCATTATTCAAAAAATGAGAGTTTAAAACGGGTATCACCGGTGTGACCCCGGTAAGCCCGCTCATTTTAGACTAAAGTGGCTTTGGACTCAACTGTACTCATGTTGACTCTTAGATTGCCCAATAAATTTCATTTTTCGGATTCCTGGATATTTTTTAGGCGATTGGTTGCCTTCCAACTTTGAAGAAGTTTGGTGACGGATTTTGGCACAAGCTGTTCCCATTTTTGAGCGTTGGCTGAAGGGTCGTTTTTTGAATTGGATTTTGAGCCGGAGAGTGCGGATTTGAGCATTTCTTCACGCACAATTGTGCTGGAAATTTTGAGATGTTTTTTAATGTCGATGATTTGATATGGCTTTTTAAGCTGTAGATTGGCGTTTTCAAAAAGTTCCTTAACCACATCGGAACCGGTGTAGATTTTTTGGAATGGTGGTAAATAAAGTTGAACATGCGCAACCCAAAGTGCGTAATTATCAATATTTGGAATTGTAACAATGTTGTATTTGGAGCGGGGGATTTTGGCTTCTTCAAGAGCAGCTTCCAACATTTGAAAACGTTCGCCGGCTGTGAATGGATTGTTTGGACGAAAATTATTTTGAGTGCTGCCGATGGCGATGTAAAGAAAATCGCTTTCTTTGAGCGCTTGTTTTATGGCATCTATATGACCTAAATGAACTGGTTGAAAGCGGCCGATGAAGAGTGATTTCATTTTAATTAGTTTTACAGAAGTGACGTTTGATTTTCCGGTACCTCTTCAAATTTTTGGGTTTCTCCTTTTCCAATTTTAATGATCGGTGGCATTTCCGATTTGTGTTTGTTGGCTTTAACTCGGCGAATAACGGAATGGACGAGCAGGGGATTCATGCCTTTTTGAATCAGGTCTTCTTCACTGAAATTTGCTTTTTCCAGATCGATTTTTTTAAGAATTGGATCGAGTTCGCTGTATTTTGCGCCAAGTTCCACTTCATCGGTTTGGCCGGAAAAAAGTTCGGCAGTTGGTGCTTTTTCAATGATTTCTTTAGGCAATCCCACAAAATCGGCAAGGGCAAAAACTTCTTCTTTTAAAAGATCACCAATAACTTCCAAATCGGCAGCCAGATCGCCATATTTTGTGCCGTAGCCAAGTAAAATTTCGCTTTTATTGGAGGTTCCAAGTACTAAAGCTTCGGTAGTATTGGCGTAGTTGTAGAGCAAAACGGCGCGGATGCGGGCTTTGGTGTTTTGTTGGGCCAGTTTGCTTGGCTTCCATGGTAATCGCGCAAAATCGATCAAAAATGGATTGATTGGTTGCGAGAAAAACGTTACTTCAAGCGCTTCACATAATTTGTACGCGTGTTCAATGTTGATTTGTGCGGAAACGCCAAGTTCGGGCATGGAAAGAGCGGTGACTTTTTCCGGTCCAAGCGCGTCTACGGCAAGCTTTAAGGTAAGCGCGGAATCGATCCCTCCACTTATACCAATTACAACGTGTGAAAGGCCGGTTTTAGCGAAATATTCCTGAATTCCTTTGATGAGTTGTTGATAAATTTGTTCCATGAAATCGAGTCGTTACTGGATATTTTCTTCGGGAATGCTAACCTTATGAAAGTGCTTTTTTGATGGTGAATGCGCAAATAACTATTCCGGCAAGAATAAAAAGTGCAGGAACTACGAATACAACCCAATAAGTGGAAATATTGTCGGCTGTAAGGGTTGCCGGTTTTTTATTGTAACTGATTTCGACTTTACCTTCTTTGATGAGTGGCCCCAAAATTGCGTAGGCCATAATTATTCCAAAAACCAGGAAGGCAAGCCCCAAAAGCATTGGCAGAATAACGCTGACGGCAAAAGAGTAGATTTTATCGATGCTGTCTAAAGCTGATCCGGATTTGTCTTTTAAAGACTCTAGGGCATTTTTGGTGGAAGAAGGGAGGTCGTTTTTATCCATGCCGGATGGGGGTTAGTTTGTTAATATTTTTTTAATGCTCTACTGATTTCCAGATTTTGGGCTTTCTTTTTTAATTCGTTGCGGCGGTCATGTTTTTTCTTGGATTGGCAGATGCCCAGCTGCATCTTAATGTGGTTGTGGCTTAAATGAAAGTCCAAGGGCACAATGGTTGTTCCCTTAGTATCCAGGTGATTTTTTAGTTTGAGGATTTCTTTGTGATGAAGCAGCAACTTTCGTTTTTGAGTTGGACTGTAGCCGAGTTGTGGAGCTTGTTTGTACGGTGAAATGTGCACATTGCGGACAAGGGCTTCCAGCGTGATTGCCGAGGGCGCGTTTTTGTTGATGTTTTTCGTGTTTTTATGATGTGCTGTAACTTCAACAAAACTGCCTTTTAAATTGGCATGACTGGCGCGAACGGATTTAACTTCCGCACCGGACAAAACAATTCCGGCCTCGAATTTTTCAAGAATTTCATATTCGGCAAAGGCCTTTTTGTTCTGCGCTAAAATTGAGTTTTTACCTTTTTCCATTAGGGTTTTTTATGCTTTGAGCGTGGGTATTATAGTGGAGATGGTTTTTAGAGGATAGTTTGACATATCTTGATTTTTATTATATTACGGTGTCCCTTAATGAAAGATGGGCAAAACCCACGATTATTTGTGGTGGATTGGGAGGAGGGCGAAATGGATGGTAATAAAGTTTAGAAATTTTTTATGTTTTTGTAATCTCGTTGCGGTACATTAATCAAAAATAATGTACCAATATGATTTTAATTTCGATTGATGACGCGAAGAAGAGTATTGAAGGATACGACCCAAATAAGGCCGAGGTATTTCATAATTTTTATCGAACGCATGCTGGTTCAAGAAAAATTTTACTATATGTCGCTGAAAATTTTCCAAACATTGAAATTTTGTTATATGAAAGTTCGTATAACAAAGTTCAAGAACTGATTTATAAAAAGCTCAAATTTGGTTTAAAGGGAAACCAAATTGAGTTTTTGAGAAAAAATCAATATACTGAAAATGAAGTATTAAATTTAGTAAAAGTTTTATGAAAAAAATCCTTTTGCCTCGAAGAGATCCTAATAATCCTCAGGTTAGAGAATATGTTGATGCTCTTAAAAGGGGTTATGCCAGTCAGCATGTATTGTTTTTTAATTCTGGTTGGGTTGTTAAAAAGCCTGGTTCTGCGAGAGCTACAAAATTTTTTTCTACCAAACGGGCAGCTGTTTCTTATGGTAAAGAGATTGCTAAAAACAAAGGTACAGGCCTCTTTATTCATTCAAAAGATGGTAGGATCCAGGAACGGTTTAACTAACTTTATGGCGTCAGCCTGTAGATTGTTCGTGGGAATGGAATTGATTCGCGGACGTGTTCAAGGCCGCAGATCCAGGTGACAAGGCGTTCCAGGCCATAACCAAATCCGCTGTGTGGCACGGAGCCGAATTTGCGGAGATCCAAATACCACTGGAAGGCTTCAACCGGCAATTTGTGTTCCTGAATTTTTTTGAGGAGTTTGTCGTAATCGTCTTCACGCTGGCTTCCACCAATAATTTCGCCATAGCCTTCCGGGGCTAGTAGATCAGCACAAAGGGCGCGAGTTGGATCTTTAGGGTCCGGTTTCATATAAAACGCTTTTACAATTGCAGGATATTTTTCCACAAAAATTGGTTTGTCATATTTTTTAGTGAGCATGGTTTCGTCATCGGCGCCAAGGTCGTCCATATCGCCAATATCCGAGCCCATTTCACGCAGTTCTTTAATTACTTCCGCATGAGTTTTGCGAATGAAAGGTGCTTCAATTTTTTGGAGAGGTTCAATGTTGCGTTCCAAAATCTTGAGTTCGTTAGCGTTTTTTGCGAGCACGGATTTTACAATGTGGGTGATCAATTGTTCCTGAATTTCCATATTTTGTTCGTGTTCCACAAAAGCGGCTTCGGCATCCAGCATCCAGAATTCCGTTAAATGACGGCGAGTTTTGGATTTTTCAGCGCGGAAAACCGGTCCAAAATCAAAACATCTTCCAACTGAAAAAATTGCCGCTTCAATGTATAATTGTCCGGATTGGCTTAGATAAGCCTGGCCCATGTCAAAATAATCCACGCCAAAAAGTTCGGTGGTGCCTTCGCAGGCATTTGGAGTCAGAATTGGCGCATCAATTTTAATGTAATCGTTGTTGTTCAACCATTCAAAACTGGCGTTGATAATTGTGTTGCGGATTCTTTGAATTGCCCATTGGCGGCTGGAACGAAGCCATAAATGGCGCTGGTCCATCAAAAATTCAATGCCGTGATCTTTTTTGGAAATTGGATATTCTTCTGTGACCAACTGCACGATCTCGATATTTTTTACCTGAATTTCATAAGTATCGGCCTGCTTGGGATGTTTTGTGACCATGCCGGTAATTTTCACCGAAGATTCCGCGGTGAGTTTTTCGGCTTCAGCAAGAGTTTCCGGGCTGACGCTAGAAGCTTCTACAATTCCCTGAATAATGCCGGTTCCATCACGCAATTGCAGAAAATAAATTTTTCCGCTGCCGCGTTTGTTGAACATCCAACCTTGAATCGTGGCCTCCTGATCTACGTAATCTTTGATTTTGGAAATGGTGGTGAGCATGGGGTTCGTTTTAAAATAAGCCGCAAACAACATACTAAAATGTAGTTTGGCGGGCAAGGGCTGGATTGGATGAATTTATAGACCGGGTTCTTCGTCCCAGCCTTTTGGAGTTACAATTTCGCCGTTGTTATAATTGTTGGAATCATCGCCCTTGGTTCCTGGGTGGCGTTGTCTTGGTGCGCGCGGTGTTTTAGTTTTAGGATTTGACGTTGCGGATGTAGCTGGAGCGGCCGTTTTGGAAGGTGCAACATTTGCGCTAGCAATTGGAGCTTGGCTTGCACTGGCGCTTGGTGTTGCTTGCTTCGTTACTGTGCCTGAATCAGTCCCGGCATCAGCGGGATTTGGAACTTTTACACTTGGAGTTGTTGCGGAAATGTCCGGTTTTGATGGAGTTTTAAATGCTTTTTGTACAACGTATAAGGTTGTCAACGCAGTGATAGCAGCTATGGCAATAGTTGTTCTAGTCCCAAGAATAGGATTTTTAGGAATTTCGTCTGAAGCAGGCTTTTTGTCCGGGGTAGTTTCCGGTGGTCTCCATCCTGGATGTGGAATGATTCTACGTACGGTTGGGGTAAGTGGTTTTTGCGCCAGCTTAAAAGGTGAAGTGTTTTCTGGTTGAGCTGCTTGCTCGGGTGCTTCAACGTTAACGATAACTCTGGCTATGGCTGTGTTTGTTTCTGCATCACCTGAATTAGGGACTGTTGTTGAAGCCTCTGGATTTTCCGTGCCTAAATCCGGAGTTGTTGGAGTTTGTTCAGTTTCCGGTGGTGGTGGGCTGAGCCAGCCGTCGGTAAGAGTGTCATTTTCTGAAGTGGATGGTCTTTCTCTTGTTCCCATAATTATTTGATTAAAAGGTTGTCAATGTATCAATTTGTGGTTGTTTCATCAAGCGAAACTTACTAAAGTTAGATCGGAATTGATCTGAAATGTGAATTCAAAATTGGAAGAGAAGTGCTGGAATATGAGCTATAAAGGCGGAATTTAGTTGACAAAGTGTAAGAATTTACGTATAAATTAGTACTCAATATTTTTTGTAGAATATTATGCTAAATGGTGTACCTGATTCGGATCAAAATTTGGATGGAGTTGATTCTGTTGTGGGATCTGAAAAGTCGGTGGATTTTCAAGCGTTGGCTAAATCAATTGTTTCCAAACTTGATGCTGCCGGATTGAAAAATAAAGTTGAAGAAATTTATATGGGTGCAAGTTCGGAAATTCTGCAGGATAATCCAAAAATATTTTTTACTTTTATGCAGAGTGTTTTTGAAGTTGCCGGTGAAGTAAGCTATTTAAGGGATGAACTTGCCAGATTTGGTAAAGAAGCTGGTGTTTTAGACAAAAAATCGTCTAGGGATGATGATGCAACCAAATTTTTAGTTAGAGGAGTTGATAAACTTTCGAGATTGGGATTAGAGGAAGGGAATCTCCAAGGGAGCAAATCAGCCGGTATGTCGCAGCAACTTCAAGAAAAACAATTTGTTGAGGCAAAGGAAAAATTAGCCGCTTTACAAAGTGTTTTAGGTCAAGAAGGGGATTTGGAATTGGCGCAGAAATATTATTTGAGTAGAATTGTAGGATTTTTTAATCAAGTTCAATCTTTCTTGGATGAGGTGGAATTATTTAAAACAGCAGCTGAAAAGCGTTTTGCCAAAATTGACAGAGGGACTCCGGAAGGGCAGGGGATACTTGTTTCATTGACTAGTCTTAGGGGGAGAGTTGAAGAATTGATTGTGTCGGAAAAATCTTTATTGGCTTGGCTTGAAACTTTTTTGAACGTAAATAAAGGATATATTGATCCGGGGATTCGAAGCGTGATTGAAGGACTCATTGGGGTAAAAGGGCCCGGGCGTTCGCGTGTGTCATTAGTGCCTAAGGAGCCTTTATTTGGGAGGGGTGCGGTTGGTTTGACTCCGACTCCGGGAGCGGTGGCGGTTGATTCCGAGAGTGGGCATGGGCGGTCGGCGCAAAAAAAAGCGGCTGGTGGAGGTGAAAAAGTTGGTAGTGTAACAGCTATGGTTAAGGCTAATTCCCAAAGAATTGGAGTCTTGAAGGCTATGGCGGCTGGAACAGCTTTGGCGGTGACTGTGGCACTTGGAATCGTGGGCGCAAGAAAAATGTTTTCCGGGGATCCGGTTTCTGCTCAGGCTGCCGGGCAAAATGGGAAGAGCAATGCCAAGGTTGCCGGATCACAAAATGTTGATGCCGGAATTGGTGTTGGTGAGCTGGCAAAGGCGGTTGAATCTGCGGGGTCGTCGATTGAAACAGCAAAACCAGCAATTGAACCGATTGTTGAACCGATTGCGGCGGCTTCTGCGGAGGTCATACAAGAAATTCCGGCAAAAGATGCAGGTGCGGTTTTAATTGATGCTGGTACTGTCTTGGGAGTTGAATCTGCGGCTCAGCATAAAAATTCACCAGTGGCTTCTGCTAAAGTTCCCGGAGCGGTTTCTTCAATCCCGGTTGCTCCTTCGTCAGCTGCTTCCTCAATTCCTGCGGCCGGTGTTTCGGCTGCACCTACGGCAAAACCGGAAGACGTTCCAATCAAACCAAAGGGGGACGTGGTTAATCCTTGGGGTGAACCTGAAGAAAAATAATTATTTTTCGGCTGATGAATCGGGCGTAATGCCTACCAAAGCATTAATTTTTGCGTCAGTGGCGATTGCTAAGTTAGTCAACTCTTCCGTGCAGACATGATGTGCGGCAACGGCGTCTTTTAGAGCTGCGTCCGGGTCGTTTTTATCTGCCGATGCTTCCATTCCCACTTGTGTGAAAGAGTGCGCTTTTGATCCGTGAATTCCGGCGCGATGTTTCTGAATAGCTTGGTCTGGAATTTGCAGGGGGCCGCTATATTGTTGTCTTGTTTCAATAAAACGACCGATTTTGGTTCCTTCTTTTGATTTTTGTTGGCATGATTCCATTACGCTTTCCAGGTTTCTGATTGTCGCTTCAATTTCTTCCAGATGTTTTAACAATTCTTTTATTTCAAGGACTTTTTGCAATGTTTCTTTGTTTGTACTAAGACCTTCAAAAAATAATTTTACAGTTGTTAAAGCGCCCGGCAGATGTTCGAGTTCTCTTAGTTTATCAAATAGTTCAGCATGGGTTTGGTCCGGTTGGGGTGTGTTTGCCAGTGTTCTGTTTCCGGTTTGAATAAAAGGTCCTACAGCTCTGAGCCAGTCGAATGTTAAAGATTTTATTTTTGCTTCTGCCGCGGTGATGATTTTTTGAGCTGCGGCATCTATTGCTGCTCTTGAGTCATGACCTGCTAAGACCAAATCTGCCAATCCCGGTCTTTTTAATAGGGTTGCGCTTCCTACTTGTTCTCCGGGGCTAAACCTAATAGTTCTTTTGAATGCTGGAGGTGCCGCTCGTTCTACGGCAGCACGCGTTTCTACTCGTGGGGTTTTTATGGCAGGGGGAACTAGTTGGTCGTGTTGTTCCGGTTGTTTGTCTAATTCAATTACGAATCCTTCATTTTTGGTTACCAATCCATCATCTTCGGGTTCCGGTCGTCCATTTGCGTCAATCTTTTCTACTGACATAAAGAAAAATTAATTTGTAAGAGGAGGTCAATGTAGTGTTTTGACTTTGTTTCGTCAAATATTTTTCAGCATTTCTTTAACTTTAAACATTGGCAGGCCGATCACGTTGTCGTAATCGCCGTCGATTTTTTTGATCATTTTGCCGCCGCTGCCTTCAATCGAAAAAGCTCCGGAGATTTTTAGGGCTTCCGGGGCGCTCGCCAGCAGGTCAATTTCTGCCCGGGTCATTTTTTTGATTTTGAGTTTTGTGAGCACGCACGAAGTGCGCTTGCGCATGACTTTGCCGTTTATGTCAGTTTTTAAAATTGCCAATCCGGTGTAGACGCGAATGGTTTTTCCGCTCATGGAGCCAATAATTTGCTGGGCTTCTTTGATGTTTTTGGGTTTGCCGATTTTTTTTGTGCCAACCATGATAAAAGTGTCTGCGCCAATGATGATTGCGTTAGGCCATTTTGGGGCAACCGTTAGTGCTTTTCCCAAAGCCAAATGCGTGGCCAGTTTTCGTGGATGGCCGTGCGATAGCATGTCTTCGTCAAAATCGCTTGTGCACCAGGTAAAAGGTTTGTGCAGTTTTTTCATGAGCTGACGCCTTGCCAAAGATGCGGAGGCAAGAACAATTTGAGGGCTTGGGGAAAGCGAGCGATTCTTTGAAACTTCGTCATGATTCGTCGTTTCCTTTCGACCGCGAACCGTTTCCTTTTTACGGCTTGTTTTAGAGCTTTTTGTTGACATCATTCTTGTTTTAGGGTAATGTGCTATCTCTGTATATACAAATCACAAAGATGCGACAACTAAAATCTTATCTGAAATATACGTTCGGACTCGTTTGGCGTCAAAAAAAACAAGTAATTTCCTTGGTGCTTTTGATTGTGTTCGCGACTGCCGTTCGCTTGGTGCAGCCATATTTTTATAAGGTTTTGGTGGATACTCTTACAAACGGTGCGGCAAATAAATTTTTTACGAACGATCAGACCGGCTTTATGATCACGATTGTGCTTGTATGGTTTCTTTTTGCGGTTGCCAGTAATTTGCTGAATGCCCAGCTGAATTATGTTGTTTGGACGATTGGAAATCGCAATTCACAGTGGGTGCACGTTGATGGTTTTCGCAAATTATTAAAGATGGATTATGCCAAGCATACACTTAAACACTCCAGTAAATATGCCAAAATTGTGGATGAAGCCGATACCTCCATGTGGGAAATGACCAACTGGTGGCTGGGAAGATTTTTCCCGGGCGTGATTGGTTTTGTGGCGATGTTGGCGATTGCCTTTAGTACAAGCGTAGAAATGACTTTGGTTTCACTCGCGGTGGTGCCTTTTGGTTTGGGGATAATTTTTTTCATGTTGAATAAATATGATGATGATCAGCGCAAAGTTAATAAACTTTGGAATCGGAAACATGAACATTTGAGTGACCAGATTTCCAATATCATTACTTATAAATTAAATCAGAATGAAAAACTTTTTGTGGAAGTGCAAAAGGATTTTAGTGATCGGGCCACAAAAGCCCAGCATGCTTTAAATCAAAAATGGCGGCTTGTGGACATGCTTAATCCGGATGCGATTGCCAGGTTTTTGGTGATGGGTGTTGGTGTTTTTTTGGTTCAGCAGGGCAAAATTGGCCTGGGAACTCTTTTTATGTTTTTGGGTTTGTTGAATGAAATTTTGTCACCACTGCATTTTCTTGGAGATATCTTGCCGCAATATAGCCGTCGTGCGCGTCATATTGATCGTTATCTGCAACTTTTGAATGATCCTGATGGAATTATCGATCCGGAAGATCCCAAGCCTTTAAAACAGGTTAAAGGCAAGATTGAATTTAAAAATGTCAGCTTTGCGTATCCCGGGAAAAAAGCGGAGGCGGGTTTTATAATTAAAGATTTATCTTTTGTGATTGTTCCGGGTGAACACATGGCGATTGTTGGTCATTCCGGAGCAGGGAAGTCCACAATCATGGCATTACTTACACGTTTGGTTGATCCCGTTTCCGGCCAGGTTTTGTTGGACGGTGAAGATATTCGCAATTTTAAATTGGAAGAATATCATAAAATTATTGGAACTGTTTTGCAGGAACATTCTTTGTATGATGAAACGATCGCCCAAAATATTGCCTATGGAGAGCCAAAAGCAACTCGTGAGGAAATTATTCAAGCGGCAAAAAAAGCGGCTGCGCATGAATTTATTGATGTGCTTGTTGAAGGCTACGATACTTTAATCGGCGAAAAAGGCGTGCGACTTTCCGGTGGTGAAAAGCAGCGAATTTCAATCGCGAGGGCGGTTTTAAAAGATCCGAAAATTGTGGTTTTGGACGAGCCGACCAGCGCTTTGGACAGTATCACCGAATCCAAAGTGCAAAAGGGTTTGGACACTTTGTTGAAGGGGCGAACGGCGATAGTTATTGCGCATCGACTTTCCACTGTTCGTGAATCGGATAAAATTCTGGTTTTGGAAAAAGGCCGACGGGTTGATCTTGGCTCACACGCGGAGTTAATGAAAACCTGTAAAGATTATCAGGAAATGGTTAAATTGCAGACCAGCGGTTTTTTGGCTGATGAGGTTTAGATTTTGCCTTTAAGATAAGCCTGGCGAAGTTCTTCCGGAAAGCGTTCAATGGCATAGCGAAGCATGGTTCGCGGCATTTTTTTGTAATGCAGTTTCAAAAAATATTCTTCGGCTTCCTGTGATCTTTTGCCAATTTCCCGCAGCATCCAGCCAACAGCCTTATGAATTAAATCGTGCTTATCTTTTAAAAGCATGGTGGCAATTTGAAAAGCGTAAACAAATTGATTTTTTTTGATGAAATAAAAAGTTGCGAGCACGCTGATTCGGCGATGCCACATATTTTTAGAATCGGCCAGCTCTTCCAGGAGTTCCGTTGGTTTAAAGGAGCGGATGCCAACTTGAAAAATAGGTGCATGTTCAAAAAGATATGCTCCGATAATTTTATCGGCGGAAAGATCAACCAAATCCCAATTATTGATGTAATCAAGATGCATCATGTAAAAATCAAAAACGGCTTTCTGTACACTTTCTTGGCCTTTTTCATATTTGGCAACAAGAATTAGCAGTGCGGCTAGCCGTTCTTCGTGAATTGTGCTTTTGATAATCACATCGATCTCATCAAAAGTAAGATCTTGATATTTTTGGGCGATTTGACGAATTATTGGCACGTTGATGCCTGCGAATTTATCACCTTCGCCATATTGTCCCGGACCGGTTTTAAAGAACCGTTGCAATAATGTGGCTTTAACAGGATTGGCATGAAGCATGATTTCCTGTTTGAGTTCTTGAACTTTGGGGCTGTGTGTAGTCATGGTGGAGGTTTTTATTTTGGAGTCGAAAAAGGGGAGTGTCAGCAAATAGATGTTTGTTGATCAACTGAACTTGGTTTTTATAAATAACTGATGGCTTTGATAACAAAGATGTGCCCTATGTATATGTAAAATGAGTTGCGGCCCAGAAAAGAGAGCATCTGGTTTTTAGGGAGGACTCTGGCGATTAAGAAGTATACTGCAAAAACTTGTGGAATAAAAATGAAATCATAAAAGTTTCCAAATGCCAAAATGATAAATGGGATAATGCAGGTTAATAAGGCAAAAATTGATTGTCTGTTTTTTAGGTTTGTTGCCGTGGAGTGAAGATCCCAATTGAGTGATAAAAAATATCCGACAAGTCCGTAAAGAAGAAAGGCGAGGTTATAGCTGTAAAAACCGCTCAAGTTAAGGATAATAATTGCAATTAAGCTGATTAATCCGCTGTAGATGGAATTTTTAATCAGTTTATCCATGGGAATACTGATCAGGATAAGCAAAGACATTGGCAGCAGAATTTCAAAAGAGAAAATTACTTGATTGCCTTTGATCAGTTCAAAAAGATTGAAATCGCTTTTTAGATAGTTTGGAATGTTGAATATTAAAAAGCAGGCCAGAATTTTAAGCGCAAGAATGAGTTTTTTATGGGTTTTGTTCTGCAAAAATCTTGCCAAGATAACTCCCAGGAAAATAACAAAGCCCATTGGTATCCAATAAAAAAACCGTTGATCAAATTGCAGTGAAGTAAGGTTGGTGATGATATGAAAAATCACCATGCCTGTTAGCAGCAGTCCGCGGTAAATGTCATAAGATTGGATTCGTTGTTTTTGCATTAAGGTGTGCCCGGCACGCTGAGAGTAATAGATTTTATGCCGCCTGCATATCCCACAGTTATGATAGTGTCGGTGGCGTTTGAAGTTGATTGAGATTGCACGCTCTGGCCATTAACGGAAGATGTGAAGTTCCCGCTGATGAGCGTTTTTGGTATGGTTATCACGGCATTGCCTGTTGTTACATTGGAGTCAGCAACCGTGAAGGTGATTGCGTGTGTAGTTGGGTTGAATGTCAGGGCCGAAACAGAAGACTCCGAACTTACGGAAATAGAATAACACTGGCCATTGGCCGGAACTGAATAATTGTAGAGAGGTTTTTGTTGTTTCAAAAAGAGTTTTTTGGAATTTGCGCTTAAGATGTTGCGGGCGGCGTTTGGGTCCAGATAAGCCAGGAGAGATTTCCAGTGTCCAACGGCATCAGCCGGGGCCCCATTAGAGATGTTGCCCGTATAGTTGAGCCATCTTTCCAGACCATTTGAGCCACCTCCGGCATCTGAACCGAATAAAATGCGGGAGTTCCAGGTTTCAAAGAATCGCTTCCACTCTTCTTTTATTTGGCCATTATTAGATTGATCTGCGAGCAACGCCCAATTAGAGTTGGGTTGAGGCAGAGGGTTTTGCATGTTCTGAATCCCGGCCGTGTCTAAGTACAGATTAGGATGTCGTAAGAGGAAGTCGTTGAGCGTTGCGCTGTTGAGCGGCATATTGTTGAATCCGAGATGGGCCCAGATTAAAATAGCGTCTTTGTTGTAACTCAACATTTTTTCGAAGGCGGTGTTCGCAACAGTGTCGTCAGGTACGAAGTGAAATGAGATTGGGCCGTGATATTTAGCGGACAGATTTACCAACTGAAGCCAGAGTGGAGAATCTGCCGGAACATAGATGTTCGGCGTACCAGGGGGATAGTTATTGCCACCATAGTACCTTAGATTAGTTTCGCCTATGCCGGAAAATTTTCCTGTTTTCAATTGTGCTTCGGCAGAGGTGACGAATGTTTGACCTTGTGTGAGCCAGGTAGAGGCTTGTGGTTGGTCGGGAGTATCTGCGAATGTTATAAATCTACCGGGGTATTTTGATATGGCGTCGAGCGATGTGAGCGAATCCGTATACAGGTTTGTCATGCTCACACCGGCCTTATTCATCTCTGAAATTATCTGAGATGCGGTAATTGTGGATGGTACGTGGGCATGAGAATCGAAAATATCCATATGCGATGTGTCGGTAGGGCCGGTGCATGAAGTGTTTGGGGTGGATGGGGAGGTTGGGTTGGTTGGGCTGGTTGGGCTGACAATTGTGCGATAAATGATTCCGCTGATACTGCCGCGCGTCATTAAATCTGTCGGCGAGAAGATTGGCCATTTTTCTTCGAGATAGTTATTTGACTGCGCATATTTGACGTATGGTTCATACCAGCTGCCCTTTTCGACATCTTGAAAAACCGCCTGAACATCGAAAGATTCCGTACTTTGCAGCTGCCAATTTTGGGCTTTGCCAATCATTTTTAAAGCTTCTACCTTGTTAACTGTTTGGCCAGGTTTAAAAGTACCGTCGGCGTAACCGCTAATCCAGCCTGAGGCATAAGCTTTTTTGACGTATGGTGCGTACCATTGGGCGTAATCAATATCTTTGAAGGGAGTGACGGTCGAGACATCCAAATTTATTTTTGATCCTTCAATAATTATTTTTAATAATTCGGCACGATTTACGGCTTTTTCCGGTTTGAATGTTCCGTCATCATAGCCTTTTATAATACCGTGATCCTGTAAGTAGAGAATCGCTTCACTGTTTGGGGTGGTTGCTGATACATCTAAAAAACCGCTGGCGTAAGCCGTAGATCCAGCCAGGTTTAAGATGATTGCTACCAGTAAAATTCTTGCGAACGATTTTTTGGAAGGTTTATTTTTCATATTTTTTTAGGGTAAAGTTGTTAAACTTTTTGATGTAAATATTGGCGAAGCGTACCACTTCTGGACTCTGTGAGCCTATTGTAGCAGAGTTAAAAAATGAGACAAATGAGACAGTGGCGCGACTATCATAGAACATCCCATGGAAATGTAATTATCGAAAATCCACGTTAGAAACTAATTTTAATGCAGTATCCTCTTGGTGTGTATAAAAAACATTGACATTGATTTTATCATGCAGTATAAGGGAAGCATGCACAACAAATCCTTAAAAGAAATTTCGGAAATTATAGCCGGTTTTACCTTTCGTGAAGCGTTAAAAAACGATTCCAATGGTGAAACTCAGGTTTTGTTGGCAAAAAATATAAATGTCGATGGAACCATAAATTATCCTGAATTAACACGGATCAATCTTGTTGCGCCCCGCACGAATGCATTTGTCGCAAAAAATGATGTACTTCTCTCCTCTCGTGGAATTTTTAGAGCAGGAGTTTTTGATAAAGAGGCGAAAAATATTATAGCTGCGTCTTCTCTCTTTATCTTAAGAATCAAAGACAGTAATGTGATCCCCGAATATTTATCCATTTATTTAAATTCAGAAGCTGGTCAAAATAGTATTCAGAAAATTCTGACCGGCAGTACAATCAAAACCGTTTTACGGGGAGCTTTAGAGGATTTATCAATTCCGGTTCCGTCATTGGCCGTCCAAAAAACGATTATTGAAATCAGTGTTAATTGGCAAAAAAGACAAACCCTTCTAAATCAAAAAATAAATCTCAGCAAGAATATTGCTGAAGGAGCAATAAAACAACTTTTAACAACATAAAATTATGAATGAAACAACTCAAGAACATTTGAATAAAGTCCTCTGGAATGCTGCGGATTCATCACGCACTTCCCTGGATGCCGCAGTGTACAAAGATTATGTTTTGGCGATGCTTTTCTTTAAGTACCTGAGTGATCTTGCAAAAAAGGAGCATCAAAAACTTCAAGAACGGCTTGGTAATGACGAAGATCGCATCCAGGAAAAAATGAAATCCGGGCGTTTTTATCTGCCTCCAAATTCTTCCTTTGATTATATTTATTCGATTCATGAAAAAGATAATATTGGGGAGGAAATGAACAAAGTGATGCACCAAATAGAAGAAAACAATAAAGAAAAACTTGAAGGTATTTTTAGCGGGCTGGATTTTAATTCTGAATCAACTTTAGGAAGAGTTGAACAGCGTAATAAGATGATACGCCACCTTATAAATGATTTTCGCAATATTGATTTAAGTAAAATGGATGACGATGTTATTGGAAACGCTTATATGTACATGATAATGCAATTTGGGTCGCAAGCGGGGAAAAAAGCGGGAGAATTTTTTACGGTACGTCATGTTGCAAGATTATTGGCAAAACTTGCACAACCAAAGGAAGGAGCTCGTATTTGTGATCCGGCTTGTGGATCGGGAGGACTTCTATTATTAGCTGGGGAAGAAATTGAAAAACATGGTTCAAAGAATTACGCCTTATACGGGCAAGAAAGTACGGGTTCTACATATCAATTGGCGCGCATGAACATGTTTCTGCATGGCAAAGATGGGGCGCGACTTGAATGGGGAGACACTTTAAACAACCCCCTGCTTGTTGAAGATGATCGTCTAATGAAATTTGATCTGGTAATTGCAAATCCGCCATTCAGTTTAAAAAAATGGGGCGCCGAGAATGCAGAAAATGACAAATATAATCGTTTCTTCCGTGGCATTCCACCAAAAGATAAAGGCGATTTTGCTTTTATTTCACACATGGTGGAAACAGCCAAAACCAAAAGTGGCAGAGTTGCTGTAATAGTACCGCATGGAGTCTTGTTTAGGGGAGGAGCAGAAGGTAAAATCAGGCAAGCACTTTTAGAAGAAAACATTATTGATGCCGTAATCGGCCTTCCTGCCGGACTTTTCCAAACTACCGGCATTCCCGTGGCAATTTTAATTATCGATAGATCACGAGAAGAAGGAGGGGCAAGCGAAAGTAAAAAGGACATATTATTTATAGAAGCATCCAAAGAATTCAAGCAGGGTAAAGCCCAAAACACATTAAGCGCAGAAAATATCGAAAAAATCTACAACACGTATGCAAACCGTGAAGAAATCGATAAATTTTCCCGCAAAGTGATGCCGGAAGAGATTAAAGAAAACGATTACAACCTCAACATTACAAGATATGTGGATACCTTCGTGGAAGAGGAAGAAATTGATATATCAGCAAACCTGGCTGAGTTGAAAAAACTCGAACCGGAACTGGAGAGGCTGGAAAAAGAGATGGAGGGGCACTTGAAGACGTTGAATATTTCATAGAGTAAGATGGTTACAAAATGTAACCGACTGAAATTATAACTAAACTTAATTATGGATGAATTTATCAAAAAAATACTGGAAATCCCTGAAGAAACCCAGACCCTTGAGTTCAAAAGATTACAGGGGGATAAAGTCGTTTCTAAAACAGTGGAAACAATAGTATCGATGGCAAATACGGACGGAGGAACCATTATATTTGGCGTTGATGATCCTGAGAAAACAAAATTAAAAGGTTTAGCTAGGATTTTTGGGATAGAAGAAAATAAAGAACTTTTCGATGCAATAGGCAGAGAAGTTCAAAAGATAATTCCTCCCATAGGGAATATTTGGAATCCCGAAGTTTTTGAAATTAAAGAGATAGGAAAAAGCATAGCCCTACTAAGAATTAATAAAGGTGTACAGCAATTTCATGCTTTCAATAATCATGTCTATGTCCGCCAGTTAAAAAGCAATAAAAGACTTACCCCCCAGGAGGTAGTCAAATTTAGCTACGCCAAAGGTTTTGAAAAAGCGGATAAAGAGCTTGTAGATGTTGATTTCGACTTGCTAAAAACGGATAATTTTGAAAACTGGAGAAAGTCTAGAAATATCGCTCAGGACACACCACCGAAAATTCTATTCAACGTTGGACTGGCAAGAAAAAATGAATCTGGACAACTTAAACCGACCCGTGCCGCAGTACTATTGTTTGCTCAATACCCAACCAATTTAATGTCAACAAAGTGTGCAATAAGAGTTTTCCAATATTCAGGAACAATCGAAGCTTTCAAGGATGTCCCAAATTTGATTGGAGTTCCCAGAACTATTGATGGTCCAATCATAAAACAGATTAAAGACGCTCATGAATATGTTTTAACATTATTAAGATCCGGCATTGAAATACACTCGGGATTTGTAACTAAATATCAGATACCGGAAAGAGCTATTAAAGAGGCCATTACCAACGCCGTTATTCACAGGGATTATCACATAAAGCGCGACATTGAAATCAGTATTTTTGAAGACCGGGTAGAAGTATTGAGTCCGGGACTATTTCCATACAATATAACCAAGTCGAATATTGGGTATGTAAGAGCTGATGGGTATAGAAATGATTTACTGGTTAAACATCTTAGAGAATTCCCAGAACAGCCAAATTTGGATAGAAATGAAGGCGTTCAGGCTATGAGGAATGAAATGAGAGCTCAAAATTTATATGATCCAATTTACTTTACGTACCCTATATACGAAGATTCCGTTAAGGTTTTATTGTTAAATGAAAAAAGAGCGAGCGAATGGGAGAAAGTGAAGGATTATTTGATAAAACAAAGATATATTACCAATTCGGAAGCTCGGGAAGTTACTGGCATAGTACAACTCTACAAAATGTCGCGTTTATTGAAAAAATGGGTAAATCAAGGGTTATTACTTAAGATTTTACCTGAAAATGGTGCTCCTAAGTTTATAAAATATAAATTATCGAATACGGAGGATTTTAACCAAAAAGGTTAATTTTACTTGCAATAATCAATGCAAGTAAAGGCTGACTCCGCATCAGATAAAGCTTTAAGAGGTGTTTTACTTGCAAAGTTCATTAATAATTTAAACAACCATGAAAATAAATCTAACCAAAGCACAGTACGAAAACCTGATTCTTATGAGCAGCTTGACCAGCAGTATTTTTGGAATCCTAAAAGATTCATTGGATGATGAGGAATATTCATCTCAATCAAAAAAAATGGATGACTTAGAAGAGTATCTACTACAATTCGCTCATGAATTTGACTGCGACGAATTTGTGGAGAAAGATGACGGGAAAAATGTTTTGAAAGACGCTCAATATGAAAAAATGACAATGCCAATTCTGGAAGAGTACGGCGAGTGTGAAGCCTTTGATACCCTGGCCAACAAGCTGGCTTGGCGCGATTTTAAACGAGATCATTCCCAAGAAGAAATAGAGAAAATGGCCAAAAAGAACGGTGGCTATTTCGGCGTAGCACTACACCCATACGAAAAAAAATATTGGGACGAGTTTGAGAAAAACGGGTATGAGAGGGTGGAGATTGTGGCTGGAGATGTAGTAAAAAAATTAAATCTTAATTAATGTTTTTAGAAAAAATGGCAAATTTTAACGCATTTTTACAGATAATCGAGGGGAAGTTGCATACCATAATTGCACTTGCTGCTGGCCTTATTTTTGAAATTCTTTTTTTTGCTTCAATTGATGGTTTCGTTGAAAAATTTATCCCGTTAAGAGGGGCACTTTATTTAATATTCATCTTGGGGTGGAGCGCATTTTGGCTTTTTAACAAATCCCACCTTCCTCAAAACAACAAGAAAAAAAGAAAAGTAGGTATTGTCATAGCGATATTTTCAGAAAATGAGATTGAAAGACAAAAACTGAAAGCCGACTTTATGTCAAAATTAAAGGAAATGTTGTCGCAAGAAAAAATTACGGATTTTGCAGAGATTTTTTTCCTGAAAAATCATTTTGCAGAAGAGATCCTTGAGTCAAATTCTTCAATGCAAAAAATCGAGGAAATAAATAAAAAAATAGGAGCCCATTTTTATGTATGGGGAAGAATAAAAAAACGACCGAACGACGAGAAAGGAGAAAAATACTTTTTAACTTTCCAGGGATATGTATTTCATAACCCGATTACTCGTGAATTAAGCAATGAAATCGCTAAGGACTTTTCGGCTGTCCTGCCAAGAGAAATTAGCTTCCTTGAAAGAGAATTTCGAGGATTTGAAGCTTCTGCGAAAATATTGCATTTAGCGATAAAATATATTGTTGGATATGCAGCATTCGTTTCTCAAAATCCTATAATTGCTTTTCGTCTACATGACGGGCTTCGAGAAGCGTTTAATGTATATAGGCCACTCCCAGTTTATTTGCAAGATATAAGGAATAAAATTCCTATACTTATCTCAGAGGAAACTGGATGGATTGCACGATGGCATTTTCAAAATAACAGGTTAATAGAAGCAAAAGAATTCCTTACTAGGTCTCTTTATGAAAACAATAAGAACTATAGCAGTTTGCTTTTTAAAGCTATTATAGATTTTAATGACAATAGAATTCATGATTCTATCAATAGCATAAGCAATGCAGAGAAATATTCGGGTGGAGATTTTACGTGGATTTACAGCAAGGCGTTCCACTGTTTTTGGCAAGAAGACTATGCAAAGGTGCTAAAATTATGCCAAAAAATAAAAAATCAATCGCATCCTAATGAAGAAGCAATATGTAGAGAGATAAGAGAATTTAATTTAAAAATACTAGAAACCGATACTTCAAAGCCGCAATTGTACTTCTGGATTGGATTTTTAAGTTACTTTAAAGATAAAAATATCCCACAGGCGCTAGAAGATTTTGAAAAATTTGAGCAATTATCCAATGAATCTGTGGCTCTTTTAAAGAATAAATCGAGTGCGTATTTAACTGAAATCAAACGACAAATGAATCTTAAATAATTATTATTCATGCCAAATAAAACAACAATACCAGCTGGTTGGAAAATCGCGAAAGCCTTTGAGTGTATCGATGTTCGCGACGGTACACATGCTACACCGAAACCAGTAGTAGATGGAATTCCTTTGATTACATCAAAAAATATCATTGAAGGAAAGTTAACTCTAAGTGATTTTTATAATGTTAGTAATGAGGATGCTCGTGAAATAAATAAAAGATCTCAAGTTGTTATTGGAGATATTTTAATTTCAATGATTGGCACCGTTGGTGCGACTGCTATCATAAAAAATGAACCTAATTTTGTAGTTAAAAATGTTGGAATTTTCAAAACAGGAAGCAAAGCAATTTTATCTAGTTTTTTAATAAAGCAATTTCATTCAAAATATTTGCAAAATAAAATTCAGTCACTTTCGAGTGGGGGGATTCAAAAATTTATTTCACTAGGACAACTTAGAAAGCTGCCAATTTTATTCCCCCCTCTTCCCGAACAGGAAAAAATTGTTGAAGTGCTTGAGGCTTGGGACAGCTATCTTGAAAAACTTTCGAACACGATCAAACTAAAAAAGAAAATCAAAAAAGGATTGATGCAGAAGTTGTTGGCGGGAAAAATTAGATTGAAAGGATTTAGTGAGTCATGGAAGACAGTTAAGATTGGAGATTGTTTAAAGATTAAACATGGAAAGTCACAGAAAGCTGTGGAGGATCCAAATGGGCAATATCCGATATTAGGAACTGGCGGAGAAATGGGTAGAGCTACAGCATTTCTTTATGATAGACCTTCTGTTTTGATTGGGAGAAAAGGTACAATAAATAAGCCAAAATATATGGAAACTCCATTCTGGACGGTGGATACGCTTTTTTATAGTGAAGTTAAAGATAATTGTTATCCAAAATATCTCTATTATCATTTCTTGATGATTAATTGGAAACAATACAATGAAGGTTCTGGAATTCCAAGTCTATCTGCCTCAACTATTTCATCTATAAAAATAGAAATTTCAAAAAGTTTTGAGGAACAAACCGCCATCGCCCAAATCCTAACTACCGCCGACCAGGAAATCGAAGCGCTCGAAAAGAAAAAAGCTATCATTGAACAACAGAAAAAATACCTATTAAATAACCTGATTACAGGGAAGATAAGACTTCCGGAATTCATCGAATAATCATGATCATTTTGTTAACGTCAACAAAATGATAATAATGCCTATTTAAGCCAAAAACAGTCAATCTAAACCAATAAAACTATGATCCAAGCAAATTTTGATGAGGCCAAACAATCCCAGCTGCCTGCGGTGGAGCTGCTTATTAATATGGGCTACAAGTACCTTTCTCCTGCGGAAGTTGATGTGCAGCGCAATAAGGATCAGTCCAAGTTTATCTTGCAGGATATTGCTTTCAAAAAGCTGATGGAAATCAACTGGTATAACGACATGGGGATTAATTGCCGATTCAGTGAGAAAAATGTCCATACCGCCATCCAGGAGCTCGAGAATATACCTTTAGAAGGTCTACTTGATACTTCACGCAATGTTTACCATACTTTGATGTCTTCAAGCGGAAAAACGCTCAAGGAACTTTGTGATGGGAAATTTGAATCTTTTGACTTTAAATTTATCGATTTTGAAAATATTGAGAATAATAACTTCCATGTGACTGTGGAATTTACCGCTGAAGGAAGGCAAAAAATCAGGCCGGATATTGTGCTTTTTGTGAATGGCATCCCTTTCGCTATCATTGAGAATAAAAAATCAGGCACAAAAATTGATGAAGCTTTAACACAAATGAATAGAAATCAGGGGCCGGAATATTGCCCAAAGCTTTTTGTTTATCCCCAGCTTTTAATTGGCACGAATAAGACCGAACTTTTATACGGGACTACCGGAACGCCAAATAAGTTTTATGCGCGTTGGAAAGAAAAGGAAAATCCCAAGTTTGAAGAGAAAATTAATGAACTTATTTCCAAGCCTATTGAAAGTGCTCTTTATACGCAAATTTGCGCCGATTTAAACGGGGCAACCTTAAATCATGAGCAAATAACCGATAGACTGCCTACGGAGCAGGATAGAGGCATTGTGGCGCTTTTGGAGCCTAATAGGATGCTTGATCTCGCCAAGAATTTTATTCTTTACGATGCGGGAATTAAAAAGGTTTCCCGTTATCAGCAGTATTTTGCCATTCAAAAGAGTTTGAAAACCATTGAAATAGAAAAAACCGGGCCGGTAGGTCTAAGAAGAAATGGTGGTTTGATCTGGCATACGCAAGGTTCGGGCAAATCTCTGACAATGGTCATGTTTGTCAAAGCCCTGATTGAGGATGAGCGCATTCAAAATCCCCGCATTATTATTGTTACCGATAGAAAAGACCTGAATAAACAAATCTCGGATACATTTCGGGATTGTAAGCTCAAAAAAGGCGTAGTGGAAGCGACAAGCGGCCAAGAACTTTTAAAACTGATCAAAGAAAAAAACTTAAATGTTATTACCACTTTGGTTCATAAGTTTGAAAGTGCAAAAAAACACCGTGCCGGGTTTGTTGATGATTCAAAAAACATCTTTGTCCTGATTGACGAGGCTCATCGAACACAAGGAGGTATGGCCAACGCGGAAATGAATCGAACTATTCCCAACGCCTGCTACATCGGATTTACGGGAACTCCGTTAATGAAAAAAGAAAAAGCCAGTTGGCTTAAATTTGGTGGATATATAGATAAATATACGATTGATGATGCTTTAAGTGATGGGGTGATTCTGCCGCTAATTTATGAAGGTCGTTATGTGGAATTAACCCAAAACAAGGAACAAATTGATCGACAAGTTGATCGCATTACAAAAGAGTTGAATCAGGAGCAAAGGCGTGAACTTCAAAAATTTGTGGATAAACGCGTTATTCGCAATAATCCGCAAAGAATTGCGGAAATCGCTTACGATATTCAGGAACATTATATTAGAACATTCCAGGGAACAGGGCTGAAAGCTCAAATTGTTGCTCCTTCAAAATATTCAGCGATTTTATTCCAAAGATTTTTTGAAAGTTTTGGAGAGAAAATCAATACCGCGGTGATAATTTCCGAAACTACAACGGATGAGGACGAAAAGGATACGCATAAAAAAGAGGTTTCTGACTTTATTAAAGCGATAAATCACAATTTTAGAGATCTGGCTTCTTACGAGAAACAAAAGATCAACAGCTTTAAAAAAGGTGATGGCGGGGTTGAAATTTTGATTGTTGTGGACAAACTGCTTACCGGCTTTGATTCACCGAGAAACACGGTTCTTTATTTGGCCAAAGACCTCAAAGATCATAACTTGCTCCAGGCAATCGCCAGAGTGAATCGAATCTATGAGAATAAAAATATAAAATTTCCAAAAACGGCAGGTTTTATCATTGATTATTCCGAAAATGCAAAAAACATCGATACGGCAATGAAATTGTTTGGAAATTATGATGATGCAGACATTAAAAACACTTTGATTGATGTAATAGCTAAAAAAGTTGAACTTGAATCCAGTTATGAGGCGTTGCACGAGATGTTCAAGGAACTTAAAGGTTCAAAAGACGATGAAGCTTATATTCAAAAGTTGGCTGATGAACAGGAACGCACACTTTTTTATAAAGCATTGAACACATTTATACGGCAATTTAATGAATGCCTTGCTCTTCAGGACTTTTCAATCGGTTTTCCTCATCTGGATACATACAAAATGGATCTTAAAAAGTTTTTGGAACTTAGGAAAACGGCACATCTGAAATATGCCGATACGGACGACTTTTCCGAGTATAAATTGCAGCTCGTTAAAATCCTGGACCAATTCATTGATGCAAAAGAAGTTGAAGTGCTGACAAAGCAAATCAATATTAATGATGCAGAGGCATTTGCCGAGGCTATAGCCAATTTGGGCTCAAATAAGTCAAAGGCGGAAGCAATAGCGGCACAAATTCAAAGAACAATTACGGAAGAAGCAGAGAAAGATCCTGAATTCTATAATCGTTTTTCGGAAAAGGTTAAAAAGCTTTTAGAGAAATTAAGAGAAGGGAAAATTGCCGATATTGAAGCCTTAAATGGAATCAAAGAAATTAAATCACAAGTATTAGCTAAAGAAGATGATGAAATTCCTGCAAAAATTCGTGAGAAAACCGGTGCGGATATTTTTTATAGGAATCTAAAAGACATTCTGCTGAGATACAATGTGGGGGAAGAAGAGATTGTTGATATTATTTTGGACATATTCAACATTCTGAAAGCTGAAACGATTGTAGATTGGCATAAAAATAACGAGGTCAAAAGAGTCATTACGAACAAACTGGACGATTACCTATATGACATCGTAAAGCTAAAAAAGGGCGTTGATCTGAGTAATGAGGATTTACAAGGTCTTCTTTCAACAATTATTGATCTTGCCTGTAATAACAATGGAATTTTCCAAGCATGAAAATAAATATATTTAAATTTGGGAAATATTCATACGAGTACTATTTGGTGCTGCAGGATCGTAAAACCGTTGCACTAACGGTTCAACCAAGCTTAAATATTATTTTAAAATGCCCATTTGGGTATGATGCTGCTAAAATTGAAAGATTTTTAAAAAGAAAATGGCTATGGCTAGAGAAACAAGTGCAGTATTTTAGAAAATACAGGAAGGATACAAGTAAAAAAGAATATGTTTCGGGCGAAAGTTTTTTATACTTGGGACGACAATATAAGCTTTTGATAAAAGCAGGCAAGAGTCCAGAAGTTAGGCTTGAGAAAGGGAAAATTACGGTATTTACAAAACAAATTTCTCAAGATCGAACCGCAAACAAAAAACTTCTTGATAAGTGGTTTGAGGAACGAACCAAATCAGTCCTTACGTTACGATTTAAAGAGATGATAAGAAAATTTAACTATGACTTCGTTCCTCACCTTACGACCAGAAAAATGCCAAAACGATGGGGCAGCTATTTATCAAGTAAAAAAATCATCCTAAACCCATTGTTGATAAGGGCATCCAAGGATTGCATCGATTACGTCATTGTGCACGAGCTATGCCACATGAAATACAAGCATCACGATAAGAATTTCTTTAAATTGCAGGAGTCAATCATCCCTAATTGGAAAGGAGTAAAAGAGAAACTTGAATTGAGATTTTTGTAAAATATAATGGTCCCGCAAAATCGGACAGAAAAATGGGGTATGCTAAGAGAGGTTTTTAACCCCAAAAATTATGCCAAAAGGTATACGGAAACAGTACGATGGAGCGTTCAAACTTAAAGTTATCCTGG
>JBAZYK010000011.1:0-63673 GCA_041659405.1 Candidatus Altimarinota bacterium
CTTTCAACCCATCAGGCAAAAGATCCCATAACAAGTCATGTTCCAACATAGCAATTTCGTTAAATGATAATTGCTATCATTAAAACTTGATTGCGTAACTTTTTCAAACTAATTATCTACTGATCCAACTTCTGCCCCAGATATGGCTTGCCAAGGTCAAACAAATACGGTAAATTAGCCCCTGCCGTTCGCAAAAAACACAAAAACGGCAATGCGGAACATTTCCATAATATCCGCATCATCATCTATATGTGCCCGTAGCTCAGATGGATAGAGCGTTGGCTTGCGGAGCCAAAGGTCGCGCGTTCGACTCGCGCCGGGCACACCAAATAATAGCGAGAAAACCGTTCCGGGGTGTAGAGACTCACGCCCCTCTCTTATTAAATTCTCCCCTTATATCCCATAAGTTTTTCAGAAGAATAATATCTGACAAACTTCCCTTCTCTTTTTGCTATCAAAAATCCTTTATTTTCAAGTTCTTTTAAATCTTTAGCGGCAGTTTGACGAGCAACATTATGAATTCCACTATGTGAAGTAACCGTTACACTCGCTTTATCATCCGAAATAAGATGATGAAGTAATTGCTTTTGCCGTTCATTTAAAGACATCTGAGTCCCCAACACATCATCAAATTTGCGGTTCTCCCTGGTTTTTTTATCAATGTAAGACTCAAACTCTTCAAGTGCCTGGATTATTTTTTTAATATGGAAATCATAAAAATAGGTTATATCAAAATTATCCTGTTCACTATAAATGTAGGCCATTGCATATTGCATTGGTGCATGTTTAATAACGGTAGAAATAGGTATATATATCATGGTCCAATAACCTTTCTTCAAAAGATACCAATAAAACAGAGCACGAGCCATACGACCATTACCATCAGTAAATGGATGCAAATAGCCAATCCAAAAATGTAAAAATATTGCTTTGATAATTGGATGGATAAACTGATCTTCACCCAGATCATTTGCAAAGGCAATAAGCCTTTTTATCTCTTTATTTAAAAATGCTTCTTTAGGCGGGACATGTGTAACATACGCTTCCGTACCTATAACACCCTGAACTACGATACCATCTTCATCTGTTCTAAATCTGCCTATTTCATCTTTAGCTATGTCCGTACCTTCCGTAAGCTGTCGATGTAATGCGAACATCAATTCAAGCGACAGCTCTGATTTAGTATACTCAGATTCAATAGCTATCATGGCTCTATAATTATTCAAAATCATCTGCTCGGATTTATTAGTGGGAATCCTATTTTCCAAGAGCATTTTCTTAGCAGCTGCCCTGGTTGTATGAGCACCCTCAAGTTGACTGGAAGCAATGGCTTCTTCCATTATTCCATGAACAATAAGTTGATTTTTATCGGTAGAAAAAAAAGATTTTGGAGAAATTTTTCCACCCGTACACATATCGATCCGATGCAAATATTCATCAGTATAACGTAAGCGCATCCATCGAAAATTCTTACCTTGTTCTGATTTAATTAATGTCTCATTTGAGACTAAATTTCTAAATTGACGAACAAAAAACCACCCCTCCTCCGCAGAAACAGAGTAGTTAGGAATTTTGTATTTTAATTTATCCCAATACAAGTAATCAGGAAAATTAGACTTCTCGAACAGATCCCGAAGCTTATCTCCAAGAGGATCCAACTTAGATATGATCTCTTTAGTATCCAGTAAGCTTAAATCGGGTTTTTCAAGATAATATTGTGGCGGAATAGTCATGTTAAGTTCATGTTAAGTTCATGTTAACACTTAACATGTTATCATCATGTTAGATTAAAAGCAAGGATTAACATGTTAAGTTCATATTAATTACATGTTAATGGCTAAATCATCACCAAAAACGCGCCTTCCCCGCCCCTATGAATCGGCGCAAAAGAAAAAGTCTTAATAAGATCACTGCGTTTTAAATAGTCTTCGATCAGTGGTCTTATTACGGCTTGCCCATCTTTGGAGTGAAGCCCCTTTCCGGTTATGATTAAAACCTTTTTCAAGCCATCTTTTTCCGCAGTCACCAAAAAATCTTCAATCTCTTCCAAAATTTGATCAGGCGTGAGCAACCCCAATTGGTGAAAATCCAATTGTCTCTGCGGTTCCGCCAACTCCGCATATTTATTCCCTGATTTTGAAGGATTTTTCTTCATACAACTGCGCCGGCCATCTCGCCAACCATCTCCCGCAAATCCCGATACTGCCCCATTAAATCAAGATCTTTAGCCACAGATGGATAAGTTACTTTTCCTCCAAAAGCATTTAAACCCTTGGCAAAGCGACCATCGCCGTTCAAAGAAACACGAATTGAATTTATAACCCCATCCTTAGCCATTTTCTTTAAATAAGGCAGTGTCGCAGCGGTTAAAGCCTGTGTAGATTGACGAGAAACCTGTCCCGGCATATTTGCCACACAGCAGAAAATCACGCCATCAATGTTATAAATTGGCTCACTGTGAGTTGTTGCATGAGTTCCCCAAATACAACCACCCTGATCAACGGAAACATCCACAACCACGGAACCCTTTTTCATGGAACGAATCATTTGTTCAGTCACAACAACCGGAGCGCGAGTTCCAGGAATCAACACAGCACCAACCAGCAAATCAGCCTTGGCAACCCATTCTTTTAAGGTAGCTTCATCCGACTTCAAAATGCGCACATTTTGAAAAAGTTTTTCACCAAGATGTTCGCGGAATTCTTTTTTGAGTTGTTCAACGCGAGCCTCACTAATATCCAAAATCGTGACCATTCCGCCCAAACCGGCAGCTGTTCTTGCCGCAGTAGCGCCCACAAATCCTCCACCAACCACAACCGTTTCAGATTTATCGGTATTGGTAATAAAACCCAAAGTCACACCACGACCATTATACTTTTTTTGAAGATATTCAGCGCCATATTGCACAGCCAAAACCCCCGCAACCTCACTCATTGGAGCAAGCAGCGGCAAACGGCCCTTGTCATCTTCCACTGTTTCATAAGCCACAGCGGCAATATTATTTTCGATCAATTTCAAAGTTAAACCCTTATCAACCGCAGAAAGATGCAGATAAGTGTAAAGAGTCTTGCCCTTCATCATATCCAGCAAATGATATTCAGCCGGAATTGGTTCCTTAACCTTAACCAAAATTTCAGAAGCTTGAACCACTTCTTCCGGAGTAGCCATCAAAGTCGCACCCGCAGCCTTATATTCCTCATCCATAAAACCAGCACCAACTCCCGCACCATTTTGAATAAAAACCTTGTTACCATCTGCAACTAGTTCCGCAGCCCCTTGTGGCGTTAAACCTACACGGTTTTCATTGTTTTTGATTTCCTTAATACAACCGATGAGAGCACTCATGTGAGATGAGGTTAAAGAATTAAAACGACCAAACGGTCGGAATGAAAATGGAAAAGAACAACTGCCAAAGTTCTAGCATTCTTAAAGAAGAGCCGTCAATCTTTTTACAACATTTCAGCAAAGACAACCTACAAAACTCTCTTCCTAACTGCGGCACCTAAATCTTCCAAAGTTTGACTAACCAAACCGTCTTGTTGCTTCTTAAGCCTATTTTCCAAAATCAATTTTTCTCTTTCTAAAAACGAAAGTACAACTTCAAAATCCTTCAAAGTTGCCATTGCAGCTCCAAAACTCCAATTCCAGTTTTCTTCACCTGAATCTAAAGTTCCTAAAAGCATTCGCCTCCCCTCAAAACTTACCGATAACATTGATCCGGCTACATAATAAAATTCTAACTTTGCTCCCTCCAACAAAGAAATAACAATCCTTGTGCAAGAAGCTTCCTTTTGAATAACGCTAATCTGCTGACCGCAAGGCAATTTACCACCAGTCTTGGACTCAAATTCAAAAGCCTTAAAAGCTTCAACAATTCTCAAAAACCTGTCACCACTATTCCGCAGACCTTCAGCAATATTAGGAAAACCACCTTCAACTGACATTTTTAAAAAAGTTAAAATATAATTCCACGCCAGAATTATATTACAAAAATAAAATATGTCAACTTACAATTGCTAGATTTTAGTGTTCCGGTGAATTAGCATCCGCCTCATGTTCCTTGTGACGCATATCAAAATTCACACCTAAGACAAATTTAGCATTATAACCGCTCACCCATGGCGATGCGACATGTGCTTGCCCCGCCGCTCCTTCTTCCCCTTCTGGCTGATATCCGCCTCCATTTAAAAACAAAGTTGCTTTAACAGGTGGCACCTGAAATGTTAACTGCGGTCCACCAACAACATATTGCAAATGTCCTTCAGGATTGCTGGCTGTTTCCGCATGCAGACCCAAGGCAATATTTTCCCCTTTATTCAAATAAACATCACTTAAAGCCTCTCCGTAAAAATGGAAATGTTCACCAACATAAGGTTGAAAAAACACTTCTGAACTCATTTTCAAAGGGCCCAGAGAATTTTCTTTACCCAATTGAATGTAAGGAGCAAAAGCACTATGACCATCCTGATTCTTATAACCGGCACCAAGACCTAATTCTAAACCATGAGCCGGTTCCAAAAGAACACCGGCCGCGCCAATCCATTGATGTTCATGTAGCCCAAGTTGTTTGTAAGTGCCCGATCCGCTCAAGGACAAACCCTTGGCAACTTCAGGAGTAATTGCCCCAGCTTTAAAAACCATTTCAGTCTGCTGAGCACCCGCTTTTCCATGTTCTTCCTGAACAGTTTCCTTTGCCTCAGTACCAACAGCGCCACCTTCTTCCGCATAAACATTTTTAACAGCCGCGGTTGTCGCAAGTATCGCAGCCAAAGCCGCACCCGCCAATGTTAATTTTGATTTGTCTCCATTTCCAGAAGATTCAAGACCGGAAAAACGTTCAAGCATAAAAAAATACATTAAAAATCAGGGGGCACAGCTTACATGCCTTTTCAAAAGAATCAATCCTAAAAAATTCTGAGCTCATTGCATTTATCCCCTCGCGCAGATTTGCGATGCTCAAATCCTTAAACTCTCGATGGCTTTCTTGCGCCCTTCCGCACCCACCGCTCCAAAAATATAAGACCCCGCCACCAGAATATTTGCACCGGCTTTAACGCATTGCTTAGCCGTTTCTGCGTTGATTCCCCCATCCACTTCAATATCCAGATTTGGCTTCATTTTGCGCAGAGCTTCAATCTTTCCCAAAGCTGAAGCAATAAATTTCTGTCCACCAAAGCCCGGATTAACGCTCATCACCAAAACCATATCCACATCGTCCAAAACCTCTTCAATCATTTCAATTGGAGTTGCCGGATTGATGGAAACCGCAGCCTTAACCGACTCCCCCGCCTCATTCTTAAAACTTTTAATCTGTTGAATCACCTTAGGCAAATTTTTGCACGCCTCCTGATGAACCGTAATGCTGGCCATTTTGCCGGTGCAACCCACTTTCGCCATCGCCTTCACAAAATCTTCAATAAAATTTTCCGGGTGCTCGATCATCAAATGACAATCAAGTGGCAAACCCGTTTTAAGCCAAGCCACAACCGGCGCACCAATAGTAATATTCGGCACAAAATGACCATCCATCACATCCACATGCAACAAATCCACATATGGTGAAACCTGGGCGATTTCCTGGTTCAACTTGCCAAAATCCGCAGACAAAATTGATGGAGCAATTTTTATATTCATAGAAAAAATTAACGGGATTCATTAATAATCGCACGCAAATCTGCGACAGAACGTCCGGGATTTTTTTGCCCCGAAGCCAAAAGCTGGGTTTGTGAGACCGACAATCCACTATGATCACCGTCTGCCCATTCTTCATCCGGAATCGGCTCTTGCGAATCATTCTGTGAATCCCCTTCTGGCATATCTCCTGGTTCCGTAAAGAGTTCATCAACAACGTTGACACCAGCAGCCTGCAATTTTTCTCCAATTTTAGCTCGCAAGGCACCTGGATCATCAGTTTTTCTTAATGTCGCTTTTTCAATCAGTCTTGCTACTAATCCTTCAATCGAATCATCACCCCGTCTTTCACCATCTTTCACATCATCATCCCGTCTTTCAGCACCTTCATGTAACATAAATTTTTAATATTAAATTATAATCGAACCACAAACTAGCACCTATCCTGAATCTTTGCACCTTTCATACCTTTATCCAAGGCCATGACCTTTTCCACGCGGCGAACATAGCGTTCTACCGGTTCAAACTCAGTCACATAAAAAATATCAAACATTTTCAGAGCCAGATCCAAAGGCGTCAAACGGCTTCCAATACATAAAACATTAGCCTTGTTATGCTGACGTGAAAGCTTGGCCATTTCCTCGGAATTACAAAGAGCAGCGCGAATCCCCTGCATCTTGTTTGCCGTAATCGACATGCCAATTCCCGAACCACAAAACAAAACTCCATAAGAATTTTGATCTTCATTCACTTTTTCGCAAACTTCACGCGCAATATCCGGATAATCCACCGCGTCCATACTAAAACAGCCCAAATCCACAAACTTTATACTTTTTTCAGTCAGATGTTTTTTGAATTGTTCCTTCATTTCATAACCGGCATGATCGGTACCAACGTAAATAGTTTTTGGAGAATTCATGATTTACAGATAAAAATTAGGTTCAATTTCATTAAACCACAAATCGACTAAGGCTAAAATACCGAAGAAACCGACTTGGATTCATTTACATTTTTGATCGTTTTTGCCAGCAGTGGAGCCACAGACAAAACGTGCAACCCCGGGAACATTTTATCTTCTGTCACCGGAATGGAGTTTGTCACCACAACTTCCGCAAATTTTGCGATTCTTAAGCGATCGGTTGCCGGAGCCGAAAAAACCGGATGAGTCGCCACCAGATAAATTTCCTCCTTGGCACCTTTCTTCAAAATGGCTTCACGACCTGCAATTACGGTTCCGCCGGTATCAATCATATCATCATAAATAATACAGGTTTTATCGGTTACATCACCAACCACCTGCGTAATCACAGAAACATTGTGAGCCGGACGAACTTTATGCAAAATCGCCAGATCCGCACCAATTTCATCGGCAAAGCGTTTTGCGGCTTTAGTAGCACCGGTATCCGGAGCCACCACCACCATATCCTGCAACTTCTTGCGACGGAAATATTCACCAAAAAGTTTAACGGTATTCAGGTTATCAACCGGAAAATTAAAGAAGCCCTGCTCTTGATCGGAATGCAGATTTATAGTGATAACATGATCCGCACCGGCAGTTTTTAAAAGATCAGCAACCAATTTTGCAGTGATCGGTTCACGCGGTGAAGCCACACGATCCTGACGCGCGTAACCATAATGCGGAATCACCACATGGATTCTTTCGGCAAACGAACGTTTTACCGCATCCAGCATGATAAAAAGCTCCATTAAATCTTCATTAATTTTAGAAGTTGCCGTTTGAATAATAAAGACATCGGCCCCACGCACAGTTTGATCCGGCCTGGCATAAATTTCATTGCAGGCAAAACGCGTAATCTTCATTTCCGAAAGTTTCATATGAAGATTTTTGGCTATTTCTTCAGCCAATTGAGGATGAGACGACCCCGAGAAAATTTTAAGAGGAAGAGCCATGGAGGTTTGTTTGGGTTATGATGATGCGAATTTTAGCCATTCAAAGCTCATAATCGCACGAGCCATAAATGCGCCAAATCCTTGCACGCTCAATTTAAACTTTTTAGCCAAATTTCGCAAATAAACAAAAAATCTTTTTTGGAGCCCGCTTCGCCTGCAATAAAAACATACATGCGTCACTTCACGCCTTATCATGCCGAACTCATCCTGAATTTTTGCACAAGTTGATCAACTTTAAATTTCGGCGCCCGCTCATCCGCCCGCAACTGCAACTTCCAGTTTGGCGCACCGGTTCGCGCATCTATTGGCACCATTTCTTCATTTTTTATGAGTCCATGATGCGCGAGTTGATGATGAATCTTGCAAAGCGGCACAATCGCCTCATGAACATGTTCGAGCGAAAATCTTTTGGTATGGTGCTTGTTTTCGGCTGGCTTGTTGCATCCTGGATATCCGCACATCTCATAATATTGAACCTTTAGTTGCCGTTGAGTTTCCACAAGGATGTGACGCGTAGGTTTTGCCGATTTTCGTTTTTGCGATTTTGCCGGCACCATCTTTTCGCTGACTTTTTTCACCGACGCCGACACCTCAGTTTTTTGCGATTTTTTGCAAACCTTCCGCGGCACCTCAACCCCCTCCTCCGCCATTTTTAAAAACTCTTCCATCACATCTTCCCAATTCAGTGCTTTTTTCTGCTGTTTTTCCAATTTGAATTTAAAGAGCCTAAGCTTTCCTTCAATTTCCGGTCTTACATGAATTGTGATACTTGCTTTTTGAAAATTTTCTGCCATATTCGCGGCTTCGTTGACGAAGCCCTGAATTAAGGCTTGCTGCTGCGGAGTATTTGACTCAACCTCAAAAACATCCTCTTGAATACTTTCGGTACCAGAAGACAAATTTGGACTAATACTTGTTTGTATCTTTTCTTCCTTCTGGACTTGGCGTATCTGTTTTTCATTACTATTTTTTTTAAAAAGTTCTTGATTGCGAATTTCTTGAACGAATTTTTGCAAAACCGCAAGACTCATCGTTTTCACCTTCTCAACCCAAAAATCCTGTGTTTCTGGCTCTACAATGTTGGCTACAATTTCCAATTTGGCCCATCCGCATTCAAGCATAAGTGCCATTAACTTTGGCTTATCTTCAAGCTTTTGTGCGACATTCAAAATTCTATTCACGATTTCTGACCCCATACCTGCCAACTTGGCCGCAAACTCACCAATTGAATGAAAGCCCCAATCACGGCAAACACATCTCTTATTCACCTCAATCAAATAAACTGCGAATTGACGCTGTAACTTGCGAATATTTGATCCGCAATTCTGACACAATTTCAGTAATTCTTTGTTGGAAAGTTTATTGATTTCATCCTGTTTCACGTTGGGGATTTTTCTGACCTCGCTCAATCCCACGTTGGAAAGTTGCGCAATTTGACCTTGTTCCGCATGTTCAAATTTTTGTCCTGATTGTCTTTGAAAATTGCCCATATTTGTTTTGGTTATTGGATACAAAAAAATCGTTAATGCCATATAACGTCATACCAGAATTCTCTGCCTCTCAAGCCAAAAACGCCAGACCAAATCTGCAAATTCCAGTGACGAAAATGCAAAGTATTTTATAGGTGAGCGCACACTCACCCATGTCCCTTAAGTTTATTGCCATTTGCATAAAACCAGCATAAAATACGAACCTTTTATCTAATTTCATGACACCATACAGGGAAATCGAATTCCAATCAGGAAACGATCTTGATCAAATTGCAAATTTAAGATTACAAGCGCGCAAAGAAGCACAAGAAAGATATGAATCTATTCGAGATCGTCTGCCCAATTACGCCGAAAAATGCACTGACGAACTTGAAAAAGTGGCCTGCCAAATCCAGACTGTAAGAGATGCCGTTATGCAGGAAATTAGACAAACATTATCCCCTGAAACAGAAGTCAGACCGGCAGAAGCTGTACATATGATTTTCCGCCACGTTTTTGATCAACTCAAACTTAAACCGCCCAAAAATACAACCCAAATTATCGACAAAATTGTTGCAGAAATTGCTCAAACTCATCCAAATTCTCTAAAAATCGATGATTTTGAAAGCTTAATGACTGAAATAGTTGACGCACTTTTAAAAAAAGATGAAATTTTAAGAAAAGTTATAGGTACCGAAATTTTGGAGCCAGAGCAACCCAATATTACTTTTCAGGATATTATAAAAACGGTAAGCGATCCATTTCCTGAAGAACTTTCCAAAAAAATTCTACAAGAAGCTATCACAAGAAATGCTAATCCAGAGTTTGTAGCCAGAATGGCTCGTGAGGACAAATCAGACCTATTATTGCAACTGGGAAGATACAATGAATTACCAAACAACAATATCCGTAAATGTATTAAAACTATTCTTCTAATTGCACAGTGTATTGCAGCAATACTTTTATGTGAAAATCCAATTATTCCAAGGGGCCTTATCATTTTTTGGGAATTAACAATTACACTTGTTGTTTTAGGCTTCATGGGATTCGGATCTCAAGAAGGAGGAGCCCTGAACACAAAAGAAACAGCACGAAAAAAAAATTCTCAAAGAAAAGATCTCGCAAAAAACCGAGCAAATTTATAAACTTTTGAATGATATTCATAATCTCTTTTTAGCTTTAGACTTTTGTAAAGATAATACAGAGCAAACAAAACAAATAAGAGAAAAAATCTTAATTTTGCTTGAGTTAATTAAAAAATTACAAGAAGACGAAAAACTGGAAAGCATTAGAGAAAACGTAAAAATAGATTTCACAGTTTTGTTTCCCGAACTGGCGGAACCAGCAGCCACAGATGCAGAAAAACCAACAACCCCAGAGTACCCCGAACTACACAAAAAACACCGGCTTGAAGGCATCGCCACACAACGAGTCGCTCCCATCGCGGCCGAATTTGGGTTTGAAGAAGCTGAAGAAGAAGCCATCCAGGCAGAAACCGGACCACGCACACAAGCACCAGCAATTGCCCCCGCCAAAAATTAGCCGCCTCCACCCCTCCCCAAATCCTAAAAATCAGTTATAATGGCGCAGAACTTTCGTGGAGCTTGCTTCGCACGCGACTAAAATTGGCACTGTGCGCGTGGCAGCAACAAGCCCCACGCCCAACTTATCCTCAACCATGGCGTCAAAAAAGATTCTCATCTTAAGCTGCAATATTGGACAAGGTCACATGAGCGCGGCCAAAGCAATTGAACAAGGTTTAAAAGCACTCTATGGCAATGAATTCGAGATCGAGATTATTGATTTCTTTCATACGCTAAGTGAAACCATTAACAAAGCTTCTTATAAACTTTACCAAAGCTCGGCAAAGCATGCTCCCGCGCTGTGGGAACTTTTTTTTAAAGGCACAAACCGCAAATGGGAGGTCAAAATGGTCAATATGATCAACTACTCCCTCCATTCAAAAAGAATCATCAAACTTTTTCAGGAAAAGAAGCCGGATTTAATCATTTCAACTTATCCGGTTTGGGATTATCTGGCCCTAAAAATTTGGAAGGAACTTGATCACAAAACCAAGTTTATCAGCGTGGTCACCGATTCAATTTCCATTCATAAGGTCTGGGTTACTGCCGAAGTCGATTATCATATTGTGCCCAACGAAGACACTGCGCATTCTTTAAGAAAACTCGGCGCGCCCTTAGATAAGATCAAAATTCTTGGCTTTCCGGTTCGTTTAAATTTCCTGAAAAAGATGGATCGCAAAGCTTTTTTAAAAAAACTAAAACTCGACCCTAAAAAAACCACTATTCTATTTCTGCCATTAGCCGAAAATATCAGAAAAAGTAAAAAAATCCTGAAAGAACTTACCGAAAATCCAAAGTTAAATGTGATTGTCGTCACCGGTAAAAATGATGAAGTTAAAGCCAAACTGGCATCATTCAAAAAAATGGCGAATGTCCGTATTTTTGGCTGGACCGAAAATCTTCCGGAATTGATTAAGGCTTCCAATATAGTTATAACTAAAGCCGGCGGAGCCACCGTTATGGAATGTCTTGCCGCCAAAAAACCGATGATTATTACTCAAATTATCCCCGGCCAGGAACGTGGAAATGCCGAACTTTTAAAACGCTATCATGTGGGCCTGATTGCCCCAACCAAAAAATTAAGTATCACTGCGGCAATTAATCAGCTCCAAAAAAACAAGAAATCCATCCAGGAAAATCTTAAAAAAATCAGTAATCCCAAAGCCGCCCTAAACATTGCTCAATTTATTAAAGAAAACTTATCGTGACCAAAAAAAAATCCCCAAAATCCTCAAAATATAAAATCCTGCTTTACATTCTGCTCTTTGGAATGATCGGACTGGCGATTTATCGCCTGGTGCCCGAACTAAAAGACGTTGGCAAACTGGTTGCGCTAAAAGATCAGATCAATTATGGCTGGCTTGGCTTAGCCGTTTTTTCACAACTTTTTCAATACATCGGCGACGGTTGGCTTTCACAATTATTACTCAAAATGGTGAACGTAAAAATGAACATGAAAGACACCTTCCGCATTGCCGCGCTCAACGTTTTCGCCGCGCACATTTTGCCGGTAGGAGAAGCCGGAGGATTGGCCGCCGCTTATCATTTTTATAAAAGACTTGGCGTAACCGCTGAAAATTTTATTTTCCTGACAATCTGCTGGGGAATTTTAACCAACGGTTTAGTCATTTTGCTGATTTTGATTCCGCTTTTATTTTTGCCTGATTTACCGCTGCCAACACACGCTTCTACAACTCTGACCCTGCTGGTTATTGCCGCAATTATCCTTTTGTTCATTCTGATGAGAAAAGTGATTTTTGCCAAACTGGAAACCATTTTCAAAAAATATAGCTGGGCACACCACTTAATCTCGTTCATCAAAAATCGCCACCTTTATTACAAACTTTTCTTTTCCAAACCAAAATTACTTTTTCCGGCGATTTTCGCGTCCCTTATCTACTACATAGCCAACATTATTACTCTATTACTTTCCTTTAAAACTTTTGGGATAATGCCCAATGTAACCTTGGTAACATTTGCTTATGCCTGCTCAATGGTTTTTGGCAAAATAACACTTGCTCCAGCCGGACTTGGCGCAACCGAAGCAACCCTAATTTTGATCTTCCTGACGGCGCATACCGACCCCGCCATTACTTTAGCGGCGGTACTTTTGTATCGCATTATTTCTTTTTGGCTTCCGATTCCCGGTGGACTTTTTGCCTATCATACCCTGCGTAAAGACATCAACAAAAAGATTTTACTTGAAAATTAATGAACATTCTTTTCACGAGCGACCATTATCTTCCCACCGTTAACGGCATTGTCCATCAAATGGTGATTATTAAACAGGAACTGGAAAAACGCGGACACAAAGTTATTGTCGTAGCTCCCAAATGCGACAATTATGACAAGGTTGAAAAGAATGTAATTTACGTTCCTTCAGTCCCCTTTTTCATGCGGCCACAAGACCGCTTAAGCGCGCCATTCAATAAAGAAATTGACAATATTTTGGACAATCTTGAAATTGATATTGTTCATAGTCACAGCATTTTAATTGGCAGCTTTATTGGAACCAAAACCGCCAAGAAGAAGAAGATCCCCAATGTTTTTACGCTGCACACACCTTTTCAGGAGTACACCAAATGGCTTTTCCCCTGGCTGGCCGGAATTACCCCGCCAATCACCAATCTGATTTTGCAGATGTCACTTAAACCTTTTGATCTGGTGATCGCGCCATCCAAAAAAGCCGTTCGTCATCTTAAGAGAGCCAAAGTCAAAGCGCCAATAAGCATGATTCACAACGGGATCGAACTGGAAAAAATCAAGCAAATTCCCGCGCATCTTTTTTTAAAAAAATACAAACTTAATCCGGATGATCCGTTGCTGGTTTTAGTTGGAAGGATCGACCGCGGAAAAAACGTTCATCTGGCTATAAAAGCCATGAAAAAAGTGATCCAGAAATTTCCAAAAACAAAATTGATGATTATTGGCGACGGCCTGCAAAGAGAAAGTATGGACCGGCTAATTAAACGCCTGAAATTGGGAAATAATGTTTTCATCACCGGTTTTATTGAGCACGACCTGGTAATCAGCGCCAACAAAGCGGCAACTTTGGCCTTAATGACTTCAGATTCGGACACTTTACCAACCGTAGCGATAGAGGCCATTGCCTGCGGAAAATCCATGGTCGCAGTTAACGACGAAGCCATCACCGCCATCATCAAAAATGGCATGAACGGGATTTTGACAAAAAAAAAGGCCCCGGAAATTGCGACAGCTATTATAAAATTACTTAAAACAAGTCACATTCGTAAAGGTTACGAAAAAAACAGCCTGCAAATTGCCCCCAACTTTTCAGTCGAAAAATATGTGGATGAACTGGAAAAAGTGTATAGTGAACTTATCCACAAAAAATCTTCTTATGGTAGCAAAAAAAAATCTGAAAAAGACAGAGAATAAGCCAAGAGGCCATTGCAATGACTTCCGTAAGTATGTTAAAATAACAAGAAAGGTTTTAATTCGTAACACAAAAAATACATGAAAAAGTTTTTCAGGAATCCAATACTAAATGTATTGGCTGCTTCCTTAGTACTCGGCCTTATTGGGCCAATCACCGCGTTCGCGGCTACTTCCCCAACTTTAAGTGGGGCAACGAGTTACTCGGTTTTGGGTAGCTCAACGGTAACAAATACAGGTTCGTCAGTTATTAGCGGAGCTGTTGGTGTCAGTACAGGTACCGCAATTACCGGCTTTCCACCTGCAACTGCCGGTGGCGGAACACATTCCAATGATTTGAGTGCTCAAGCAGCTCAAACTGATAACGTCGCTGCATTTAGTACTCTTAATCAGAGTTGTGATCAGTCTTATGCGGATGGACAGGATCTAACTTTACTTTCACCTCTTGGGCCGGGCGTTTACTGCTCTGCCGGTAGTTTTGCACTGACTGGGAATTTAAATTTAACCGGGTCAGGCGTCTGGATTTTTAAATCTGCGTCAACACTAATTACATCAACCGGTTCATCTGTTACAGGTGGCGACCCATGTAACATCTGGTGGAGAGTAGGTTCTTCCGCGACTCTTGGAACCAGTACTTCATTCGTAGGAAATATCCTCGCACTTGCATCTATTACCATGAATACCAGCGCGACCTTAAACGGCCGAGCTATGGCTCAAACCGCTGCAGTAACACTGGACACAAATACAATTTCCGGACCGGTTTGCGCACTACCACCTCCTCCTTCAACAGCTACACTTCATGTTGTTAAAACTGTAGTGAATGATAACGGTGGAACAACACTTGCTTCCGCTTTTAATCTACATGTAAAACTTTCAGGGACTGATGTTGTCGGAAGTCCAATGGGCGGAGTCGCAACTCCCGGAAGATCTTATACACTCGCTACAGGCACATACAACGTTAGCGAAGATACAAATGCTTCTTATACACAAAGTTTTAGTGGTGATTGTGATGCCAGCGGTAATGTTGTTTTAGCTTCCGGTAACGATAAAACCTGTACTATCACTAATAATGACATCGCAGTTGTTCCGGGATCAGCTACACTTCATGTTGTTAAAACTGTAGTGAATGATAACGGTGGAACAACACTTGCTTCTGCTTTTAATCTACATGTAAAACTTGCCGGAGTTGAAGTTGCTCTAAGCCCTGCGGCTGGAGTTGCATCTCCGGGAAAATCCTACACTCTTGCAGCCGGCACATACGTAGTAAGTGAAGATGCAAACAGTGGATATACCGCAACGTTTAGCGGAGATTGTAACTTAAGCGGCAGCGTGGCACTTGTAGCAGGCGACAACAAGACCTGTACGATTACCAATAATGATATCGCACCAATCGTCATTCCACCTACATCTGGAACTATCAAAGTTGTCAAAACGGTTATCAACGACAATGGCAAAACTAAGACCGTTGCCGACTTTTCACTATTCGTAAATGGCACACAGGTTGTTTCCGGCGTAACCAACGTCTTTCCTGCCGGTGCATATACCATGGCGGAAACCGCGGATACTAATTACACCGCGACATTCTCCGGCGATTGCGACTACAGCGGCCATCTGAATATTATTGCTGGTGACAGCAAGACTTGTACAATTACCAATAACGACATCGCAGCCGTAGTTGCTCCTGTTGTTGCCGCACCTGTTTATGTTACTCCTATTCTACCAAGTACCGGCGTTGCTCCTATGGAAAACGGCGCTCCATGGAACATTGTCATCATGGCTGGTATTCTTATGTCAGTTGTAGCTCTAAAGAAAGGCAAGATTTAGTCTTCATAGAACCAACAACTTATAAAGGCAGTAAAGGCTCCATCTCGATGGGGCCTTTACGTTATAAATCTTCTAAAAAACCAATGCGATTGAAAAAACTATCAACTGGAGCTCGCTTCGTGCATGCCAGAATACCCCTAATCCTCGCGGGATTTGCACTTTCCACGATACTTCTGAGCAACATCGCCTTCGCAGCATTCAGTGATGTGCCAAACACACACCCAAACTACGAAGCGATCACGTATGTTCAAACTCAAAATATTGTTGAGGGTTATGCCGATGGCACGTTTCATCCCGATAACGCGGTTAATCGCGCCGAATTTACCAAAATCATCACCGAAGCTTATTACAAAGGACAAGCCACCGGAGACAATTGTTTTTCAGATGTTGGCACGGAATGGTTTGCAAAATATATCTGTTTTAGCAAAACTTTTAATTTTATCGGCGGATATTCCGACGGGAGTTTCCACCCAGGGAATAACATAAATTTCGCCGAGGCTACCAAAATTTTGGTAAATGTTAAAGGTTTAACTGTAACACCGGATCTCAATTTTTGGTACAAACCGTATGTGGAAAAGTTGGCTGAAGTAAATGCGATTCCAGCTTCCATTACAAGTTTTAGCCAAAAAGTTACTCGTGGAGAAATGGCGGAGATGGTTTACAGATTAAAGGCTGACGTTACAAATAAATCTTCCAAAACTTATGAACAACTTGCCGCTCCCGGGTTGCCGGTACGCCTAAAGATTCCGGCAATCAATGTTAATTCCGCCTTTGAATCTGTGGGACTTACACCTGCGGGAGCAGTTGATATTCCGAAAAATCCCGCCAATGTAGCCTGGTACAATCTGGGGCCACGTCCGGGAGATATTGGCAGTTCAGTGATCACCGGCCACATTAATTGGTATTATGGAGCCACTGGTGTGTTCGTAAATCTTAACAGGGTCAAGCCGGGCGACAAGATTACAGTTCAGGATGATAAAGGAGCAACTATTTCCTTTGTAGTGCGTGAAATTCGTGATTACGACGCCGCCGCAAATGCCGTTGATGTCTTCAACTCAAATGACGGAAAGGCCCACCTTAACCTGATTACCTGCGAGGGAACATGGGATAAAAATGCCCAACAATATACCAAACGGTTGGTAGTGTTTGCCGATAGAGAAACCGGAGTATAAATTGCAATATATTTCCTGATTCATAAAAAGTCCCCCGGGGGACCTTTCTAAAATTGGCGATTATTCTCTTCCTGAAGCCAAAATTCACGGATTACCAGGGTTGATTGTGTATTATTTTTCAATCTTGGCAACAGCAACCCAAAAAACGTATGACTCCTCACCCGAAAACCCTGGCCCAAAGCCTGTTTTTGTGCTAAAATAGTATAATAAATTTATAAAACAAAAAAGATGCTCAAAGGCCTTATATTCGATCTCGACGGGACGCTTACGCTAACCCAACAATTCCACTTTTTGGCTTATACCGAGGTTTTTAAGAAATATGGCATAAATTACACCCCGGAAGACGATTATAAATTTGCCGGACAAGGCGGACATTGCATCGTTCCGGGAACTTTTGCCAAAAATGGACGAAAAATTTCAACCGAGGAAGAAGATAAAATCATCAATGAAAAAATTCAGGTTTATAGCCGCATGCTTGATGAAAACAAGATTGAACCGGTTGAAGGCGTGCAGGAATTTTTAAGCAAAATGCAGGCACAGGGTTTAAAAATGGCCGTGGCATCCGGCAACAGACTTGAAGCAATTGAAAAAATTCTAAACCTCGTAAACATCCGCCAGTTTTTTAGCGTGATTGTCACAAATAAAGATGTTCCAAAATCCAAACCCTCTCCGGATATTTTCTTAAAAGCTGCAGAAAAAATCGGATTAAAACCGGACGAATGTATTGTTTTTGAAGATGCAATTAACGGAGTTCAGGCAGCCAAAGCCGGCGGATTTAAAAGCATCGCTTTGCTTACCGGCATGAAAAAAACAGATCTGCTAAATGCAGGCGCAAATTTTGTCGTAGAGAGTTATGATGAAATCACAGAAAAAATGTTGGAAGTTTAGAAGAGCTGTGGTCGGCTCCCCTCTCCAAGTCTATCCACAATCAAATTAAAAATTTATAAACTCAAAATGAAAAAATCAACAAAACAAAAAGCCATGGATCAAAAGGCAATCGCCTGGCTTCAAAAATACCTTCGTTACACCGACTACATCGGCGCGGCGCAGCTTTATCTTAGAGAAAATTGCACCATGCGCCAGGAGCTCAAAGTCGAGCACATTAAAGACCGCATTTTGGGTCACTGGGGCACAGTTCCGGGCCTGAATTTTATTTACGCACACCTGAATTACCTGATCTGCAAACATCAACACGACGCGGATCTCAAAATCAAAAACGCTACTAAATCTTTCGTCCAAGCGCCGCATTTCATGTTCATTGCCGGCCCGGGTCATGGCGCTCCTGCCGTTATTGCCAATCTGTTTGCGGAAAACTCGATGGCCGAATATTATCCGCAGTTGCAGCGCACCGAAGATGGCACCTGCAAATTGGTCCGCATGTTTAGCTGGCCGGGCGGATTTCCAAGCCACACAAACCCCGGAACTCCCGGCGCAATCGTGGAAGGCGGCGAACTTGGTTACAGTTTATCCACAGCATTTGGCGCAGTCATGGACAATCCCGACTTAATCGTGGCCTGCGTTGTTGGTGATGGAGAAGCCGAAACCGGACCAATGGCCGCAGCTTGGCACAGCAATAAATTTCTAAATCCCGCTGAGTCCGGCGCGGTTTTGCCAATCCTTCACGCCAACGGTTACAAAATTACCGGCCCCACAATTTACGCAACCATGAGCGACAAAGAGCTCACCAATCTTTTCAACGGTTTTGGTTATGAACCGTTAATTGTTGATGATACAAATCCAAAAAAACAAAATCATCAAAAAATGATCGACACTCTGGAATATGCTTATCAAAAAATTCGCGAAATCCAAGATACAGCTCGCAGCCAAAAAGAGGCAGTACTTAAGCCTCGCTGGCCGATGATTGTGTACAGATCAATCAAGGGTCGCACCGGAATTAAACACGCCGATGGTCATAAAGTTGAAGGAACATATCGTTCACACGGCATTCCAATCGGCGATCCAAAAACCAACGAAAAACATTTTCAACTCGTTAAAAACTGGCTCGAAAGTTATAAATTCCCGGAACTTGTTGATAAAAAAGGCCAGCCATTACCGGAAATTTTGGAGTTTGTACCAAGCCCAACAAAAAATCGCATGAAAGAAAAGTTTGGATTGCAAGGCGGAAAGAAAAGTTTGACCGCAGCGCATTCAAACATGCGTGAGGATCAAACTTTACTTTCCAACGCAGCAAGACGAGCTTTTCTTTCATGCGACCCCCGCATGGGCATGTGCAAAAACGCCATCGGCGGCAACATGCGCAAAGATCTCCACCTACCAAATCCTGCAAAATATGAAATCAACATTTTGGGAAAGCACGGCCAATCCGGTCGTGGCCAGATCATGCAGGGCAACACTTTAATTGCCTCCGATTACATTCGCGATATTTTCAATCTCAACAAAAAAGAAAAGAATTTCCGTTTTATGTGTCCGGACGAAACCGAATCCAACAAATTTACTTGTCTATTTGAAGCCACAAAACGCGCCTTCATGTGGCCGGTTCATTCCTACGACGAAAACATTTCCCCAACCGGCCGCGTGATGGAAGTTTTAAGTGAACACACACTTCAAGGCTGGATGCAGGGATTTGTGCTCACCGGTCGCCACAGTATTTTTGCGACATATGAAGCCTTTGCCACAATCGTTTCAAGCATGGTCGATCAATACGCAAAATTCCTAAAACTCTCTTCAAAAGTTTCATGGAGAAAGCCGGTTTCAAGCTTGAACTACATCTTAACCAGCGTCGGCTGGCGCCAGGAACACAACGGTTATTCTCATCAAAATCCAAGTTTCATTAGCGGAATTTTGGAAAAGCACGGAAAATTCTGCAGCGTTTATCTGCCTGCCGATGCCAACAGCATGCTCGTAACTTTGGAAGATTGCATGAAACGCAAAGACAGCATTAATGTGATAGTAGTCAACAAAAATCCAATGCCACAGTGGCTCACGCTACAAGAAGCGCGTGAAGAACTCAAAAACGGTCTGGGCGTTTGGAACTGGGTCAATAAAAATAACCCATCACATAACGAAAATCCCGATGTAGTAATGGCCGCTTCCGGAGATGCGCTTGTGATCGAATCGCTCGCGGCAATTTCAATCCTGCACAAAATGGTTCCGGAATTGAAACTTCGCTTTGTGAATGTCAGCGAATTAACCGCTTTGGGTATTGGTGATGAACGCCATCCGCTAAGCGTAAGCGACGACGAATTCAATAAATATTTCACCGGCAATAAGCCAATTATTTATAATTTTCACGGCTATCCTGGAACTGTTCGCAAATTAATTTACGGCCACACTGCCATGGATCGATTTTCCATTCACGGCTATCTTGAGGAAGGCACGACCACAACGCCTTTTAACATGATGGTCATGAACAAAACCGACCGCTTTAATTTGGCGATCGACGCACTGCAAAAAATAATCAAGAACGCAAACGCTGACAAATCAGCCCGCCTCTCGGCTCTCGCCAAAAAAGCTCCAAAAATTATTCACGAGCTGGAAGCCAAACTCGCCACTCATGCCAAGTACATTGTCGAAAACGGCAAAGACATGGAAGAAATCGAAAACTGGCGCTGGGAAAATTAGTAACTTCTAATTGTCTCGCAAATCCCCTCCGGATCCATGCCGAATTTCCGGTATAGATCTGCAGCTTTTCCCGATTCGCCAAAGCCATCCATCCCAATTCGCAAAACTTTCATTGGATAATGCGTGCCCAAAACTTCCATCACCGCAGAACCAAGCCCGCCAACAATTTGATGATCTTCCACCGTCACAATTTGTCGCGCCTGTTTAGCGCATTCCACAATCAATCCATCATCAATTGGCCGCAGTGAAGGAATATTTACCACCATTGTGGAAACACCTTCACGCTCTAAAATTTCACGAGCCTGCAGCGAAGCCGCAACTCCGGTTCCAATCGCAAAAATGCAAACATCCGTTCCGGGAGTATAAACATGACCTTTGCCAATCTTGTAGCCATCCCTTCCCCAGGTCGTATTTTCATCATGCAAAACCGGCAACGAACCCGAAGCCAAACGCAAATAAGTTGGACCGTAATCTTGCATCATCGCTTCCACCATTTTTTTGGTTTCAACCGCATCAGCAGGACATAAAACCTTCATATTTGGAATCGCCCGCATGATTGCCAAATCTTCCAAAGCCTGATAAGTCCCGCCATCCTCACCACTAAAAATTCCCGCATGTGAGCCAATAATTTTCACATTCAAATAAGGATAAGCGATCGCATTGCGGATCTGCTCCCACGCGCGCCCGGTCGCAAACATGGAAAAAGAAGTCACAAACGGAATCTTGCCGCGAACGGTAAACCCCGCAGCCGCTGCCATCATATTTTCTTCCGAATTTCCAAAATTAAAATAACGATCAGGAAAGGCCATCGCAAAGCCGGCCGTATTCATAAATTTGGCACTGTTGGCATCCAAAACCACCACATTTTTATAGCGGGCGCCAAAGCGCACCAGAGCATCTCCAAAAGCTTTTACATTGGAAACCGAACCGTCATATCTTTCCTCTGCACGATCACGATTGCCGGGATTTTGTCTTTGCGTGAACGAACCACTCGCCTGGGAATCCAACGCCAAACGTCCCTGCCGCCTTTCGGTAGCGTGCATCATTGCCTGAATGGAAGATTGCCAGCCGGATTGAGCCATAGTTGCAAAAAAAAACGCAGTCTAGCGAGCACTTGATCAACCAAAACTCAGTCAAATTCTCGCATGCGCAAAAATAGCAAAAAATTTTACTATCAGCAACAAAGCCTTCAGCAATCTTTAGCGAAATAATGTTTTTATGGTCTAATACCAAAAACTTTTAAAAACAGTCTAATTGCTTATTTCAAACGAAATTAACGCCGAGATTTCCCGCATATCTGTAATTACCTTATCCGCCAGCCCAAAATCAAGACTTTCATTGTGGTTGGATTTATAAGCCACCAAAAACATGCCGGCCGCCTTTGCCGCTTTAAAGCCATTTGGCGTGTCTTCAATCACCATAGTTGTTTCAGGATTCGCCCGAAACTTTTGCGCAGCCAAAAGAAATGGCTCAGGATCGGGCTTTCCCTTACTAACATCATCCGCAAAAACGCGCTGTTCAAAAAAATCCAAAATTCCCAAGTTGGTTAAAGTCGCCATCGCAAACTCTTTTTGGCTTCCCGTAGCCAATCCAATCTGCACATTTTGATCACGCAATTTTTCCAAAGTTTCACGCACATAAGGATTCAACGCAAAAATTTCACCATAATATTTTTTTGCGATCATCCGATGAGCCCGTAACAAGTCTTTCACCTCAACCGATAAATTAAAAATTTCGATCAAAGCTTTAAAATAATCCTCAAACCGCATGCCCATAAATTTATTCGCAATCTCCCGCGTCAAATCAATCCCAAAATGGCTCAAAGCCTTTTTCTCGATCTCATAATTATAATTTTCCGAGTCAATCAAAACCCCATCCATATCAAAAATAATTGTTTGAAAATTTGGCATAAAAATTAAATCAACTCCTTCACCTTCGCCACAATACTTTTAGCGCTAATCCCATATTTTTCAATGAGTTCTTCCGGTTTTCCGGAATGTGGAAGTTCGTGGACGGCCAATTTGTGCACGCGCACGCCTTTTTCGCTTAACGCGCCGGCAACCGCATCACCAAGGCCACCCTGCAAGTAATGATCTTCAACGGTAATGACCAGCCCGCCCGTCGCCATCGCCGCTTTCAAAATCCCGTCAGCATCAATCGGTTTAATTGAATACGCATCAATCACTGTTATGTTGATCCCCTCTTTTTGCAGCTCGTCATAAGCTTTCAAAGCCTCGTACAAAGTCACACCCGCTCCCACAACCGTCACTTTATCCGGCTTAGCCGCATCTTTAGACTGACGCACCACCTTGCTTCCGCCAATCGGAAATTTTTCATCATTGCCATAAATCACCGGCAACTTTGGCCTGGAAGCGCGCAAATAACTCACGCCATTGTAATCCAGCATTTGTTCCATCAAACGCTCGCAACTCACGGCATCACTTGGATACAAAACCGCCGAGCCATAAATCGCTCGCATCATCGCCAAATCTTCCAGCGCCATTTGCGAAACGCCATCTTCACCAATACTCACGCCAGCATGCGAACCAACCAGTTTTACATGAGACATAGAAACCGCCGCCATACGAATTTGATCATAAGCGCGAGTCAAAAATGCCGCAAAAGTAGAAGCAAAAGCCAATTTTCCACGTGCCGCCAAACCCACAGCCACACCAACCATATTCTGCTCGGCAATAAAACATTCAAAAAAGCGCTCAGGATAAGCATTCTTAAACTTATCCGCAAAAGTTGAATTCTTGGTGTCGCCATCGACAACAGTGATTCGTGTATCCGCCAAACCCAGACGAACAAGCGCAAAACCATAAGCTTCACGAGTCGCTACCATATCGCCCAACTTATAATTTAATGGACCAAAATCACCCGTGCCATCAGCCTTTAATTTTCTGGCCGCAGTTGGTTTTTTATCGGCAGGTTTTGGAATTTCCACGCTCGCATCCCCAAGCGCCGGTTCCGCCTGACCCTTCAACTCTAGAATCGCCTTATCCATTTCCTCTTTTTTCAGCGCTTTCCCATGCCAAGAATCCTTGTTGGAAATAAACGAAACTCCATAACCCTTAAAAGTTCGCGCAATCAAAACTGTTGGTTGCCCCTTTGCTGCAGCCGCTTTTTCAAATCCTGCCACAACTTCTGTCATATTATGCCCATCCACCACCAAAGCATTCCAGCCAAAAGCCGCAAACCGCGCACGATGAACCTCCACATCATGCTCAAACATGGTCGGCTGACTTTGCCCCAAACGGTTAGCATCCACAATCGCCACCAAATTATCCAGCTTGTAATAAGAAGCCAATGAAGCCGCTTCCCAAACCGAACCTTCGGCAATTTCACCATCACCCATTAAAACATAAGTTCGATAGTCCAGTTGATCAAGTTTTGCCGCTAAAGCCATGCCCACACCCGCAGAAAGGCCTTGTCCAAGTGAACCCGTTGCCACGTCCACCCATGGCAATCTTGGTGTAGGATGGCCTTCCAACTCGCTATCCAGCTTACGCAAAGTCACAAGTTCTTCAACCGGAATAATGCCAGCCTCGGCCCACGCCGCATACAGTAGCGGAGCAGCATGCCCTTTGGACAAAATAAATCGATCATTATTTGGATGTTTTGGATCCTGCGGAAAATAACGCATCACCCTAAAGAAAAGCGCCGCCGCAATATCCGCAGCAGAAAGACAAGAACTAGGATGCCCCGACCCACTTGCTTCCGTTTCCACAATTGAATGAATCCTTAACTGATTGCCAATTTTGGAAAGTTTTTCGATGGAGGTTGGCATTGGGAACAAAATAAAAAGCTAAATTCAGCCGAATCATAGCGGACAATCAAGCAAGCTTCAAGCGGTTAGAAGAACATCAAAACAAATAATACAAAGTTTTATATTGTTAGTTATAGCCAAAACTAACAATAAGATTATTTATATTGCAAGTTAGATCCAAAAGTGACAATAAAAACATTCCCAGGTATGCTGGCGTTGACGCACAGGTGAGTGCTTGCTATACTTTAAGTGGTTACAGAACTTCAATTGAAAAATAATAAATTAGTCCTTTGGTTGCGAAAGTTGGCTCCATGCCACGCGAGGTTCGCCTCCTAGCGCCAAAGGACTAATTTTGTTGATGCTAAAAATATTCTTTTTATTGTAAAAGTTATTTGGATATTTTTCAAAATCGTAAATATCACAAAGAAAACTGATTTTCTCTTTTAAAAAATCAAAATATCTACTTTCACTTTTAGTATAAGCCCTATAGACAGCCCAATTTAAGTAATCAATAACCTGAAGGCATGGTTCGACAGTCGGCACTTGAACCAAGACTTGTGTTTGAGTTTCAATTTTTTTATTATATTTTGACTCAAAGTTTGAGATTGCCGAGTGAATCGCATTTGTAAAATGATTTTGTTTATTTCCCGAATCTCTTTTTGAAAAATAAATAACATTATCATTCACGTGCAAGCTCCTTTCAAACAACCTGCTGACTATTTCATTATAAAAAATATCTTCATTGTTTTTATGCCTCTTCATAAAGACATCCAGCCTTTTTCTCGCAACGATAAATTGTGCCTTAAAATCAAAGGTTTTAATGAGTTTAAAGACCTTTTCCCTTACTTCGGCCGAATCATCTTTAGCATGAAAATGGACCTTTGTTTTTGCAATTGATGGTATGGGAGCAAGATAATCATCTTGAGCTATTTCTTCGCGAAGACGAGCCAATCCTTGACGAATAGCAATCGGATTTTCCGTTTCAATATAGCCAAGAATCAAGATTGGCGAACAACCAAACTGCCCAACAATGCACTCTCCGTCCCTGTTAAAGAAAGTACAATCACCTGACTCATCCACAAAAAAATATTTAGTATTATTCATGACTCGAAATAATACACATCAAACATGAAGAAAATCTAAAATTTTCCTAAACAAGAGAAATCAATATCTAAAACATTAATCCCTTTTACCAATTAACCTGATCCCCTTCCGTAATTCCCAGTTTTTCCACCATGCCGCCGTTCAATTCTAAAACATATTGTGCCGATTGGATCGAACCAAATAAAGGGCATGGATCAGCCTGGCAAGGCATCACCCATTTAAGCGCGCGCACAATTTTGTGATCAGGGCCAATAAAAAGCATATCCAGCGGAATCAACGTGTTCTTCATCCAAAAAGAAAGCTGCCCGGCTTTTTCAAAAGTAAAAAGCATGCCGTGGTCAGCCGCCAAAGCGGTCCTAAACATCAATCCTTTTTCACGCTGAGCTTCATTTTCGGCAACCTCCGCACTAAAAACATGATCACCGGATTTATTTTTAACCGTCACAAAAATTTCTTTCAAACCGGATAAAGGTTGGGTTTCCTGGGAAGATTGAGCCGCACTTAAGCCCGCGCCTGAATTGACATTATAACTTTGCGCAATGCCGGAAATCTGTGAAGATGAAGCGCCGGCCATTCCCGCGCCAACATCACTGCCCGAACCCACCCCGGAATCATTCAAAAATTTCGCCACCGTTTGACATCCTGCTAAAGCCATAAACGCAACAATCAAAAAAATAAAAGAAACTTTTTTCATAAAAATTCAATAAGGAATCTTGGATCCAAAAGATCCGGCAACAGTTCGATTCCGAACGCCAGAGCCCAAATTCGCACCCGCACGCGCTCCCGCGCCCACACCACTGCCAGCACCAACCCCCATCCGCAATCCCGCCAATTCCGCTTTCAACATTGGAATCGCCTCGGCCATTTCCTGATCACTCAAAGCCACGCCATGATACGACGCTTTGTTTTCCATAAAACTAATGCCTTTGCCCTTCACAGTTCGCGCAATGATCGCGGTTGGCTTACGCTTCACATCAAACGCCTTTTCAAATCCCGCCAAAATCTCCTCAAAATCATGACCATCACGCACCGGAATCGTTTTCCAACCAAACGCCTCAAACTTATCCGCAATCGGCTCAACATTCATCACCGAACGCAAAGTTCCATCAAGCTGCAAGCCATTCGCATCAATAATCAAAACCACGTTATCCAGCCGATAATGCGCAGCAGTTAAAGCCGCTTCCCAAATTTGACCTTCCTGCAATTCACCATCTCCCAACAAAACAAAAACGCGATTGGTTGCACGCTCGGCCTTTAAAGCCATCGCCAAGCCAATTGCCGAAGAAAAACCATGTCCCAAAGAACCTGCACTTAAAGGCACCCCCGGAATTTTTTTAGAAGGATGAGCCTGCAACATGCTATTTGCCTGACGAAAATGATCCAGCTCCGCCTTATCAAAAAAGCCCAGATCAGCCAACACCGCATACCACGCCGGAGCCGCATGACCTTTGGACAAAACAAAATAATCCTGATCCTGCGAACCTGGTTTTCTGGCATCATATTGCATAATTGGCAGTCCCTGAATTTTGCCATAATACAAACCGACCAAAAGATCAATCATGGAAAGTGAACTGCCCGGATGGCCGCCCTCGGCCCTGTGAATTGTTTCAAGCACATCAATACGAGCCTGAGTAGCCTTTTGCTTTAAAAACTGAAGATGATCACGGAAAGAGTCCATAGAAAAAGTGCCTTAAGCTAGCCATAAAACCGCATACGCTACTGCCACCACTGGAAACATTAACCTTGATTGAAAATTCCGCAGTGCGCTTAGCGAAGCACGGTCACTATACTTTTATCGGGACACTCCTTCAAGAGTTCTTGCATCGATTTTTTCAAAACCGGATGAACAAAATCCGGCGCGATTTCCGTCATCGGAATCAACACAAATTTCCGCTCCTGCAACCGAGGATGAGGAATGATGAGAGACGCAGCCTGATCGCGAACATCACGGGCGTGAGCGACCTGGTCACACGCATCATTGGCAAACCCAACTTTTTCTGTCGTAACATGGATTTCCGGACCAGTCCGGATTTTTTTTTCAAAATCGTAAACCAAATCCCCAAAAAACAAAATATCCAGGTCAATTGTGCGTGGTTGAAAGCGAGGTTGTGCACCACTACGCTGACCTGAAGATTTCACTCCTCCAGACTGCAGTTCCGATTGCGCTTCGCGGCCCTGTCTCCCCGCTCGCGCCTCCCCTCGCTCCCTTCCCAGAGCCCTTTCTATCGCATGAATCACCATCAACAAATCTTCCGGACTGCGCTCCGTTTCGACCTCAATCACCATATTCAAAAACCCAGGCTGCGCTTTTCCAGCAGCATCTTTCAAAATTTCACCACGCTCGCCCACCGCTTCAGCTTCATAAATTGAAGACGTTCTCAAAACAGAAACGCCCCACTTTTCCAGACTTTCCAAAGCCCTTTGCAAAAAATCCCCACGATCCCCCAAATTAGACCCCAAACTTAAAAAAATATTTCTCATCTATTAAAAATGTGTGACACGTCAAAATTAGCAAGTGCTATCTTAACATTAATTCCCGAAAACTGTGGATTTTTTGCTATAACTTCTTGCAACAAGGACATTCTTGCTTGAAAAGAGCTCTTTTGAACTTCCTCATAACCTTCACGTAAAAATCCAACAGAACAAGCAACATTTTGCCGGCCGGGCAATGCCATACTGCCGGAATATAACAATTTACGGATGGCTCTCCCCACTTTTTCTAAAATCTCAAAAAAGAGAACGACATCTGCTGACTCAACAGAAACGCCAATCCCCTCCCGAGGATTAAATTCTATAGGCCTTTTATGACGCATAACATGAACTGCCTGCAAAACTTCCCACGCCTTTTCAGTCAATGCTTCCAACCCGGAAATATCTTTTGCACTTGCGATTTGATCTTCTGTAACTAATATTTCAGGAAAATCCAATTGCTCAACTACTTCCGGAAAATTACCAAAATATTCAAGCAACAACGCATCTCTTTTTTTAAAGAAATCAGCACCCTCAGCAAAACATGCCTCCAAATCTGAAAATTCTGCGTCATAACTTTTTGCGTCCTGCAAATAGCGCATTCCCAACTGACGAACTTGTTCAAAATCATCTACTTTAGACTGACCAGACACAACAACCGCATCAGATAAATCGCTTCTTAAAGCCAAATCCCCCATTTTAATTTACAAAACAAAGTAAGGGAAATAACCTAACTCAAAATCTGCCAAAAATCAACTTTATTCTCCCTTATACGCCACAAACGAGTTCGGAGTTTCCCACAATTTAAGTTCATGCAGACGTAATTCCTTATCAAATTCCGATTTAATCAAATCCCCTTCCTGATCAGATTTTTTTAACAATTTTTTAATCTCCGAACCCAAATTAGGGTCAGAAAGCTCCACTTTCAACAAATTTTGCAGATCTTTGATCTGATCCCACATCCACATAACCATGCGCTCAGCAGAAGGATTTTCGATCACGTCGTTAATGAGCTGATGATCCAGTTTATCCAAAATCTGACGCTTCACAATGCGCTTCACCAAAACAAAATCAATCACCAAACCATTTTCCTGGACCTTGCCTTCAAGCGTTACCTGCAACCGATAAGTGTGGCCATGCACGCGCTCGCACTTGCCATAATAATTGGTAAGAAAATGAGCGGAATCAAATGTAAATTCGCGAGTTACGAGCATAAAATCAATTATGAATTATAAATTTTGAACCAAGGAGGACGAAAATGCAATTAAGATTGCAAGGAACAAGAGTTTGCTTCAGTTTTTTGCCATGGCCCAAAACATTCGCTGCGGACAGAAGCAACTCACTTATACCAAATCGGCACTTGCTACGTCAACGAAGTATTTCAAAATATACGCTTCGGCGCCGAAGCCCTAAAAAATGGCTTGTACAAGCAGCATGTTTGCGTTAAGAGAGAATTCGTGTCCTATTCGTGACTTCGTTGACGAAGCCCTTCATTTTGGCTTACCTTTGCGGACACTTTGACACGCAGTTAAAATTATTCCCGTTTCACAAACTCAAAAACCCGGTTTTCAATTTTCTCCAACCTTCGCCAGCATATCCACAAATCGACGAGTTTCTTTTACATCATGAACCCGCAAAATTGACGCACCATTTTGCATGGCAATAGCCGCACAAGCCAAACTTCCCTCAAGGCGATCCTGAACAGCTCCACCGATAAAACCTTTACGAGAAGCCCCAATCAAAATCGGCAAACCCTTCAAAACCTTGTCAGTCCCAAATTCCCGCAACCGCCTCAAAATCTCCAGACTATATTTTGGATCCGTGCTTACAAAAGCCCCCATTCCGGGATCAACAATAAATCGTCCCCGCGCGATCCCCTGTCCAACACCAGCCGAAATCCGCTCCGCCAAAAACTTTCGCACAGTGGCAATAACATCATCATACTGCACATTTTCACGAGTCGTCCGCGCAGTTGGATCTTTTGAATACATAATGATAACCGGCACATTTGGATATTTCGCCAGCACTGAAGCCATATCCACATCCCCACGCAACGCCGTAACATCGTTGATAATATCCGCACCAGCTTCAATTGCCTGCCGAGCCACTTCCGCTTTATAAGTATCCACCGAAATAAAAACCTCCCTATAATCATCAAAACTGATTGCCTTTTTAAAATCCAGAATAGCTTGATCATGAGCTTTTTTGTGGTTTCCCGCCTTCCCGGGAAGGAATTCATTGCGAACTTTTGTGCGCATAAGCTGCATCGCCTCCAACTCCTGCTTTAATTTTCGCACCACCGGAATCACTCGCACCAACTCCTCTTCCAAACTGACATCTTTTGAACCGGGACCGGAAGATTCACCGCCAATATCAATGATTTCCGCGCCATCTGAAGCCATTTGCAAAGCACGCGCAACCGCCGCATCAACATCGACCTTTCCACCTTCATTCACCGCCACCTCATCCACTTTTGCGTGACCACCCACCACGCCACCCGCCTTCACAAACTTCCCTCCATCACTAAACGAATCCGGAGTCACATTTAAAATCCCCATGACCAATGGCTTGCTAAAATCCTTCCCTTGCCCCCTCAATCTTAAAAACTCAAAAAAATTCATTATTATTTATGGAAATCAAAACATCATCCCTTTGCGAGCACTCTTCTGATCCACGCCGCCGCCTCAGCTGCTAGTCTATCCACTTTCGCAGCCTGCGCCGCAACTTCATCCGCACTCAACGTAGCTTTCACATTTGAAGGTTCTGAAGGAAATGGAACTTCTCCAAGTTTTATCGCAGCTGGATCATGAACAATCAAGTGTTCACCTAAAGCATCATCAAGAGAAAACCCAAACAATCTTTGAGCATCACCAACCTCATCCGACGTAAAAGTATATGAATCCCTATCGCCTTCCCAATCATCAACATAATCCTTTGCAGGACAACCGGGCCCTTCCCCATCCCACAAATCCCCACTCACATCTCTAACAAAAGAATCCCCATCTCTACCCCTACCAAGACTTTCAACGTCCATATCAACAATTTCATTTGGATCAACAACCTTATTTACACTCATTGCGATGAAAATTTAACAAATTCAGAGTAACTGCACCCGGCCTCCCGTTGCCAATTTTCCTTCCATCAATTTTAACCACCGGAATTATACCACGCGGCGCATTGGTTATAAAGACCTCATCAGCCGCATACAAATCCTTCAATTTAAAATCCGCCAACAAAGCCTTTATTCCATTTTTTTTGGCGATCTTCATTAAAAAATCACGCGTTGTTCCGGCCAAAACATTTTTCTTTGGCGAGAGCAAAACGCCATTTTCCACCATGAAAATATTTGTAATTGTTCCTTCCAAAACATAATCGGCGGCATCCACAAACACAGCCTCGTAAACTTTTTTTTGTTGAGCAAGACGCGATCCCATAACCATTGGCAACAAACTAATCGACTTCACCTCGGGCAAATATCGCTGAGCTTTAAAAGTCACCACCGCCACGCCTTTTTCATAAAACTTTTCCGGTTGAGGCACCAATCTCTGCACCTGAACAAAAATCGTTGGCTTTTCCCCGGGCCCAAAATCAAATCCATTTTCTCCACGGGTAACGGTAATACGAATACGCGCTTCAGAATCCGCTTCAGCCTTTTCCGATTCACGACCATTTCCAAATCCATTCAATTGCACAGTCTTTTCAACCCACTCTCCAATTTGTTTAAAACTCCACGGCAAACGAATTCCCACCAATTTACAGGATTTCCCCAGACGCTTTAAATGCTCATCTATCTGCCAAATTCGACCATCATAAGTTCGCAAAGTTTCATAAACGCCGTCTCCATACAAAAAACCATTATCAAAAACGGACACTTTTGCCTGCGCCGCCTTCAAAAACTTACCATTCAAAAAGACAATCATTCCAAAACTTTAAATCCGCATCCATTCTACAACAACCAATCGCAAAAGAAATGCTATTCTTCTTCGGCTTCTCCCGCTTCCACAGATATATCAAATCCACCAATAGCTGGAGATGCAATCGGAGTAAAAAATTCCGCACTAACTCCCGCAAAACCAGCAAAAGTCAGCAATGGGCCCCCAATTGAAACGCCCTTATAAGCCTCACGAATTAAATCAACTTCCGCACCGGCAGGCGTTGGCGTAAATTCATTTCTTCCTGGAATATAAGTACTACTTCCATCAACAAAAACCGGCACCGCATCAACCGGAGTAGAAACTTGATCAACACTTGCGCGCATTAGACCACGAATACCATCGATTTTTATCCCGGCATAACCAAGAAATTCCGGAGTTTCAAAACCTCCCGATTGATGTATTCTGTTAGGATAACCGGCAGGGGCACGCTTTGTATCAGATTCCGATCTGGGCACATTGATGACCTTTCCCAATTCCGGCGTAAGCACCTCTATTCCTTCTGCTCCTAGCTTAGGATTTCTTTTTTCATCTTCCAGTAATCCCGGATCAAACGCACCATCCGGATCTTTATTTGTTTCACTCATAAAAAATTAGTAAAAAATACAAAGCGTAAATTATTCAATTTCAATCAACACGCGCCCCTACAAAACTGTTATACAAAGTATCTTCCGCAGGCGGAATGATGACCGGCTTGCGCTTAGCAACAGGCTTTAACGCAGAAAGAGGAGGCGCATCAACAACTTCAACGGGAGCATGAACCGGTCTTTTATATACACCCGAGTTTGGCAAAGTTGGCGCCGCAGATGGAACGGAAGAGTTAACTTCCGCAGAAACACCAACTTCTGGCAGAACATCAACCTCATCAAAAGTCACCCAATTTCCACTATCTTTTGGAGCCCTAGAAGCAGCGACCTCACTCAAAACACGTTGGCATTGTCCACTAACTTCTCCAACACTATCCACAACCGGATTACGACAAACCTCAACCAGTGCCCTTTCCAAGGATCCATATGAAAGGGTAAAAGCCGACTCTTTAGGATCATCAACATCAGTTTTTGGCCCACTGTCTGCTACATCCGCCAAATCACTGGAAAGTGGCCCCCAATTATCAAAGCCTCCCCTCGCATGTACTTCTGCCAATCCTGCAGCTACCTCATGACCTTCCGGCCTTTGTCCATAAGCTTTCGCCTGCTCTCCTACATGTTCTCGTATTTTGGCCAATGTCCTCATTCTTGTCTTTTCATTAGCAGCCCTCACAGCCTCCATAGCAGCAAGATCAACAGGCCATTCGCCTACATCACTTTCTTCCATATCCATCATTATATTGAAATTAGTTTCTAAAAAAAACCACGAAGTTCAACATACACACACAAATTCAAAAAGTCAACCACTCGCTCCAGGCACTTTTGAAAACAAAATCCCATTTCCTGTCTAAAAAATCACACACACTACTTTAAAGCCTCATTCAAAGCCTCCGCCTTCATTAAAGTTTCCTCATATTCTTTTGTAGGATCAGAATCAGCCACAATTCCGCCGCCAACCTGCGCATAAATTTTCCCGTTTTTCTGCAAAATCGTCCGAATCAAAATATTTAGATCGGAGTCGCCCAAAAGGTTCACAAAACCTGCAGAACCGGTGTAAATCCCTCGCTTAAAATCCTCCAAACCATCAATAATCTGCATGGTCCGCTTTTTAGGACAGCCGGTAATTGACCCACCCGGAAACACCGCCCGCAGCGCATCCCAAAAATCCTTTCCATAAGCCAATTTTCCTTCAACTTTCGCAATTGTATGAATCACATGTGAATATTTTTCGATTTTCTGAAAATCAGTAACCTTTACACTGCCCGCCTCGCAAACTTTTCCAAGATCATTTCGCTCCAAATCGGTAATCATAGCGAGCTCCGCTTTTTCCTTTTCCGAAGCCAAAAGTTCCGCCTCATGCGCCGCATCTTCTTCCGCATTTTTTCCACGAGCCACCGTGCCTTTAATCGGCCAGGTTTCAACTTTCGTTCCTCTTTTTCTAAGCAACAATTCCGGCGAAGAACTCATAATTTTGAACTCCGGGAACTCAAAATAACAGCTAAACGGTGAAGGATTAAGGCTTGAAAGTTTTTGATAGATTTTCCAGCCATCAACCGTACAATCCGCCGCAAATCTCTGTGAAAAATTAACCTGATAAGTTTCTCCATCCTTCAAATATTGTTTTACCGCCGCGATTTTCTCTTGATATTGAGCAAAACTCACATTCGATTTTAAAGCTCCCATTTCGCCGACAGACCGTGGTCTAACCGGCTTCTGCAAATCCTCTTTCATGGTTTCAATTTTTTTACGCGCCTGCAAATCCGTCTCGGCCAAAGCCAAAAAATACAATTCATTTTCCTGATGATCAAACGCAAAAACCTTATCCACAAAAGCAAAAACAAAATCAGGCAGAACCACATCATCAAAAACTTTCTGTTCAACTTCCATCAAATTCGCGCCAAAATCATAACTGAAATAACCCGCCGCTCCACCAAAAAACGGCACCGGCGCCGCCCCATGATAATGAATGAATTTAAAAATATTTTGCAAAACGTCCAAAGGCTCCCCTTCCACAATTTGACCGGTATTTTTCTTCTCAAAATCCAAAAAATCACGACGCTTTAAAAGCTGCGTCACCCCTTTGGTGGAACCTGCCCCACTTGCCTCACGCATACTGGAACAAACCATGTATGGATCATAACCAATATAAGAATAGCGCTCGGACAAGCCACTTTTCTTCCCCGCAAAATCTCCGCCACTTTGCAGCAAAAACGCGTAATCTCCGCGAACATGATCAAAAAAACTGGCCGGATTTTCATCCTTGGCCAGTTTCCTTTTCTCGAAAAAAAGTTTTACGTATTTCATACAAATTGTTCACAAGCGACAAAAGTTCAACAGAACAATTTTTAACTCAATTCCACAAAAAACAAATCCACCAATTAAACCCGTTCGTCTTCCCCGTAAACATGTTCATACTCGCTCTTAGCGTAGTCAAAAAGTTCATCTGGATTGAAAAATCTTGGAACTTCTTTCATGGCAGTTTCAACGGAATCGGAAGCGTGAACAACGTTACAAGCCACGCTCATAGCCAAATCACCGCGGATAGATCCGGCTTCGGCACTGCGAGCCTTGGTAATTCCACATAAAATGCGAATAGCTTGAACAACTTCCAAGCCCTCCAAACAAATCGCAACCACCGGCGAACTTTGCATAAACCTTGTTACACCGGGGAAAAATGGCTTATCGGCAATATGCGCGTAATGTTCACGCAAAACAGCTTCACTCAAACTCATCATTTTAATACCAACAACTTTTAGACCTTTCTTTTCAAAACGGTTCAAAACTTCTCCAATAAGCCCTCTTTGAACTCCATCCGGTTTAATTAAAACGAGTGTTTTTTCTTTGATACCTTTAAATTCCATTGCCATAATTTTAGATCAGTTAGCGAATAAATCGAAAACATATTACCGAGAATAGGAAATTTGGCAAGTGGAGTTCGCTCCGCGGCTACTTATAAGCTCAGTCCATGACCTCATAAAAATAGGTACTTCGTGCGTGGCCATCATTTAAAAAAATCACGATAAGCTATATAATCATCACCGCATAACAATAAAACCGCATGAAAGCCGTACGAATAATTCAAACCGTATTTACCGCAATCGGGGCAATATTTTTACTTGTAGCCGCCGGAATTTTTCTAAACTCCCAAGCATCTCTTGCAAACGGCACCATCACTTCCAGCCTTGTCGATTTATGGCTTTTGCCAATGCTTTTTGGCCTAATCGGGGTCGTATTTTTCGCCGTTGGTTTTGGAATGATAATGTGGGGAGTTAAAAAAGCTGCCACTATTAAAAAACTCCAGGAATCCGGCCGCAGAATTGAAACCGAAATTAAAGGTGTTGAATTAAATACCCACTATAGAGTCAACGGACGTCACCCCTATCGCATTATTTCAGAGTTCACCGAAGGCAATAATATTTACATTTTTAAAAGCGATAATATCTGGTTCGACCCCACAAACTACATCAAAACAAAAACCATCAGCGTCCTGGTCGACCCCAACAATATGAAAAAATATTACACAGACATTTCATTTCTGCCGAAGGTGAATTAAGTTCGCATCACCCACATCATTTTTCAAACTCTACAAGAATTTTATTGATTATTACCTCTGCTTTATCAATATCTTCCTGCGTTGTAAGCCTATCTTTAAATTCGGTGTCGTTTACTAAAGCTTCATGATAAGCAAAAACTTCAGCGCATAATTCTTCAGGAATTTGAAGTTCTTCATTCAAGACATTCCTTATGATGTCTGCCAAATTGCCGGCCACCAGAGCAAACCAAGCTTTTCGAACTTTATATTTGGAATTCGGCGAAGTCGAATACAAAACCTCTTTTGGTATACCATTTTTCCAACCGGTCATTGCCGCCCTTAAACCACCAACAATCTCTTGCTTTAAAGCCTCTTGCCCCATTGGTTCACCCTCTCCCATATAATTTATTGAAAATAAGTTTCATCTCCCTCCCCGGCCCCCCGTGGCATGTTTCCTGAGCACATTCGGGGTAGGGGCCCCATGTGCGAAGGGAATATGCCGCGGGGGGCTGGGGTTAAGAGTTCCCTAAAACTTTAGTAGCTTCAAGAATCGTTCCTCATCATCATACGGCCCAATTATCGCAATTCGCAAATTTTCTTCTTTGAACAAATCACGCGCCACGCGACCAAGATCCTCTACAGTTACAGCATCAACCATTTTCATAATTTCTTCCGGTGTCTCTACATTTCCATACAAAAGTTCAAATTTACCAAGCAAATGCGCGTATTCTTCCGAATCTTCCAGACGCAAAACCATTTTTCCTTTCAAAAATTCCTTTGATTTCAGCAACTCCGCTTCCGGCACGGGTTCGGTTAAAACTTTTTTATACTCTTCCACAATTGCGGTAATTGCCTTGTCTATGCCGTCTAAAGAAACTCCGGCATTCGTGGAAAAAGTTCCGGTATCGGTATAATCGTCAGTTGAAGTGTTGATGTAATAAGCCAATCCCTGCTTTTCACGAACCGACAAAAACATTCTGGAACTCATATTCCCACCCAAAACAATTCCCAATAATTTTGCGGCATAGTGATCTTTATGCTGTTCCGAATAACCCGGAAAACCCAAAATCACATGAGCCTGTTCGGTTTTTTTATTGCGAAGATAAATCTTTTTTTCAACCTTAACATCTTTTACCTCATTAAAATTGTAGGCTTTTTCGGCATCCTCAAACGTAAACAATTTTGAAACAGCCTTCACCATTTCATCATGATCAACATTTCCGGAAACGGCAATTACCGTATTCCCAGGCACATAAAGCTCTTTCTTGTACTTAATGAAATCCGCCTGTTTTATGCCCATGATCACCTCTTTAGTCCCCACCTGATCCCAACCAATCGGCTGATCACCATAAATCAAACGCTCAAAATCCCAACCAATCTGGTACATTGGCGTATCCTGATACATATTATATTCTTCCATAATTACCCCACGCTCTTTGTCGATCTCCGCCGGATCAAACTTGGAATGAATCAACATATCCGCCAAAACATCCAAAGCCAAATCCACATGCCTGTCCGCAACCTTTATATAATAGCCGGCATATTCTTTGCCTGTGAAAGCGTTAAAATCGCCACCAACCGAATCAATTGCCTCCGAAACCTCTTTAGTATTCGTATATTTTTCAGCGCCCTTAAAAAACATGTGCTCCAAAAAATGCGAAATTCCATTAAGTTCTTTTATTTCATAACGCGATCCCGCTCCCACTAAAATCAAAACCGTTACCGATTTTGTATTATCGAGTTTTTTAGTCACAATTCTAAGTCCATTTTGTAAAGCTGTTTTCTTTAACATAGATTCAAAATCAAAAAGAGTAGCTGGTTTATTATAAAGAATCTGCTATATAATACAATCCCGATTATCCGGAAGACTTCAACTTATGAAAAACCGTGCTTTTGGCAAAAGAAAACCTATAAATCGTCTTTCAATTCTGCTGATTGCAGCCTTTTTTATGACCGGCGTGATTGCCGTACGATTATTTTATTTGCAAGTGATTAAGGGCGATTATTACAGCAAAAAAGCCGATGCCGAACATTTTGGAGAAAGCACACTTTCCGCTCGCCGTGGTGAAATTTACATTAAGGATTATGCCTCAAACGACATGGTTAGGGTCGCCACCAACACCACTCTTGACCTTTTGTTTGCGGATCCCACCCAAATTGCCGACAAAAAACTGGTCGCGGACAGAATTTCACCAATGATTTTCAACCTGGATCAAGCCAAAAAAGATGACACAACCAGAATCAAAAACGAAACAATTCATGCCAAAACCGCCGAAGATCTGGCTAAAGTGGCCCCACTAAACGACCAGGAACTTTATCAAAAATTTTATACCGATCTTTTGGATAAAATCAGCCAGGAAAAGCGCTTACAAATCACCCTGCGTGACGATCTTCCCAAAGAAACCCTGGATCAAATTAAGGCCTTAAATTTAACCGGAATAGATGCGGTTGAAGGTGCTTTAATTGCCTACCCTGCGCAAATAGTTGATCGTGATAAGGTTGCCCTGGCCCTGACTCCATATATGGAAATGCCACCAACCGAACTTGCCAATATTTTAAAAGGAAGAAACCGCTACGTTATCCTTCAACGTAAAATCAAACCGGAAATTGCCGCCCAAATCAAAAAACTGATTGATGAAGATAAAACCAAAAACTTCACAGGGCTTGGCCTAAAAGAAGAATACTTCCGTTATTACCCGGAAGGTACTTTGGCATCCAACATTTTAGGTTTTGTTGTTGATAGCGGTGCAAGCCAACTTGGCCAATATGGAATTGAAAGTAAATTCAACAGCCAACTTCAAGGAAAAAAGGGTATCTTTAAAACTCAAAAAGACGGACTCAATCGTCAAATCACTGTTGGCAACAGCGAAATCATTCCTGCTGTAGATGGCGACAACGTAGTCTTAACTATTGATCGTTCCATCCAAATGGCAGCAGAAAAATATTTGGCCCAGGCTGTCCGCGACTTTAATGCCGATAACGGACAAGTAATCGTAATGGATCCAAAAACCGGCAAAATTATGGCCATGGCCAGTTACCCGACTTTTAATCCCAACAGTTTTGGTGACATTTATCAAACCGAAGATGTCAGCCTAAGCCCCGAAAATATTAAAAACCTCGTTCCAATTGAAAACGTCCCAAATGCTTTTTGGTTCTACAGAAATTTTATAACCAAAGACCGTATCCAAATTTTCAAAGTGCAAAAAGATGATGGGACCGTTATTTATCAAAGATACGCAAATCTTGTCGGACCCGAGGCATATCAAAATAAACCTGTTTCCCAGGCTTATGAACCGGGATCCATTTTCAAAATTGTCACCATGGCAGCTGCAATTGATGACGGCGACGTAAAGCCAACAACAGCCATTAACGATCCGGGCATTTTGTATCTTGATAAAAACAAAAATGGCGGAAAATTTAAAGGCCCCGATGGGCTTGGTTATGATGCCATCATCCATAATGTTTCTGAAAAATGCACGAATTCACATTCCACCATGACCTGGATCATCCAAAATTCATGTAACACCGGAATGACCTGGGTGGCACAAAAAATCGGCAGAAATCTGTTCTATAATTACATGCTAAAATTCGGATTCAACGAAAGAACCGATATTGAATTCGATAACGAAAGTCCGGGCAGAATCGCCAACTTTGATCAATGGACCGATTCCGAACTTGCCAACCATGCCTTTGGACAAGGTATTCTTGCCACTCCCCTGCAAATGATTTCGGCCTATGCCACCGTTGCCAACAAGGGCATTTATATGCAACCGCACATTGTGGAAAGTGTTCAGCAACAGGACGGGAAAATAATCACCTATGACCCAAAACCAATCCAGCGCGTAATTTCGGAACAGGCTGCGGAAACTATGAAGGCCATGCTGGTCAATAACGTTGAAAATGGCGACAGTTACGGCAGAATCCGCATGCCGGACCATTACATCGGCGCTAAAACCGGTACAGCTCAAACTTATATGAACGGTGAAGCCTTAAAAGGCGCAGGTACAACCATTGCCACCATCATCGGCTTTGCTCCAAAAGATAATCCACGCTTTGTGATTTTAGCCAAATTGGATCACCCGCGCGCCAGCGAATGGGCCGACGCAACTTCCGCCGTCCTCTTCCAAAAAATGGCCGCTTACCTGTTTGACTACTTCAGCCTCCCACCGGATAAAAAAGGCTAATAGCCAAGTTTTGCTGTTTTAAGGATTGGTGTTAAACTTCCCACCAACTCATCCAAACGTAAAAAAACCTAAAAAACACCTTATGGCCATCAAAAATTTAGAAGAAAGCCAGCATAACATTCTGGAAATTATGAAGCGCGAACCGGAAGGCTTGATAACAAAGCTAACTACTGTTGTCGATGAAGCCTTAAAGAAAAGATCAGCGGTTCTAAAGCTCGCCGCAAAAAAGCAAACCCCCTTTTATCTTTTGGATGAGAAAGCGCTGGATAAAAGCATTGATGAGTTCATGACCGGATTTTCGAAACACCTAAGTGGACGGCCTTACTATGCCATAAAATCCAATTATCATCCCCTCATTTTAAAAAGAGTGGTCCAAAAAGGCATGGGGCTGGACGTTAGTAGCGGAAGAGAGCTGAAATTCGCAATTAAAGCAAAAGCCAAATACATCGTTTTTTCGGGACCGGGCAAAACCGATGAAGAGCTTCGTTTGGCCCTAAAATACCATAAAAGAGTGATCGTGCACGTGGACAGCTTTAATGAACTTAAACGTCTGGGAAACTTAAGCCAAAAATCCCACAAAAAAATTACAATTGGAGTCCGCTTTTTCACCAACTATCACTTGGGAAACAAATTCGGAATCCCCCTGGATGACCTGCGAGAATTCTGGACCGAAGCCAAAAAATACCCATATCTTGAACTAAGAGGACTACAATCTCATTTCAGCTGGAACAAAGACTCCGAAAAATATAGCAAAATGCTCAAATTGCTCGCAGACCACTTAAAGAAATATTTTAAGCCCGAAGAGTTGGATGAAATTCATTTTATTGATCTGGGCGGCGGATTCTACCCAAAACAAATCGATGGATTTTACCCCTGGACAGGCCGCTATCCAAGCCATATGCATGCCGGCGCTCTTGCCAAGTTGGCAAACGCTGAATTCGGCGTAAAAACCGAATTTATAGACCCATACTACATTGTGGATTCAAAAACCCCTGAAGAATATGCGGAATTGATCGGAACCGTGGTCAAAGAAAACTTAAGCTTCCTAAAAAACTGCATCTATTACGCAGAACCGGGACGAATGATCTCCTACAGTTCCATGCACATTGTTGTGAAGCTTATCGACATCAAAAAATCCTCCGTTGGCATCACGGACGGAGGAATCAACGCTATCGGTTGGGAATTTGGCGAACATTTCTACATGCCCATCATTAATTTAACTCATCCTTCAAAAGAAGAAATCCCCTTCACATTATACGGATCACTCTGCACACCAAGAGACGTCTGGGGCTACTATTGTTTTGCCAGCGAAATGCAAAGCGGCGATGTCCTGATCATCCCAAATCAAGGGGCCTATCGCTACACTCTCGCCCAGGAATTTATCAAAGCCATTCCGCCAGTCTACGTTCTAAAATAAGCCCGCTCCGGGCGCGGTAGCGATAGACATTTCATGCGTGAACATTCAAGCTAAGAACAAATACAGGTCAAAGTTAAACTTTGCACGCCGCGATCCATCAACGCCTTTGCAACCTTTTCTCTTGGAGTATTTTCATCAAAAACAAGCGCTCCATTAAAACGGAAAGTCTCGTTTTCATAAGACAAAGAAGCAATATTCAAAAGCTGTTCAGATGTTCCAAGTTTGGCAATTGGCAGAATTTTTTCTCTAAATTCAGCTTCGGTTCCTTTAAAAGTTCCGGTAAAACCAAGCAAAGATTTTTTGATCTGCTGATTTCTAACCTGACACACAAACACAAAAGTCGCGGTCATGCGGAAATTAGGATCAATGAAATAGTACTCCCCTTTCTCCGTAATCAGCACATCCAAACCACCAACGCCATACCAGCCTTTTGCTCGCACCTTAGGCAAAATATCGTCCTTGATCAAAGCAAAAAGATCCTGTAATTCCGACCTGTCAAAATCCGGAGTTACCATTCCACCCAAAAACTCTCCACATTTCCCGATCACCTGTTCATTAAAACCAATAATGTCGATTTCCTTTTTCGGATCAGCCGGAATCCCAAACTGAATGCACAGATTTCTTAAAGAATGAATAAATTGATAAATAATGACATGCCCATCCAAATCCTTAAACACCTCTTTGGCACTCTTAAGATCCTCAGACGTATGACAAATTCGCACACCATCACCCGCGCTGGAAGAACTCATTTTAACGACACAGGGAAAAGGATATTCCTGAATACTTGCCGCAAAATCCTTTCCGCTAAAAAAGTGGTTATATTCAGCAGGTAAATTATGAGCGGGAATATAATAACTAAGATTTTCTTTATCATTCAGCCACACCGTAACTTCCGGCGGAATTTGGTAAAAACTTTTCAGGTCCTTATCCAAAAAAGGCTGGGCCATCATCAATTTACCTTCACATTTCAGATTCTTAATTGCTGATTTAACCGCACGATTTCTGTCCTTACCCACAAGATCAAAATTGATCACCTCGGGCAAAACAATCACCTCGGAAGGATCAAGAGGTTCTGCACCCATTTCGGACAATAACCCTAAAATATTTGGAGAATAAACAGCAGAAAATGTCATTACTTTCACATCAGGACCGGCGCAAAGCAAAGGACGCCCGGCAACCAGCTCCTCCACCCATGGCGGAATATTATTAAAAAAGCCCGATTCTTCTCCGGCAGGGAAAGAGTAAAAATACAAAGTATCTGCAGGAAAGTAACGGGACAGAGTATACGTTTTGTGGCTTAACGCCGGTAAAGGATCTTCTTCTTTATTCTTTCTCAATAAACTATTAGCTACGGTTTTATGACTTTTAGTCATATAATCGACGTAAAAAAAATTTAAGTACAACAAGGTTACTCTTTTTACCCTAAAAAAACAAGCCTCAGGCCTTCTAAAACGACGGCCATCTCATCCAAGGCTTGCCAGAAAGCTCAATGCCATATACCATGCGTTTAGTTAAAAATTAGAAAAAAATCACCTCATAGGCCCTTCGTATAACGGCTAGTACAAAGGTTTCCAAAACCTTTAGCGCGGGTTCGACTCCTGCAGGGCCTGCCATTGAGTTTTACAGCTTGTTTAAGCTGTTTTTCCAGTGTGCTATACTGAAGAAAACAATTTTCTATTTTATAAATGGTTGATCAATTCTGTCAAAATTGTAAAGGTAAATTTCACATAGAGGATGCTGATATTGAATTTTACAAAAAAATGGATGTTCCATTACCGACCTTTTGCCCAGATTGTCGTTTTCAAAGAAGATTAAGTTATCTCAATATCAGAAATTTATATTCAAGAAAGCTGAGTTATTCAGAAAAAAGCGTTATTTCGATATATTCGCCAGATAAAAACTTTAACATAGTTGAAGACAAAGATTGGTACTCGGATAAATACGATTTTACCAACTTTGGAAAGGATTATGATTTTCATAAGCCCTTTTTTTTACAATTTCGCGAGTTGATGGAGCAGGTTCCTTTGCCTCATTTACAGAGACAATATTCAACTTTTGAGAATAGTGATTATTGCAATGCAGCTTCAGGATTAAAAAATTGTTACCTCGTTTTTAGTGCTGATTTGGATCAGGATTGTTATTATGGATATTCGCTTGAAGAGGCTAAAGATTGCATGGACGTTATTTTTACCAATAAAAGTGAGCTTTGTTATGAAGGAGTTAATCTAAAGAACTGTTACAATTGTCTTTTTTGTGAAGACTTGGAAGGGTCAAATGGGATGATATTTTGTCGTGATTGTGTAGGTTGCAATGATTGTTTTGGAAGTATTGGCTTGCGTCAAAAATCGTATTACATTTTCAATAAACCGTATTCCAAAGAAGAGTATCAAAAGAAAATTGCTGAATTCAAGATGAGTTCTTGGAGTTCATACCAAAAAATAAAAAAAGAGGTGGAAGAGTTTTTCCTCTCCGTTCCACGAAAATTTATTCATGGCAGAAATAATCTTAACGTTGAAGGTGATTATGTATATCAGTCTAAAAACGTGCAAGAGTCTTTTATGGTGGAAAAAGCGGAAGACTGTAAATTTACGCATTTGCTTAGATATTTAACTACCGGCACCAATAATTCTTATGATTATACAATGTATGGTTGTGGAGCTGAGCTTATTTATGAGTCTGCCTGGTGTGGCTTAAACATTCACAATCTTAAGTTTTCTTTATGGAATTATGGGAGTTCGGATCTGGAGTATTGTTTTGGATGTCATTATTCTACAAATCTTTTTGGTTGCATTGGCTTGCAGCATAAAAAATATTGCATTTTAAACAAGCAATATACCGAAGACGAATACAAAGCGTTATTACCGAAAATAAAAGAGCAGATGAAAAATATTCCGTATAAAGATAAAAAGGGGAATATTTACCGCTATGGTGAGTTTTTCCCAAATGAATTAAGTCCTTTCGATTATAACCAAACTCTTGCTCAAGAATTTTGCCCCATCACCAAAGAAGAAAGTTTAAATCAAAATTATGGCTGGTACGAAAATAAAGAACGAGTAATAGGTGATTTTACTCATTGGAAAGACCTGGCTGACGATATTGAATCTGTTGATGACAGGGTATTAACCAAACCAATTCTGTGTAAAGCTTACGAAGAGAATTCGGCCGTGGCTTTAAGACATAACTGTAGCCAAATTTTTAAGATTATCCCTCAAGAATTGGGACTCTATCGAAAAATGGGAGTGCCTCTTCCCAGATACTGCCCTAATACACGTTGCTACCAAAAATTAAAACAATTGAATCCTTTTAAATTGTGGCAACGTGAATGCACATGTAAAGCGACAACGCATGGACACCCGGATATGTGCGACAAGATTTTTGAAACCAGTTATAAACCCGATCGCAAAGAGATGGTCCATTGTGAAGAATGTTACTTAAAAGAAGTGTATTAGCAGCTTATTCAAGCCATCAATCCTCTTCACCAGACTTTGTAACACCTTCTCCTGAAATAAAATTTCCCGCCAGGGCTTGTTTGATTTGGCGATCCACTTCTATAAGAGCCGCCTTAACTTCTAAACCACTAGCTGCCAAAGCACAGACCATTGCTCTTTTTCCAAGCAAAAGATCTAAAAATGATGTATCCTGATATCCTTCCATTTAATTATAAATTATTAACGAACCGCCTGTCCAAAAGCTTCGTCCTCTACATCAGCTTTTTCGTCAGCTATAGTGTGTTGAACGCGACCATCAATATGATTTGGTGGAGCGTACGTCGTGAAGATTTGCAAAGGAACGGTTCCGGTATTTACAAAATTATGCAAAGTCCCCGGAGTCACCACGACCACATCCCCCGGACCAACCGGAGATTTTTTCCCATCCAAACTTGCTTCCCCTGTCCCCGATTGAAAGTACAATGTTTGTTCAACGTGCTGATGGGTTTCTTCACCAACTTCCCCACCCACAGGAATACTCATCACAACCAACTGGGATTTTGCCCCTGTAAATAAAACATGACGAAAATCCTGGTTATCTGCTGTCGCTTTTACAATGTTTGTCTGAAATGACGCAATATGTGGAGTTTCCATTTTTGGAAAGATTAAAAAATAAATTTCATTCTTTATCGGCAAAGATAACCAACCGTTTGGAATATTGTTTGGCATTTTTATCCCACACCCCATCGCAAGTAATCAGATTTAGATGAGCTTTTCCATCGCTTGATTTAAAGACATCGGTCGCATCCGCCGCAGCGGCATACATGCGGCTTCCACGAACCACAAAAGAAATGATCGCTCCTTTGTCATCCTGAACCGTAATCTTATCGCCCGGCTTAACCTTGCGCAGATCGGCAAACACGCCGGTAGCGCCATAATACCAGTTAACATGACCATCAATGGCCGCGCTGCCAATTTCCCCCGGACGAGGCCCCAATTCATACCAGCCGGCATCAAGAGGCTGTTTGGGCACACCCATCGATCCGTCAGTCTTCAAACCCACTTTTTCGATCACGGCATCCACCTTAATGCTTGGAATCTTAATATTCACCGGAACGCCAATACTTTCCCCAATGGCAAGAAGGTGATTGGAAACAACCGAATCAGTCTTCAAACCAACATTCATATTCACGGATGCGCCAACATTCCCCAACAAAGGACGCAAAGGCACGTTGTACCAAAACACAACTACGCATATCACCAATATTATAACTACCACGGAAAATATCCGGATTTTAATTTGATTTGATAATTTCTTAGGCATAAATCCTCCTGTTAAGGAAATTGCTCATGAAGTCTATTAAGCCGCGCGCTTTTTCTCCTCCCTGCCGTTCAAATAAACCCGCATTTCCGGCTGAATCTGGACGCGAACCGGGCCTTCTTCCGTTTCCATATTCATCTGGAAAAATTTAGGTGGAAGTTCCGAAATAAGTTCAAAAAGCTTTTTATTCATGTGAGCCACCTCTTCTTCTTTTCTAACCTTCATTTCCTGCAATTTCATATATTGTTCCTCTTTCAAAAGATCCTGCATCCATTTATCCTCAACATCTTTAACCTGAGCCTTTAAATCTTTATAGGCTTTTTTAAGATCAACATAGTCTTCAGTATCGATTTTCTCGTCAAACTTCATATCTTTTCTGATGTCCTTCAGTTCATCCTTCAACTTTTTAAGCTCCTTCAGAGCCAGAGAAATTTTATCTTCAATCATAGTAAAAAATAAATGAGCCACGACAGTCTAGCAGTTTCCCACGGTCTATCAATTACAATCCCTTGCTAAAACTGACAATAATCTTTTTCGATCGTTTCAAAAATCCGAACTTCGGCTGAGAGCACCTCGCAGGCGTGAGCCGAGAACTGTGCTCGAAGACGAAGTTTGGATTTTTGAAACCCTTAGTTGAAAAAGATTAAAGAATCTTTAGAAAGATTAAGGAATTTTTTCATTAAGATTATTGGCTCTTCACCAAAACATACCCGCTGAAGTCGATTTCACTTTCCGAAACCGCCTTGGAATTGAAAATTATGCCCTTAAAAGGTTTGAAATAGGATTCAAGTACAAGCTGATCGGCTTTAACTTGTGCCGAATTGGCAGCGCCAATAGAAGGATCGGAAGATGCAGTTCCCATGATCGCGCCAATATCTCCAAAATGACTAATATATTGAGCAACAACCTTCGGTGAAAAATAAACAAAATTCGACAAAGACTTTCCCATAGCCGTCTGCGTATCTTTAAAATCAGCATCATTCGCCAACGTCTTGGCATTCACCTCAAAATCCTGATCAAAATGTGGATAAAAAGCCACAAAAGCCAGATTATCTTTGCTAACTCCGTACCACAATTCCAAAGGCGTATTCAACAAAAGCTGCGTTAACGGCGACGAAGATTTGGATTCAAGCCCCTCCGACTTAAAGCGCAAAACATGAACCTTACTTCCATCTGCCAAAATGCCATCTTCAAACACAAACCCTTGCACAATATTTTTATATTTTTGGCCAAGTTGAGTAATCACCTCTTGCAAAAAAATATGCAGAGCGTCCACCGTTTTTTGCGCGCCCGCAGGATTGGAAGAAGCATCAACATAAAAGGCCAAATTTGGCATAAAATTGCCACTATCCCGCCAAACAAAGCTGTTACCTTTATCCAAAAATGAAAGAACATCTTTTTCAAAATCAAGCCCTTTAGAAGCAAAAAATTGCTGTATTTTACCTTTAAGATCAGCCACTTTATACATTTTCTCAAAAACAGCCAACTCAATATTCAAAAGCGATTTCAAGTCACTGTTTTCAACATACATCAAAGCCTTATCAACCGGAATTTTTTTATAAAGATAAGGATCGGAATGAGGCAAAGTCAAAAAATTGATCTTATTATTTTTCAAAACCTGCGCATCACCAAATTCCCGGCCCAAAATGCGTAAACCATTAGGCTCAGCGGAAAAAGCATAATACATTCCCTGCAAAGCCTGAAAATATTTTTCTTCATCCAAATAAGAAGTGGAAGCCTGTGTCGCCGCCTGCCCGCCCACCTGCGAACCGCCATACATTGCCGGACTAACACCTTTTGGATCCACAAACATAAATCCCACATTCGCCGGCATTTGCGCTAAACTTTTTTGATAAAATTCATTATCCAACAAAGAGGCGGAAACATCCTGATAACGGTCAATTGTCGACTTTAATCCTTCCAGCGAATTTGTCACAACCAAAGCATCACCAAGTCTGGTAATAAATATTTTGGTCCCGCCTTTTTGGAAAAAAGTTACACCACGATAATTATCCTGCAAAGCACCATTATTATTCGCCAACTTCCGGGCAACCTGATCAACTTTTTCAACATCCAAAATTGGCATTACCAATTCCATATCCATCACCCCCTGCCCGCCCGAACTCGGCTGAGGAAAACTTCTCATCCCAACCATAAAATGGACCTTATCACCTAAAATCGGCTTTAAATCGGCAGCATAAGTCACGCCATAAGCACTTAAAGCTTGATCCAATCCCTTATAAAACTGATCCTGAACATTTTGAATAATAGATGCGCCTCCGGTTGAGGTCGTCCCGCCGGGCACTTCATTCATAAAAGGCAAATTTCGGAAAATTAAACCCAAATTATTAAGCTGAGTTGCGTCATTTGTGCCAACCTTAATCACCAAACCGGAATCTTTTGAAAGAAGCATTTCCAGCGGAATTCCCTGCGTTGTTTTTAAAGCGGAAGGCTTATTCGGAAGAGCTTTTTGGCAACCGGACATCAAAAAAAACATTGCCCCAAGCACCAAAAACAAAAAAACACCTTTAAATAAAAGGAGAAACTCACGAATAACAACATTGAAGTTCGCTTTACTCGCAGTAGAAATAAGCACTTCGTGCGTGGGGGTTAGATTACTTAGCCGCTTTCTTAAGATCTTTCCTTTTGTGAACTGTACGAGTTTTACTCTGCTTGCAGAACTTGCTGAGCTCCTTCTTGATTTTGTCATTGCTCTTTTTGTTGTAAGCAGTCACATAATTCGCTCTGCCACATTCGGAACAATACCACGCAGTATATTGACTTTTTCCTTTTGCCATAAAAATAAACGAAAAATAAAAGCAGAGCAATCATAGCCAATTTTGGCTTTAAGTCAATCTTTTTTTACGTGATTTTTGATTAATGCAAGAATATTTGGCAATTTTTGTTGAAAAAACAGGCCAAACAACACCAGCAGCAACACAATCAAAATAGTCAAAACAAGGCTGTAAGAAGGGATAAACGCCGGATCAAAAAGATTCGTGGAAAGATCATGGCTCGTAAGACCTGCCTGGATTCCATCCGTTGGACCGACCACAGCCAACGTAGCCAATGGATCAGAGACATCCGTTCCCGCCGGCTCAGCCACAACCGAACCATCACCCGCCGGAGCCTCAACCGCAATTTTGGACTGGACATCTTTAGACGGGGAATCCTGCAATTTCTGAGGTTGAACCACTTGCGCCCCCAACAAAGACACCAAATCAAATTGCCCATCCTGCCAGGAAACCGCACTTAGATCTTTTCTTCCAGCGTCAAAAACACTCAAAACCTTACGATCAAAATGGAATAATAGATTTTGATTAAGATCAGACTTGGGCAAACTCAAATAAAAAGAGACAATTTTACCATCCTTAAAAGTTATTACTGAACCCTGCTTAAAAGTTAACCCAAAAACAACACGCGCCGGATTTGTTTTAAAAGTTGCCAAACTCAAAACTTTTTCCGGATTATTTAAATCCGCGCTCAATTCAAACTTTTGATATGCCCAATTTTTCAGAAAGTTAGTAGATTCGCCCGTAAACTCACTCGGATTTTTCGCAGAGAAACCGGTAGTCACAGGCACTTTGTACGCAATGGAAATTTCAAACGCAGTTCCAAGGAAATTTTTGGGCAAATCTTTTCCCATGACATCCAAGCGAAAAGGAACCGACTGGGTATCCAAATGACTAGTCGCCCCGGATTGATTTAATGGCACCAAATCAACATACAAAACAGTGGAGGTATTCATAAATAATGATTTAAATTTATAATTTTTCAGAAATTTGACCTTAAACTTATTCGACCACAAAGGTCGGACCACCAACCAATCCCCGCCCCCAAGAGGACTTCCCTGCCCGCGCATTCTTGAGTCCGCGCTCTACCGCGCTTTGACTCACGCACAAAACAGGGAAGTCCAATCAAGCATCAAGGTTTATACGTTTTAGCGAATTGCGCGCCAATATCGATCAAATCACTTCCATCAATTTGACCATCATAAGTTGTGTCCGTAAGGGCATCAAAAGTTTGGTCCGCATCCACTTCACCAAAATGCTTCGCCAGCTTCTCTAAATCACGTCCATCAACCCGATCAGAACGATCATTGTCACCCGCCAAACCTCTGGTATCTTTTTGGACAATTTCAACCGGCAAACTCACAATTTGGCCATTCAAAGCCAAAACCTGATAATAATATTCATGATTTGGCACAATCGAGCCACCCTTTACCACTCCATCCTTATCCACAAAAGTGGTTTGCGCGATTTCACCCAAACTTATCCACTGACTATGCGCATCTTTTCTCAACACGCGATAACCGGTAGCGCCAACAACCGCATCCCAATTTAATTGCAAACTATATCTGTCTGTCCCTTCAGCCGCTTTCAAATTGGCAATTGCAGCAATCTGTTTGTCCTTAGGCGTAAAAGTCTGATCGGTAAATTGCGCAGCAGTATCCTGAGTCGGATTTGCCACAAAACTTTTCGCATCAAAATGCAAAGTACTCGCAACCCCATTGCCACCTACCACATCAAATTGAACAGTCAAAAGATCGCCACTTCCGGAAACCCCGGTTTTTACCGCATTAGTTCGAGCTTCCGCCAAAACCAACTTTCCTTCGATTCCATTTTCAAGCGCCGACTGAAATGAAGTTTGAACCTGTCCATTTTGGCTCAAGAAAGGTTTAATCGCCGCACTCTTAAAATGCAAAACTGCCGGATCGTAAGTCAAATCAAAACCATAAGCAAAAAGATCCTGCGCATTGGTAATTTTGAAGGTAACATTAAGCAGATCCCCCACATAAGGAGTTTGTGAATCCAAACTCAATTCTATTTTCTGACCGGAAACCGGATCAATTTTCTGCGCACTATTCACTCTTTTAGGAGTACCAATAATTGCGGATCCGGCAGAAGAAGTGTCCCCTGCTCCGGTTGAACTTGCCCAATTGGAAGCCAGATCGCCATTCGTTGCAGAATCAATACGTTCCATGGAAGCTTTAGTTACCGCACTACCCGCAAACCAGGCTCCGGCAGAACTATTCACCACATCAATTGAACTATCACCGGAATCAAAAAGTTCCAAACTTTGCCCGCTATTGGCCAAGGTAATATTAATAATCGCATCCGCCGTAACAGTATTCACAGCCACTTCACGATCTTCAATCAAAAAATATCCATGCGCCGCAATTGTTCCACTCAAAATCGTATAGATATAAGCTCCGTGATTATCGTTGATAGACCAGTTTGTAAGATCAACCACCTGATCCGAATTATTATAGAGCTCAATCCACTCATCCGTAGAAGAATCCGCAGATCCAGCCCAAGCCACTTCATTGATCACAACCGAACCCGGAGTTGCAGCTTTAGCCCTTAACAAAGAGCCCAACCAGCCATCAGCAAATCCTAAAGAAAAAACAAAAGTCGCTAAAACGGTAATCGCCAATCCTCGCCAAAATCTTCGCGGAGACGCCTCCGCCCGCAATAAACACTTCATGTGTTTTTGTTTCATAATTTGTTTTTAAGAAATACAAGAAATACTTTCAGCTAAAAGTATCGCCAAAATATCACCATCAAATTAAAAAAATCTAAACCCAAAGTGAAATAAACTTAAAAACGCGGGACGCCAATGTTATTCAGCAATCCCGCGCATTAATTTAAAGCCTGCTTTCAACTATGAGACTCCGGATTTATATTTTCTTAAAAAACTTTTTAACCTTACCTGCGGCCGCATTTACTTTATCGGCAGCACGCTGGGCTTCCGCCTTGATTCTGCTTGCTTCCGCCTTTACTTTATCGGCAGCACGTTTAAGTTCAGCCTCAACTTTATTCTTAAAACTTTGCGCCTGACCAGCCACAGTTTTAACCTGTTTTTTAAGCTGATTTTTAGTATTACTCACATATCGATTCAATTCATTTTTTGCGCTGTTAATTTCACGTCGCAATTCCGCAACATATCTTTTCGCAACACGCTCTCCTTCGGCTGCAACATCTTCATATTCACGCTGCATCTCTTGACCGAATCTATCAATGGTTCCTCCAACTGTTTCATAATAATCGGTAAGTTCCCTTTCAATTTCCTTGCCAATTTTTGAGTCCTGAGCGCGCTTTAGTTCAGCATTAAAATGTTCATTAGCCCTATTAGCTTCCGCAACAACCTGTTTCTTTTCACGACCAAGTTCCGCGGAAACACGTCCCTTTAATCGATTAAACTCTTCTTTAACCTGGTTTCCAATACGCTTGGATTCCGCCTTTAAAACATCTTCAAAGCGATCATATTCATTGGCAATTTTTCCGGTAACAGGTTGAAGATAATTTTTATCAAAACGCTTCAACTCAGCCTGGGTTTTTACCATACAAGAAGGACAAGCGATTGAAACAACCGTATATAACGCAACATATTGCGGACCAAGATAACTTTGAGCCATGGCATTTATGATCATACTGCGCAAAGTTGCTTTAATAGTTTTTGAATTTACAGGCTTGGTAAAATCAAATTCGACGCCCGCAAACGCCGGAACCAATTTAGCAAGCGCCTGATTTGCAAGCTTATTCGCTTCCTGCTTGGCATAATTTTTGAATTCATTTTCAACAGCCGCTTTAATCGCTTTGGTATTTTTTGGATCCTTAATTAATATTTCGGCAAAATTTCTTACACTTTCCTTACCCAACATATTGATGGCAAATTCTCCGGTATCGGTGACAGCAGTACTAAAAACTTCACGCATAACTTCCTCCACTTTTATGCCGGAAATGCTGCCGGACAAAACGAATTTACCAAGTTTTTCCGTAGATTTTTTAACGGTATTGGCGATATCTGTTTCCGGATAAAGTTTCAACAAAGCTTCAGGGACTTCCCGTGACGCATACTCAGCCAATATTTTAGATACGACATCATCTTTGGATTCTTTGTTTTTCTGAACTTCCAGAGACTTTTTTTCTTCTAAAGATTTCACATTGTCTTCAGGAGCGGACCCTTTTAAAGGCGCTTCCGAAGTTAAAGGATTATTCGCAATAAGAACATTATGTGAAATTCCGGAAGTTTGAACAGCCGCTTTTGGATAAAACGAACTAAAGAATGAACCAAAAACAGACGCTTCCAAACTGGAAGCATTTGAGTAAGTGACAAATCCAAACATCGTTAGAGCCGCCACCAAAGTAACCATTTGTTTTTTATGTGTATTCATATGATTTTTGTTTTAAAAAATAAACACTTCGACATATTATGACACATATCCAGACTTAATGCAAGTGCCAATTCGCAAAAATTAAAAAGCAAAGCCGTAAGACTTAAATGAAATTTGCTTTTTGCAATCGCTATGCTAAAATTCGCACACAATTAAGCCGCAGTAGCTCAGCCGGTAGAGCGCATCCATGGTAAGAAATTTGCCCATCCCCAGAGAAATCTCCGGATGAATCCCGAATAACGGTTAAAGGCCTTAAGCAAAAACAAGGTTAAGACCGTGGCCCGCCAAGGCGGGCCCGAACGACTGACAAGGGTAGCTAAATCCAGAATAGCTGGATATGCTAAAGATACAGTCTAATCCTCAGCAATACATAAAACTGAGGTAACAAATGAAGGATGAGGTCTCGGGTTCGATTCCCGACTGTGGCTCCAGAAATTACAAATCAGTTTTAAACCCTATGCTCTGAGAAGATTTGTTTTCGATAGGCTTCGTCAAAGCTTCAATAGTTTTCCAGACCTTTTTAAATTCGCGATCTGTTTTATTGGCCTGTTTTAACATAAAACTACGTACCTCAGAAAGCTGATCAACTAAGTTTTCATGAGAGGCAAGCGCATGACGAAGTCTGACAAAAGCCTTAACAACTTCTATGCTCATTTGAATAGCTCGTTTACTTCTAAGCACGCTGGCTAGCATGACGGTACCGTGTTCAGTGAACGCAAATGGCATCTTTCTACGGCCTCCACGGTTTGATGTCACAAATTGTGATATCAAATTATCAAACTCTTTGACTGACAGTTGAAACATAAAGTCTTCGGGGAATCGATCCATGTTTCTATGAACAGCCTGATTGAGAACTCGAGTTTCAACATCGTATAGTTTTGCCAAATCTTCATCCAACATTATTTTCCGCCCTCGAATCACATAAATTGAATCATCAATAAGCTGAACCGGAATAAGGGCACCAATTTTACTATTTTTCGATTGTTTTTTAATCATGAAATAATTTATAGCAAACAAACATTAAATTTTTATAAAAAAAACTTAAAATTTCCCCTCAAATAAGTTCAATTCCCATCCAAGATGTGGCTCCAGAAATTAAAACTACTTCCTCTTTTCCAAAAGATCCCGGATTTCCGTTAGAAGATGAACCTCTTTGGTTTCCATTGTAAGCATAGGACCAATTTCTTCCGTTTGCTGAACCCCGGATTGAACACTTTGACCAGCTTTTTTGTCTTTTTTCTCCTGCATTTCTTTTAGAGTGTTGAGAATTTTAACCGCAACAAACATTGAAAGCGCGACCAGCACAAAATTAAAAAGAACCTGAATAAAATTCCCATAATTAACAGAAACCGCACCGGCAAGGACTTTCCCTGCGCTATCCGTTACCTCCGGTTTAAGAATAAATTTAAAACTATCAAATTTGATCCCGCCGGTTACATAACCAATTGGCGGCATAATCATGTCGTTCACAAGCGACGAAACAATGCCATTGAAGGCCGTTCCAATCATAATACCAATGGCCATATCAATCACATTGCCCTTGATCGCAAACTTTTTAAATTCGTCCAAAAACTTAAACATGCCCCCAGTTTACCCCAACTTCCCATTTTAACAATCCCCACAAACTCTAAAAAACAGCATGAGCGGAGGAAAGTTTGAGCAAAATACAAAAAGATGAGCGAAAAATTCGAAGCAAAGCGTGGATTTTTGAGGATTGGGTCTCGTGGGCCCCAACTACAAACAGCATTCGCGGAGGAAAGTTTGAGCAAATTGAGGATTTTTGAATGATGGGTCTCGTGGGCCCCAGCATGAAAAAATCCGAATAGTGCGAAAACTTTTCGTAGCGAATACCCTGCCCTTTTGGAAAATACTAAAAAACTTTTCAGGGAAAAGGTTTTTAGATTTAAAAAAACTCCATCATGCCGTTGAACCTCAAGGATACTAAACCCCCAGTACCCAGTATGGGTGCCCGCAAACCAACCGCACACGGTTGGATATATTGAGCCCCCTTAAACAATGCGAAGAGAGAGTATATGGGGTCCTGACGTGCAAAATAGAGTAACCAAAATGTAACAAAAATCAGCCAAAATATCAAGGACTTCCCGGCTTAAAAAATAGTCAACTAGCCATTGTATCTGGTCAGTCGACAACGCCCCTATTGCTAGGTACCCAAAAAAATCACCGATTTAATGAAAATGGCCATAGTGCTGATCAAGTACTGCAAAATCGAATATCCTAAATAATGAGCCAACACATATTGGTCAAAAAGCAAAAAAATGATGAAATATAGCATACTCTTCTGTAAATATCGATCATACGCAAGCCGGAATCGCTTAGGAATAAGTATTCCGATCATTTTCGAACCATCCAAAGGCGCAAACGGGAAAAAATTAAACACGCACAGGAAAATATTCACATCCAAAATAGTAAATAAAAGACGATCCAGCCACATCGGCATCAAAAATGGCAAATATTTTAAAGGCAGCGCCAATACAAACGCTAAAATCAGATTCGATACAGGGCCGGCAAAAGCCGTTAAAGACGAATCACGCACCGGACGCCGAAAATAATTTAGATTCACCGGAACCGGTTTTCCCCAGCCAAAATGAATCAAAAAAAGCATGATCGTGCCCATTGGATCCAGGTGCGCCAAAGGGTTTAAAGAAATGCGCCCGGCCAGTTTTGCGGTTGGATCACCCAGATAATAAGCGACCATGGCATGTGAACATTCATGGATTGTAACCGCTACCAGAAGCGCAATAATTACATAAGGATCAAACATATTCGGAACAAAATTAAACTTCAAACGGGGTTATCATATCATTAAAATACTGCACTTAACCTTGAAAAAACAATAAATCATGTTAAACTTACGAAGCTCGCGCCAAAAAGCGCTACTTAATCACACCAATTACTAATTTAATAATTATGTCTAAAGTTTGCCAACTATCCGGAAAAAGACCACAAACCGGTCACAATGTGAGTCATTCCAACCGCAAGACAATGCGCCGTTTTCTACCTAACCTGGTCACCAAAAGAATCGTTGACCCGGTAACCAAGAAAACAATTAAAGTTAAAATGTCCGTTCGCGCACAAAGAACATTGTTGAAAAATCCAGCTAAATTCAAGAAACAACTCGCAAAATTGGTAGAGAAAAAAGCGATCAGAGCAGCCGGAAAATCATTGGCGTAAGCGAATCTTTAATTAGGAGAGATCGCATAGTGGCCGAGTGCGCATGCTTGGAAAGCATGTAACGTCGCAAGGCGTTCGAGGGTTCGAATCCCTCTCTCTCCGCCAGACAACATGCGAGAAATGCGGTCCGAAATGGAGCGCATCCGAGCTCCGCGAGGATAAGCGTAATGCAGGACTCCGAGTCAAAAATAGCGTGAGTTATTTTTGAACGAGGAGAGCATTTCCCTTGTGCAAGAATTGCGAGGTTTGCGTTCCGAACCAAAGATTTAGTACAATCAAGCCACATGAAAAAAATTTTATTACCACTGCTACTCATTGTTTTCATTCAAACGGGTTGTGGTAACGGCGGAATTAAAGAAGAAGCCCACACCCAACGACCGGGTGAGTTTAAAAATGGGCAACTGTATGCCACTTTTAAGATAGATAATTTCCAGATGAACTATCCCAATTGGCCGAATTTTGATACAAGCAAAGCGGCCGACGCGGACAAATACAAGCTTGCAGTAGCCAATGAAGGCTGCAGTTTTATTATTAAAGTCTCACCGGTTCCCTCAAACATTTCCTTTAAAGATTATGCCGAGAATGCGCTTCAAGAAGGGACAAAACTATATCCAACAAAGATTTTGATCAAAGACGTTAAGGACACTTTTGCCCATTTTGAAGGCGAAATATCAATGAGCAACGTTATCATGAAAAGTGTTACCTACGCCTATTTCACCGGCAAAAAAGAATCTGTCAGTGTCGGTTTGGTTGCCCGAAAAGACCAATTTGACCAAGGCTGCACGCCAATAATGGATGAAGCGATCAGCAGCGTTAAAGTGGACTTCTAATTCTGGCCAAAGCCACACTTGTAAGTCTGGTATAAATTTGAGTTGTGCGGATACTGCTGTGCCCCAAAAGCTCCTGCAAATAACGAATATCCACACCATTTTCCAGCAAATGAGTCGCAAAACTGTGCCGCAACGCATGAAATCCGGCAATTTTATTGATCCCCGCTTTTTGCATAGCCTGCAAAAAAACTTTCTGAGCCGTTCGCGAATGCAACTTCCCTCCCCTCTGGCTTTCAAAAACAAAATCGCCCAAACTCTTACCAAAAATAAACGCCTTCAATTCATCTTTTATTTTACCCGGCATCACCGAAAGACGATCCTTGCCACCTTTTCCTTTTCGCACACAAACAAGCACACGCTCAAAATCCAAATCAGCCACCTTCAAATTAACAACCTCACTCACCCGCAAACCAGATCCATAAGCCAAAGAAAGCATTAACCGATGTTTCTGATTTTTAAGAGCTGCCAGTAGTGCCAAAATCTCTTCCTTCAAGAAAACAACAGGCAAACGCCGAGATCTTTTCGCAAACTTTAAAGGAATTTGTGTTTGATTCTTCAGCACCTCCCGATAAAAAAATTTAATCGAATTCAAATAAAGATTCACCGTTTGCGGAGCAAAGCCCTTATCGTGCTTCCACAAAAGAAAAGTCCGAATTTTCTCGACATCCAAAATTTCAATATTAGAGCCCGCTTCGCAAGCAGTAGCAATAGTCATATCCTGCGGCCCCAAAGCTCTGGAATCATTTTTCAAAAATGCCAAAAACACACTCAAACATGACCGATAAGCCTTAGCCGTCCGCTGACTATGCCCACGAAGCTTCACTTCCTCCACCAAACGATCCAAATAATATTTCATAACTTTTTTATTATAAAACTAAAGACCCCCAAAGAAGACTCAATGGAGGTCGGTAGCAAGATGCTACGGAAGAAGAATTGCCAATAACATTGTAGTATTTTTCATTGTTCATGGTCAATTTAAAATTTTTAGTGCTAGCCCGTGGTGGAGATAAGGGGAATTGAACCCCTGGAAGATGAATGGCAATTCCTCCTCCGCGCCTGCTATCCCCGCCCAAGGCCAGCTGAGAACAAAATACACAAAAAACATTAAAAAATTCTAAACCCAAAATGAAAAAAACTTAAAAAACATCACTTCCCAAAACCCACCATTCTCTGCTACTATCGCGCCATAAAGCACCGCAAGACACTAGTTGTGCAACAAGTTGCTCACGCGTTTATTAATCAATCTTCCTAAAACTCAAAAAAACCTGGAAAAGTAAGAAGCTCCCGGTCTGTTCGCAACTCATCGCACAACAGCACACATGCGGTTCGCTGGCTTTCGGCTAATCCAAGGCACAAACTGCTCTTCAAAAAGGTTTAAGAAACCTATAAATCTCAAGAAAACTCTCACGCTCTCCCAACTTATTTGCAGCAGTCGCCCTTCGGGCATATTATACCGCTGCCAATAAGTTCGCATGGCGTGCGAACGTTAGCTGCCATACTCCCTGCGTGAAATTTTAATCTTAATAAAAAAACTATGAAATTATCCACAATTTACAACGCAGCTCTGGAAAAAGCCGACGCAGATGCGGCAGAAGTCATGATGCGCATGAGTCCAAAGTTAGGTTTAAGTAATCTTGACGACCTTCAAGGTAAAAAAAATCGACAAGAAGCCTTAGAAAGAGTTAATTTTGTTTATAATTTATCTGGTCCCATTGGAAAAATTGGATTTAGAGTCATAGAAGAAATAAGGGCAATAGATTGGGGTGATCGAATGGAAGAATTTCATGGAATAAACCAACAGGAATGGTATAAAGAACTTGGCAATTTCCAAAAAAATTAAAATTTCCCTCCGGTCGTACAGCAGCTAACAGCGCCCAACCGGTTCGCCCTGCGGGGCTCTCCCAAATTTTGTGGCGGTGAGTCGCTCCGCTCCCAATTATACCGCCACAAAACTTCGGTTAGGCGCGGACGTTATATGAAATATGCTTTTCTTTTTACGGCTAACGCCTTACACTTTTCTATAATGAACAAATTTTATTTTTAATTTTTTAGAGGGGGTATATGGTATTTTTTCCGCTACGCTCCGAAAATGATTTATTAAATATAATTAAAAACATATGAAAAACGAAGTAGAAATTTTTGATGAAGAAAATACAATCGTCATTGACGATGAATATACAACTAATACTTTTGAATTTTTTCCTGACGAGAAAAAATTCAAGATCGATGTGAGTATCAAAGATGATTTTCATCATAATTATTCAACAATTGAATATAAAATTTCAGATGATCCTATTAATTTAAAAATGCGTACGATAGAGCTTTTTCATGAATTTATAGGCGGGAAAAGTGATTCAATAAAAGACGGGGTTGTCTTGGAATCGGAACTCAGAAAAGATAAATTTAATAACCAAGAAAGAATAGACGATTTGAAAAAAGAAGTAGAGTGGTCAAATGTTGTCATATTCGGCAACCCCGAAGTCAATCTTTATATTCTATCTAAACACCCAGAGATAATCTCAAAAGATGATTATAGGAAATTTTTGCGTCAGTCTATAGAGAGAATTAGAGATGGCGTTGCTAAAGTAAAAGAAATAGTAAAAACTGATTTTCATGGATTGGAAATCCATACGGGCGACCATGGAATGAGTATTTGGTATCCAGACAATGAATCGGAAAAGAAAGAAAGTGAGGCATATTGGGATTTACCGAAAGATAAGCGTGATAATTCTGCCTATGGTAAGAAGCTAAAATATGTCGAGGATTTTAATAAATCGCTTTTTGATGAAAAATCTTCAAGTTATGTTGGCATTTCTGAAATTGAGTTTAGAAGTAGTGATGAAATAGTTGAATATGTCCAAAAACTACTTGATAAAAAAGACGAGCCCGCTAAAAAAGAAGTTAAACCTAAAATTTCAAAAACAAAAGGATTTATTATTTCTCTGTTTATAACACTTATTCTTTCATGGGTTGTAAGCTGGTTTGTGGATATACACCCATTTTTGATTTTTATAATCGTGCAAGTTATCGCATTTGCACAAAGCATAATTGGTGGTTGGCTAGAAAAAATATTAGAAAAATAAAATAGGTAATCGCATGAATCAAAACGATTTGAAAATCATAGAAATTGGTCATCAAATCAGGGATCTCTTTAATAATTCCACAATAAAAAAGACACAGGTTTATTCAAGAAAACAAAGTGGCGATTGGAATCAATTTTGTGCAGCATTAGATACACTTGAAGATACCTGCTTAGCGATAGAGAATTTTCAAAAAGATTCGAATAATTTATTTATAAAAAATCCATATTTAGCAACTTACGGACTTTTGCAGGCTCTTTTTATCCAACAAGACGCTGTAAATTTTTTAAAAATATCCTTATTTGGTATAAGCAATAAAATTGATTGGAAGGACAAAAAATATTCAGAACTTTTTAAAATTAGGCAAGTCAGAAACGAAACCATAGGACACCCCGTAAAAAAGGAGAACAAAGGCAATAAATCAAAGTATGAAAATGACGAAATCACCTCTTGCACCATTGATCGCTCATCTTTGAGCAAAGACGGTTTTAGATACATGTTATGGATGCACTCAAAAACAGAAAGCAAAACGATAAAATTTACGGACATCATCAGTCAACAAGATAAATATCTCGGAAATGAATTAGAAATTGTTATGAAAGAAATTCAAAAAGAAGAGAATCAACATAAAACAAAATTTAAAAATGAAAAATTGGCCGATTTGTTAAATAAACCTTCTCTGTACCAGATAAATCATATTTATGGCGTTCAATGGAATGACCATTTAGCATGGCCTAGTTTTAATCATTATCACGAATTATACAAAAAAATAAGAAAGAGTTTAGAAGATCGCTATGGTAAATTTGGCGAAACTTTGAGGATTCCTGGAACGGAAGAAGTAATCAAAAAATTAGATTATGTATTTGGCAAAATTGAAACATTTCAAAAAACTGGTAATTTTGAAAATTACGAACTTGAGGTTTATATTGACGCTCTTGACGCTGGAATTAACGAGTTAAAAACTCATTTAGTAGAAGTTGATCAAGAATTTGAAATACAATAAGGAGTCTTGGCTTCGGGGCATTCACCCCCCAGCCCCTCTGCCCCTACGCCAAGACAAAAATAAAATTTGTTAATTACAAAAAAGTGCCGACTATCGTCGGAAAAAAGAAAAGCATACATCATATAGCAGCGTATATCTGGTTCGCGCTTGGCTAACGCCAAATGCTCACCCATATTGCTCCCTACGGTCGCAACATCAGATATGCGCGAACGTTGTGCAACAAGTTGCTCACGCGTTTATTAATCAATCTTCCTAAAACTCAAAAAAACCTGGAAAAGTAAGAAGCTCCCGGTCTGTTCGCAACTCATCGCACAACAGCACACATGCGGTTCGCTGGCTTTCGGCTAATCCAAGGCACAAACTGCTCTTCAAAAAGGTTTAAGAAACCTATAAATCTCAAGAAAACTCTCACGCTCTCCCAACTTATTTGCAGCAGTCGCCCTTCGGGCATATTATACCGCTGCCAATAAGTTCGCATGGCGTGCGAACGTTGTTGGAAATTATAAAAAATGCTACAATCACCCTTTAATCATTAAAAATAAGATATGAGAGATTATCCATCCGGAATGCCAGAAGTCAGCACAATAGAAGAAGCAATTGATGAGTTAGTTGGTCAATCTATTGGAACAAAAGTCCATTTAAATCAAAGTCTAGACAAGCCAGAAGACATTGAAAGTAAACTTAAAGAAAAAGGCATAAAAGTTAGGGTTGATAAAGAATCAGATCCACATGATGGACGTAGAGGTGGAAGTTCAATAACATATATGCTAACTATTATTGAATAGGGGCTAGAACGCATTTTTTATCACATCCAACAACAGCGCCCATGTGGTTCGGCTGCGGCCTCTCCCAAATTTACTTTCCGCTTCGCTCCAAGTAAACTTCACATAGGCGCGAACGTTGTGCAACAAGTTGCTCACGCGTTTATTAATCAATCTTCCTAAAACTCAAAAAAACCTGGAAAAGTAAGAAGCTCCCGGTCTGTTCGCAACTCATCGCACAACAGCACACATGCGGTTCGCTGGCTTTCGGCTAATCCAAGGCACAAACTGCTCTTCAAAAAGGTTTAAGAAACCTATAAATCTCAAGAAAACTCTCACGCTCTCCCAACTTATTTGCAGCAGTCGCCCTTCGGGCATATTATACCGCTGCCAATAAGTTCGCATGGCGTGCGAACGTTAGCCGCCATACTTAACTTAATCGATAATGAAAAAACTATTACCAATTATCATAGTCGCTATTTTTTTACTTAGTGGATGTGTAGAAATGAAACCACCAGGAAATTGGTCCAAAGGGTCAGACAATAGGCTTATACTACAAGATTGGGCATTCTTTTATTTCCCAGAAGGTATAAATAAAGGAAGTGTAGTTGGACCAATTTTTCCTTATAACAACTCTTTGGAAGTATGCAAAAAAACAGCTCAAGAAAAATATCCTGAAAAAGATTATTTTTGTGGAACAGAATGCATATTTGTATGGGATGGAATGACAATCGAACACTGCAAAAAAGGAGTAGTTGGGATATATTCAAAAGGAGAATATAAATTTATAATTAATCCTAAAATACAGGGTTTACACATTACTGTGGATTAAACGCACGGCGGCTAACAGCGCCTAACCGGTTCGCCTGCGGGCTCTCCCAAATTTTTTGTGGCGGTGGTCGCTCCGCTCCAAATTATACCGCCACAAAAAACTTCGGTTAGGCGCGAACGTTGTGCAACAAGTTACTCACGCACTTATTAACCGATCTTTCTAAAGCTCAAAAAGCCTGGAAAAGTATTCATCTCCCGGTCTGTTCGCAACTCATCGCACAACAGCACACATGCGGTTCGCTTGCTTTCGGCCAATCTAAGGCACAATCTGCTCATCAAAAAGGTTTAAGAAACCCATAAATCTCAAGAAAACTCTCACGCTCTCCCAACTTATTTGCAGCAGTCGCCCTTCGGGCATATTATGGATCAGTAGATAATTAGTTTGAAAAAGTTACGCAATCAAGTTTTAATGATAGCAATTATCATTTAACGAAATTGCTATGTTGGAACATGACTTGTTATGGGATCTTTTGCCTGATGGGTTGAAA
>JBAZYK010000012.1:0-56749 GCA_041659405.1 Candidatus Altimarinota bacterium
CGGCAAGCCGTTCACAGGCTTCAGGGAATTTGTGGGCTTCAAACCGTAATAAGGCCCAATGCCAGAGCTCCGCCACACATAAAAACACATCACTTAAATACGGTTCCCGCCGCGGCGCATCGCTTTTGATTTCGCTCGGGATTACCACCATCCTCATGCTTATGGCTGTCGGTATTGCCACCACCGTCACATCTTCTATTCGCGATTCGGCCAATTTAAATCGCTCGCGGGAAGCCTATTACGGCGCAGAAGGTGCTTTGGAAGCAGGTCTAATGGCCAACTCCGAAAAAGGTCCAGGATACAGTACTAATGGCCAAGTTCCGGTCTATTTCGGGAATTTTAAAACATGTGAATCAAACGATCTGGACTGTTTAGCGAAAGCCCCAAAATATGAAATCAAGGGACAGGTGCAAAAAAAATATTTCTCAGGTGATTACGGCATCCCTACACCCGGAACAGGAACGGTAGGCAAAAACTGCAATCCGTTGAAAGCCCAAATTAAAGATCCACTTTATTTTAATGCAATAGATGGCAAATATTATCCATCACTAGATCTCGACAATAAGTACATTCTGGTTGATCCTCCTGAAGAAAATCCCTGCAACTGGAACAAAATTAAATATGGTGAAAGTGTTTCGATCCCGCTTTATGTAACTGTGGATCAGCAATATATGGAGGCCAACAATTTAACCTGCGACCTGGATCCTTCCAACCCCAAAAAGGATTCATACATTTGCAACCCCAAAGATTTGGGGCTGACTTCTTTGATTATTAGAGTCAGGACGCCATGTGAAAAAGGCGAGGAAATGTGCATTCAAGGCCATAGATATGACTTGAATGACCAAAACCAGGGCGATCTAAAAGTTGGGTACGATGATGCAGTTTTAGACTGGCAGATTCAGGCTTCAGATAAAGGTGGAGGCAAAAGTTATGTGATGGTGCCGTATTATAAGTATAATGATATAACGGCATATGACTCTTCAGATTCAGAAATTTATGAAAGCCGAATCAATAGTTACCCAAGTAATCAATTAGAAATCAATCAAAATAGCGGTGTTGGAATGGACATTTCTCCGGGTGGCAAACAAAAAGGATCAATTTACAATTTTTTGACTAATCTAACCCCATGGAATCTTGATGGTGGCATTATCAGAACAGCTCCAACAGATGCCATCAATAAGCCGGTTTTAAAACTCACAGTTATAAACAAATTAGTTGACTTAAATAATGGTGGAGGTTCGATCCCAAACCTTGAATATCAAATTTTAATAAACACCACAAAAATCAGTCCCGCAGACAGCTCGCAAACCGTAACGGCCGAAGCTTTTTCAGGTGGCTTTAAGCAGGTACTGGAGTCAAAAACCGCCCAACAGGGAAATCAGATACAATATGTGATTCAACAATAATAAATTTGTATCAAACTTCGCCTTTACAAATTTCAAAATTATGGTTATAATTACAACTCTTTTAACCTAATCACCTTATGCGTAAATTAGATGCTGCCGCTTTAGCTCTAAGTATGAGCTTAGCTGGAAATGGTTGTATTGGTGAAAACACCAGGGGGCATAGTGCGGAAATTGAACATATTGGTGAGCAAACACAGGCATTGATTAATAGTTACGGACAGCTTCAAAGTGCGCCTTTTGCTAATCCAAATGCTATTGAAGGTGAGCCGAGTTTTTTGCCAAAAAGTGGAAAATATGATCATAAAATTTTATTCGTTTCAGATCGTTTCTCCGCTCCAAAAAAAGTTGATATATTATCAACAAAATTTGATGGAGTGAGCTACTCCACGCCACAAGCAGTTCTTGGATTAAATGATCCGGTTATCAATGAACAAAGCCCATTGATATGTGTACCTATAGATGGTTGCCCCACACCAAAAATTTTATTCAATTCAAACACTGGTGGCCCTACAAAATCAAGAGTTCGTGATTTTATTGAAGGAGATGGCGTAAATCCCGATAGCGCACCTGCAAATACTGAAGTGGTTTTGGGAAATAACATTAATACTCTTGGGACGTTCTTTAGGCCCTCGGCCATTCATAACGGCTACATTTACGGTGGTTGGGATCCAAACGTGGACTACAACATTGCCCGCTTCAAAGTTGCGGAAATGTTAAACAATCCTAAACCGGAATTAATCAAAGGAGCCAGCGATCCCAACCTAGATGAAACGCACATCTCATTTAACGGGGATGGTACAGTTTTATTAACCACAGCACCTACCGGAATCAATCAAGGAGAAATCAGTGAATGTGAATTTGATGAGGTCAATATTGCTGTTCAAAATTGCCAGAAGGTCCCTTCCATGAGTGGAAACCCGGCCACACAAGCAAATGCCTCTCACATTACCGGAACAAATCTTGTAGTTTTAAATGATTCCAACACGCCAAATTTCAAACCCCAAATCAAAATCGCCACAATCACTTCCCCTAAACCGGACGGTGGTGCACCGGATGGTGGTATTTCAGACGCAGGTGTAGACGCAGGCGCAGATTCCGGTGCCCCCGATTCCGGCGCAGATGCAGGCAGTGATGCCGGGGCCCAAGACGGCGGTGTCGACGGTGGTAGCCAAGATGCCGGTGTTGGTGGCGCAGGTGGTGCAGGTGGCGCAGCTCCGGACGCAGGCCAAGGTGGCCAATCCCCGGACGGTGGTGCGGCTGGCGCAGGTGGAAAAGGCCAAGGTGGAGCTGGTGGTATCGGCGGCGGCCTCAACACCGGCGGTCATGCCGGCCAAGGCGGTTCTCCAGCTGGAGGCCAAGGCCAAGGCGGCAGCGCGGGCGGCCCCGCAGAAGACGGTGGCGCTGGTGGTTCAACCCCGGATTCAGGCACAAAAGACGCCGGTTCAGACGCCGAAACTCCAACTTGTACAAAACTTGAAAACGGTACAATTGTAGACAACGCCGCAAATTTAAAACTTTCTTCATGCCAACCGGACGGTTCTTTTGAAGCGGAAGTCCTTGGCCCGGTCACAATCACAACAAAAGACGGAAAAGAAATTAAAATTTTTGGAATTACAAAAGGTCAAAATAACACTATTAAATTCACTTATCCAAACGGATTCATCCCGGGCGCAGGTATTGTGAATGCCGGCTTTCTTCAGGAAGAACATGATGATGGCACAGACTGGAATGCGAAGTTTTTAGGTGGATATTTAGGTGCAGATGGAACAGGATGGGTAATTGCCTCCGAGAAATCCACTTTTGATAGCGCAGTTAAATTAAACAAAATGACTGCTAAAGAAGCTGAATCATTAGACACAGCACTCAAGACCCTAAACGCTGATACCTCAGCCAAATTCGTAGCCATTCATCAATATGATGGTAGCTCAAAATTTTGTTATCCCGGAAGTGACTCCAATCAAAACTGTACAAACGTTCCGGATGATACAAATTTATATTTAAAAGTTCAGGGCGGCAAAGTTACAGGCGCCAGTGACAACCCGGATGGTTTTACAACCGTTAAAGTTGATCCGGTAAAAAATGGTGAACCTGAACAACCCGGAAGTTGTGGGGCCTGCGAAGTTGGCCCAGGCGCATTCAATTCCGTAGACCATGGCCAAGATTCAACCTATGCAGCATTGGCCGCACTGACAATTCTTGGACTTGCAGCTCGCAGAAAAAATAGGGCAACCGCCTAGTAAGTTAAGCCTAAAAAGCTTGGTTTTGATAGCCTAAAACTCCAAAAAATGCTATAATAAAGGGATTTATAGCATTTTTTTAATGCCACTTAAGCAAACCGCCAAACCATTTTGGAAAAATAAAACTTATGCAGCAGTACTTTTTGGTCTTGTTTCGGCCATTATTTTTGCTTTATTAGCGGCTACTCAAGCTTTTAACCCCTTGCAGCTAAGATTCGCCGATTACCTTTATTCAGAGCGTAAAACTGCAGATATTATAATCGTAAAGGTTGATGATAAATCCTTAAGTACAAGTGATGGATTAGGCAATTTTGAAAATTGGAATCGTTCGTACTTTGCAAAAGTATTAAATACAATCAATAAATATAATCCAAGCGTTGTAGCTTTCGATTTCCGCTTTAAAGATGCAAAGGATGAAGAAAATGATCAGGTTTTTAAGAAGTCGCTGGAAGGCACTCTTAAGCCAATAATTATTTTTTATGCTCAGCTCAGTAAGACTGTTAATGGATATTCGGTAGAGGGAAAAGAAAGAAAAACTGCAAAGCCCATAAAATTGTTTTCCGAAATTAAAAACATAATTACTGCGATCACTAATTTTATTGCAGACCCCGACGCCGTCGCCCGCCGCATTCCTCCATTCATTTTCAATGAAGCCTCAAACACCTACAACGAAAATCTTTCGCTTGCCATCGCTCGCCGCGTTTTTGGTGACGCTTCAATGCCGCAAGCTCCGGATTTTACGCCTGATCAATATTCAATAAATAAAGCTGACGGCAGTAAAATAAACATCCCTCTGGAAGATGGCCAGATGCTGATTAATTACGCTTCCAATCCCGAAAAGACCGGCTATTCAAACGTCTCTTTTGTTGATGTTTTCAGAGAAAATTTTGGCAACGGGGATCCGCAAAAACTTTTTGAAAATAAAATTGTTTTGATTGGTCCAACTGCACTTTATTTTAAAGATCAGGTCCCGACTCCAATGAATAAAAAATATTTAATGGATGGCGTGGAAGTGCATGCCAATGCGCTTCAAACCATTTTGGAACAGAAATTTCTTCGCAATGAAAGCCTCACCGAAAAAGCGATAATCATCATGTTTTTGGCTTTTGGTGGAGCTTTTCTTTTTATGTTTACCAAAATTCGCTGGTCGCTTTTGGCTCTTGTTGCAACACCAACCGTTTACACACTCGCGGCTCCTTTTGCCTTTCAGCACGGCCTTATTCTTGATTTAATTCATCCGTATCTCACGCCTGTAACGGTTTTTGTGGCTGTCTACATGTATCGTTATGTCACTGAATTTAAGGAAAAATTGGCTTTAAAAAGCGCTTTTGGCAAATATGTGAATCCGGAAGTGGTTAATCAGATTATGGCTCATCCGGAAAAACTTAAACTGGGCGGTGAAAAACGCGCTATAACCGTTATTTTTACCGACATAGTACATTTCACCACTTTGTCCGAAAACCTTAAACCGGAGAGCCTTGTGGCTCTTTTAAACGAGTATTTTGAGGCCATGTCCGGGGTTATTCTGGCAGAAGGTGGAACTCTTGATAAATTTGAAGGAGACGCCATTATGGCCTTTTTTGGAGCTCCGCTTGAACAGCCGAATCATGCGCTTAAAGCCTGCACGGTAGCACTGAAAATGCGCCAAAAACTTGGTCAATTACTGCAAAAATGGCAAACAGACGGCCCACTTCCGGGTGGTGAAAAGAAGCCAATGCTTGATTTCCGCTGTGGAATCAGCTCCGGCGAGGCAATTGTAGGAAATATTGGATTTTCCGAGCGCTTTGATTACACCATTATCGGCGATACCGTGAACTTGGGTTCAAGGCTTGAAGGAGCCAATAAAAAGTATTCAACCAGCATCATGATCAGCGAGCCGGTTATGCTTCTGGTTCAAAATTATTTTGAAATGCGCGAGTTGGACACAATCAAAGTTATGGGCAAGAACAAGCCAATGAAGGTCTATGAACTTCTGAATTATAAAGGCCAACTTGTGCCACAGGCGCAAACATTGCTTGCACTTTATGGCCAGGGAATCCAGCTTTATCACGAACGCAAATTCGCCGAAGCTTTGGAACAATTTAAAAAAATCCTGGAAACATACCCAACCGACGGCCCATCAAAATTATACCGCCAGCGTTGTGAGGTACTAAAAGATTTCCCTCCAAAACCCGATTGGGATGGAGTATTTGAAATGGGGACTAAATAAAAACAGCCTGAAGCATAAATTCATTTCACTGCAAAATTGCCAACCCCGTTTTTACACCAATTATTTTTCAATATTTAGGGTAGGAGAACTCACGTTTCCATAAATACTTCCAGGGCCAACCTCATTTGGATCGTTAACAATTTTTATCTGTTCTCCATCAGCTTTTTCTGCTTTCCAATAAATTCTTGGCGGAAGAGCTTCAAGCTCTTCAGGAGTAAAATCTTTTTCGACACTGAACTTTCCTGCCTGTAAATCAACTTCAAACAGTGACTCACTCTCTTCGTTGATTGAATCTGTTGCAAAAGCCTTAAGTACAAATGCTTCAGGATTCGAGGCCTGAATAGAAGCTTTATTTCCCGCAAAAGCTGTATGAAAATGACGATCCTGCATAGCTTCCATGGCGTCAGCAACGCCTTCATTGGAATTTGTTGAACCAGAAGAGTCAGTTGCAGTTTGAGCAACAGCATCTTTATGAGCACCGGAATCATGATCCACCTGGCCACCGCAAGCGGCAGCAACAATCACCAAAAGCGGAGCTAAAGCCTGCCTAAATCTGCCCATAAGTGAGCGCACTTCAGAAGTTCTTGTGGAACCACTTTCAACTCTAGTTCCAACAGGAACAGTTAGACCTGAATCTACTGTTCTACCCGAATCCGCAGATGATAAAGGTGAATTTCTCATAAAATATTTAAAATCCTCTAACCCAAAAATAACACGAAAAGGGTTGATTTTCAAGCCAAAACAGCTATAATTACAAGCCGTTATTTATAAGATATTTATGAGCATTCAAGGACCAGATGGAAACGATCACACTATGGACGAAACCACTGCCCCGGGGACAGTAGTAAAGGTAACTCCGGATGAAACCCCAATCCCAACTTTTGTTGATGCGGGATCTTCGGATGCCACACCTGCACCGGTTGAAGCAGTAGCAAACCCTGTCGAGAATTTACGTAAAGGGCCTTCAGGCGCAAGAACAGCACTGGCAATAATCGCCATTGCTACAAGCACTGCCCTTGCTGGTGGCGGAAGTGGGACGGATGAAAGAAGAAAGTTCACTCCGGGCCCATCACGCGTTTCTATCCGCCATGGAGCTTCAGGACAAGGTGGAAGCAACGGCCAAGGTGGCGCTGATAATAGCGTTCCCCCCGAAGAAGAATGCCCAACCCCCGTTAACGCAACACCTCCAAAATTCGTTCAAAAAGGAAAAGAAACAACAGTGGAAGGTGGATACGGAGCGTTATTTTCCCTTCCTATAGCTCCAGATACTATTATCTTTACATATAATGCCACTCTTGGCGCGAATGCCGCAGCAAAAGGCCAATTAAGACTCATTGATGGCGGAAAAATCTGCATTCTTGAAACTGGCAAAAATTCCAAAGAAAATTCAACAGTTGAGGTGAAAGGTGAAGCTTCTGTTTCCATTAGAACCACTGGTAAATATTCCGTAAGTATTAGCCACAAAGCTCCTCAAAATCCAGGGGAACAACCTCAAATAGAGAGCATTAAAATTAGAGCATTGGAAGGCGAAACCATTATTGAGCAGGAAGGAAGAGACGAGCTAATTTCATTACGGGCAGGCGATACAGAAGGAAAAATAGCAGGTCAGGAAGCCGAGATTTCACTTGATATTGAAAGATTAAATGATGCGATTTTAGGAGGCAATTGCGCTATTATAAGCCAAGGTCCGGGAGTTCCAGACTCACATGGGCAATCCGGTGATTCAAGCGACACAACGGTTTTAATTTTTGCCTGCACCGTGGGGATAGGCGCTCTAGCTCGTCGCCAAGGGCAAAAAGCAAAGGAAAAAGAATCAAAGGCAAAAGTAAAATCTCCAAAATTACCTGTGAATCATTTTTCCGGAAAAGGACAAAAACAAGCTTAGAAAACTTTCTACCCCTGCACCACAAAGTTCACCAGTCTGCCGGGGACGTAAATTTCTTTCAGCACTTTTTGGCCTTCCAGATATTTGCCAACGTTTTCGGCTTTGCGGGCGGCTTCCAGAATATTTTCTTTGCTTTCTGTGGCGGCAAGTTGGATCTGTCCGCGCAATTTTCCATTTACTTGAATTGGCAGAGTGAGCATATTTTCGGCAATCATTCCAGGATTATATTTTGGCCAGCTTTGGTCAAAAATGCTGGATTTTTGGCCGTCCGTTTTTGCCGATTTGTCCTTACCTGATTTACCCGCCCCGTCGTGACCCGTTTTGCCCGCCCCCGCACTTCCAATCTGCTCCCAAATTTCTTCGGCCAGATGAGGCGCAAGTGGCGCAATCAAGGCCGTAATCGCCTTTTTACTTTCCGGATCAAGACTCATTTTGCCAACATTATTTACAAATTGCATCAACGCGGAAATCGCCGTGTTAAAGTGGAATTTTTCAATATCTTCAGTAACTTTTTTGATTGTGCGATGAACATTTCGCGCCAAAGTTTCTTTGTCCGCGCTGCTGACCGGCTGCGAGGATTTCGCCGCGTCCTGCTGTCCGTTCGCTTGTCCGCCCTCGCCCGTCATCATCAAATAAAATTTCTCCACAAAACGGGCAATACCGGTAATGCCTTTATCATTCCAGTCGCCGCCATCTACAAAAGGTCCCATAAACATCAGATACATGCGAAAAACATCACTTCCATATTTTTCCACAAACTGGTCCGGGCTGACCACGTTGCCCTTAGATTTACTCATTTTGGCGCCATCTTTGGTGATAAGTCCCTGATGCACAAGTCTCTTAAAAGGCTCGCTTTTACGATCACCAACCAAAACTTTATGTGCAAAACGGGCATACAATAAATGCATGCAGGCATGTTCCGGGCCACCGATGTACATGTCCACAGGAAGCCATTTTTCAACCATTTTTGGATCAAAAGCTTTTTTCTCTCTATTTTCGGAAGGGTACCTTAAAAAATACCAGCTGCTATCCACAAAAGTGTCCATTGTATCCACTTCACGCTCGGCTTTTCCTCCACATTTTGGACATTTCGTTTTTAAAAAACTCGGCAGACTTGCCAAAGGGGATTTGCCTTTTGGCTTATAATCAGCGATTTTTTCGGGAAGCAAGACCGGCAAATCTTTTTCCGGAACCGGAACATCTCCACATTTTTCACAAATAATCATTGGAATCGGCGCGCCCCAATAACGCTGACGACTAATCAGCCAGTTACGTAATTTATAATTGATCACAAACTTACCGGCATTTAATTTAACCAATTTTTCGGTGATTTTTTGGCGAGCCTGAACCGAAGTTAAGCCATCAAACTCCGCGGAATTATAAAGAATTCCATCACCCGTAAAACATTCTTCCAGATCACGAATTTTACTGTCATCACTGCCATCCGCGGGCTTGATTGTCGTTTTTAAAGCAATTTTATATTTCTTGGCAAATTTGAAATCACGGACATCGTGCGCATCACCAAAAACCGCACCGGTTCCATAATGCATCAACACAAAATCACCCAGCCAAACCGGAATTAAATCGCCATTGATCGGATTGATAACATAAGTTCCGGTTGGAACACCCGTTTTTTCGCGATCCTCCGCGGTACGTTCAATATCCGTTTCTTTACGGGCTTTGTCCATGTATTCCTTGGCCTTTTTCAGATTTTTCGCTGTGGTAATTTCCAAAACAAGCGGATGTTCCGGCGCTAAAACCAAAAATGCCGCGCTAAACAAAGTGTCTACACGTGTCGTAAAAATCGAAACCTGTTTATCCAGTTTCTGGCCTTTCTCATCAGCCAATTCAAAAGTTACTTCGGTTCCTTCACTGCGGCCGATCCAATTTTGCTGCATCAGCTTGGTCTTTCCGGGCCAGTCCAGGGAATCAAACTTCAATAAATCTTCGGCATAATCACGAATATTAAAGAACCACTGTGTCAGATCTTTTTTAGTAACTTCGGTCTTGCAGCGCTCACAATGGCCATCTTCAACCTGTTCATTGGCCAAAACCGTTTTGCAGGAAGGACACCAGTTTACCGGCGCCTTTTTGCGATAGGCCAGCCCCATTTTATACATTTCCAAAAACACCCATTGAGTCCATTTGTAATATTCAGGATGGCTTGTTACAACCTCTTTTTCCCAGTCAAACATTGTTCCCATGGCCCTAAGCTGCATTCGCATATATTCCACATTTTTTTCGGTTGTTTCTCGTGGAGGAGCCCCCGTTTTAATGGCATAGTTTTCCGCAGGTAATCCAAAACTATCAAAACCAATCGGTTCAAACACATTAAACCCCTTCATGCGCATGTAGCGGCCCCAGGAATCGGCCGGAGCATAATTGTACCAGTGCCCAATATGCAATTTATCGCCGGAAGGATAAGGAAACATCACCAAATTATAATATTTTGGTTTGGATGAATCTTTAAGATCTGTATGATTAAATTTGGCTTTTGCCCAATATTTTTGCCACTTTTCTTCAGTCTCGCGGGGTTGATAAATAGGCATACGAATAAATTTAAAGAAGAGCCGCTCAATATTCTATCGATAGCTCCAACAAAAAACAAGCTGCCACCCAACCTTTGAGGTTCCCTACAACCTCAAAGGTTAAACGCGGCTTAAAAGGAAAAAATAGAAAATTGAAAAGGCTATAAAACGTATCAACATCGCTACATAATCAAATTCCATATTGGTATCCTGTTCTTTTTGGCGATGAAATTGAAATTTCAAAATTGAATAGAAAAAAGTCACAACAACACTAAAAATCCAGTAAATCATCATACCTACATTGGCATAAACCGGGATTTGGCTTTTCGCAGTTTCCGCTCCGCCAAACTCTTCCAGAACAAACGCGCCCAGTAATATCACAATCAAATGCAATTCCTGATCCGCCAAAAAAATCTTCACATATCTTTTATCTCCTTTTTCAAAACGAATTTTTAGTGAATCGATTAAGAAATGAGAAATTGCAATAACCGTTACTACAATTGGAAATTGGGGTTTGGATAAAAACGGAAAAAGCAGTAATAAACTTGTCACCCAATGAATAAAAACGTGCATGAAGACACCTTGCCAGTGCTTTTTCTTCCAGGTAACCAGTTTGTTTGGTTGGAAGACAAAATCCGCAAGCAGATGGGCCAGAAGTAAATAAAGTAGAATCATAATCAGCAAAACAGAAAATAGGAAAAACGGAATTAATCGGATTTAAGGTTAATTTTGAGTCGTTTCAGAAATTCACTGCTGATGCGGCTGGCCATATTAGGGTTGGAAGCCACCAGCTTAATAAAGTCGTCTTTTCGTAAAACGAAAACTTCGCTTTCTTCCATGGCCTGCGCCGTAGCATTGCGGGGTTTCTCGGAAATAATGGCCATTTCTCCAAAAAAATCATTATTACTTAAAGTTGCAACGTCAACCTCTTCATCCGGGGTTGGAGCTTCATGGAAAATGCGCACTACGCCTCTTTTAATAATAAACACGGAATCTCCGGGATCATTTTCACGGAAGATAACCTGCTTGGCTGGAAAATATTGAAGCGTGATTTGTTTGATGATCTCGCGATGATCTTCTTCGTTAAGTTCTTCCAGTAAAGGAAACTTCTTTAATATTGGTAAAATTGAGATTGTTGATTCTTCTGTCATTTTTGAAGTGATTAAATAGTAAATCTTCAAATTATAACACAATCCCAAATAAATGCAAGTATTTAGACAGTATTGGTCTTGGAATAAAGGTATTGACATTTCCAATAGAATGTTTTAGAATGATTCGAATACATTGAAATTAAATAACAAAAACCAATACCAATGCTCAAGTACATCAAACAAAACAAGAATATTATCGTAGTGGCAGTCGCTCTGTTTATGATTTCCATGTCGACTTTAATGTTTTTTCTTGGAGCAAATAATGACTTACATCAGAGTGAATACAAGACTGATGTAATTAATGTTGAAACAACAAATACTCAAACTCATGAGCCAAAGACGCAAGAAAAAGCTACTCCGGCTGTAAAGGCGGAGCCAAGCAACAAGCAAATCAAGAACGCTCCAAATAAAGCCGTAACCAGGCTGATGGCGGAAAAACCTGCGGATAGCCTCTAGTAATACAAATTAACCGGCGATTCATAAATTCGCGCGCTAATTTGCTTATTCCTGTTTCTCACGCGCGCTGATTTCCGGTGCGTTGGTCAATTTTAGAAATGTAAAAATCCAGACCGAGGAAGAAAAAACCGAGACAACTGCGCCAAGATATGAAGCAAAAATCAAAGCAATAAATCCAACCACGCCTCCAATCACAAAGCCAAAGAAAGGCAAACTTGAAGCTGCGATAAAATAAATAACGACCAAAATAGCCATTGGAACCAGCAGTACAAAGATAATCTGCAGTACAATGCGCACGGCAATCACCATCATCAAAAAAGTAATCATGATCGAAGTATCCCAGTGCTTGGCAACCAAAGAGGCGCTTTTGGCCATAGCTTCAGTGATTTTGCAGTCATCGATAACCAGGAAATAGTTGGTAAAGCTGAAGAAAAAAGTCAAAACAAGGCTTACAACCAAAATAATCAGGATAATTGGGAGCAAAGTTTCAAAGGCCGGCCAGCCAAGCAGCCTTAACGCAATGCCCGCTTCCCCCAAAATCGAAAATAAACTAAAAGAACGGACGATCAATGAGTAATTAAAAAGAGGCAAAAAATTCATCAGGCCATGACGAATTCCATCTTTCATTCTGACATCCTGTTGATTCTTTTTTCTGGCAATAAGCTGGATAGTGGCGCCTTCAATGAATGGTGGCAACAAAAAATACAACAGCCCATATATAATCAGCACTATTAACAAAGGGATAATTAGGTCTTTATGCGCTTCCGCAATACTAAAAGCTTCTCGAAGAACGGTTGTTAAAAAGTTGGAACTGGAATCCTCAAAAAACGACTTAAATGAGAGAAATTGGTAGAGGATATAGCCAACTCCAAAGATTGTGCCCAAAAATGAAGGGATAAAGGCATACCAAACGATCATTTTTTTGTTTTCCTGTGTAAAAAGCCAAGCTTCGCCGATGATCTGTCGATAATTCATACAATAATTGAGAGCTAAAGCACGGAAGTTATAGTATCAAAACGAGATACTCTTGCCAAGCATGAAAATATTTGATAATTTAGATGTCGGACTTTACTCCTCAAAACTTCCTCAAAGGACAATTTTTATACTTTAAGCATAACCTAAGCCCAATGAAAAGAGCACAGAAAAAAACTATCATCAAATCTTACGCAATCCACCCAAAAGATACAGGATCCCCACAGGTTCAGGTTGCAGTTTTAACGGAAAGAATCAATCAGCTTTCAAAACATCTGGAAGAGCATTCAAAAGACAATCACTCCCGTCGTGGACTTTTGATGATGGTAGGTAAAAGAAGAAAGCTTTTGAATCACTTGCGCTTGAACGAAAAGGACAAGTATGAAGAATTGGTAGGAAAACTTTCACTTCGCAAATAAATCAGCGCAAAACGCTTTCAACGCGTCTTGCCGCTCTTTATCCACGCTCCTCGAAAAGCAAAATAGTCACAAGTTACAGGTTCTAGCGGATTGCAAAAGGCAATCTTTTAAAACTTGTTACTTGGACAAATGCTCTAGAGGGGAGATATTTTTTAACCCTCTTTAACAAGATGGAAAACAACAAATTCTCAGTAAACATTGCCGGACGAACTCTAACGATCGAGACCGGTTTTTTGGCTAACCAATCGCATGGTGCGGTTACAGTTTCTTTGGGTGACACAGTCGTTTTTGCCAGCGCTCAAATGGGCGGAACACGTGAAGGCACCGATTTCTTCCCAATGATGGTTGATTACGAAGAAAAATATTACGCTGCCGGCAAAATCAAAGGAAGCCGCTTTGTAAAGCGTGAAGGCAGACCTTCCGAACGTGCAGTTTTAAATTCACGTTTAATTGATCGTCCGATCCGTCCGCTCTTTCCAAAGGGCATGACTAACGACGTACAGCTTATTTGTACTGTTCTTTCCGCTGATTTGGAAGTTGAACCGGCTACAACGGCTTTAATTGCCGCTTCTGCCGCTTTAAGTATTTCCGGAATGCCTTTTAGTGGTCCGGTTGCTGCTGTTCGCATGGGATTGATTGTTAAAGATGGAAAAGAAGAACTGATTATCAATCCAACTTATAAACAAATTGAAGAGGGAAGACTGGATTTGGTGGTTGCAGGTACATTGGAAGCTATTACCATGGTGGAAGCAGCTTCAAGTGAAGTTTCCGAAGACATCATGCTCAAGGCTCTTGAAATGGCTCATATCGAAATCAAAAAAATCTGTGAATTGCAGAATGCCTTTAAGGAATTTTACAAAAAGCCGGCTCGCGAACCAAGTATTGTGGTAATGCCCGACGAAGTAAAAAATGCTGTTGCAAGCGTTATTACCAAAGAAATGCTGGATACGATTTCCGGCAAAACCAAAGGTGAAGTTAAAGAAAAAATTCACGTGTTTGAAGACATGCTCAAAGAAAAATATAATGAGCAAATAAAGGCCGGAACATTCAAGGAAAAAGACCTTATGTTCACGCTTAATGCCATGATGGAAAGCAACATGCGTGAAAATATTTTGAGCAAAGAAATTCGTTTGGATGGCCGTAAGATTGACGAAATTCGTCCAATCAGCTGTAGCGTTGGCGTGCTTCCAAGACCTCACGGTTCAGCGCTTTTCCAACGTGGTGAAACTCAGGCTCTTTCAATTACAACACTCGGTTCACCTGGATCCGCGCAAATTGTGGATACAATGGATGAAGATGTAACCAAGCGTTACATGCATCACTATAATTTCCCACCTTATTCCGTTGGCGAAGTTAAGCCTTTACGTGGACCTTCCCGTCGCGATATTGGACATGGCGATTTGGCTGAAAGATCACTTATTCCGGTTCTTCCAACCAAAGAAGAATTTCCTTATACAATCTGGGTGGTTTCCGAAATTATGAGCTGTAATGGTTCAAGTTCTATGGCTTCTGTCTGCGGATCTTCACTTTCATTGATGCACGCCGGTGTTCCAATCAAAAAACCGGTTGCCGGAATTGCAATGGGACTTATTTCCCGTAATAAAGACATTTCTAAAGGATACAAAATCCTTACAGACATCCAGGGAATGGAAGATTTTGCCGGTGATATGGACTTTAAAGTAACCGGTACAAAAGATGGTATCAACGCGCTTCAAATGGATATTAAAGTTAAAGGACTTTCCGTTGAAGTAATGCGTGAAGCTTTGGAGAGAGCCAAAAAAGCCCGTCTGGAAATTTTGCAAAAAATGTTCGAAGTTATGCCTGCTCCAAATAAAGAGCTTTCCAAATATGCTCCAATGATCATGCATCTTAAGATTAAGCCGGAACTTATTAAGGTTGTTATTGGTAAGGGTGGCGAAACAATTCAAAAAATTACCGCTGAATGTGACGTTGAAATCGACATTGAACAGGACGGTTTGGTTGTGATTACGGCCAAAGATCAGGAAAGTGGCCAGAAAGCCGTTGATTGGATTAATCGCTTAACTTACATGCCAAAAGCCGGTGATGAATTTGAAGCAAAGGTTGTCAAGATTATGGATTTTGGTGCTTTTGTTGAGTTCTTGCCCGGGAAAGAAGGTTTGGTTCACATTTCTCAATTGGCCTGGACACGCGTAAATAAAGTTGAAGATGTAGTTGGAGTGGGAGATATACTTAAAGTGAAACTTATGGAAGTTGATGATCAGGGAAGATTCAATCTTTCACACAAACTTACTCTTCCACATGAATTCAAATTGGGAGAACAGGAAAATGGTGGTGGCAATGGGGCAGATGGTAGCGCTCCAGCGCGAAAACCGTTCATCCGCAGATAATAGCAACACCGGATGTCGGTGTGTCACAAAAAAATAATCAAAAATGCTCAATCGAAATTTTCCGGTTGGGCATTTTTGTAATGCGCGCGTTAAAGTTGTATTATATCAATCGTTGTATTCTTTAATTTTCTTCCACATGAAGAAGTTTCTACTGGTGCCGATAGCTTTCATGCTTTTCGGTGTTTCTACAGCCTTTGCGGACATAATTCCTGCAGGACAAAAAGCTGTGCCTGCCTGCTCTAATTTTGATATTGCCAGTTTTCCTAAACTAAAATTGGTTGCTCAAGAAAAAAACATGCAAGGCGTTAGTACTTATGTTTATGAAGTTAAAAACGGCGATTGTGCAGCTGTTAAAGGCTATAAATTTGATCCGGTAAAAGTTTATGCCGTTGATGCCTCCACTACAGTTTCTGCCAACTACAATCCATCCGGTGATGCTTATGCATATCCAACAGATATAGCTGTTGTTACAAGTCCCGTATATTTGCCAGTTGCTGACTCAACAACTTATATTCGTTATGAATACAAAATTTTAGGTGTGGATAACTCAAACAAAAAACTCAAAATCGGCTTGGGAGCAAAGGAAACCAATGTATTGGCGACTGATTATATTGTAGCTCCGGTTGCAGGCCTGGATGATCATATTAATTTACCTTCAGTTCCATTTCTTGATGTGCCTGTTACCTCTATATATTTTGATGCAGTTTCTTACCTTAAAGCTCAAGGCGTTATCTCCGGTTACGCAGACGGCACTTTTAAGCCAAACAACCCAATCAACCGCGCCGAATTCACAAAAATCATCATGGGATCATTAAACGATGCAGCTGGAATTGAGGCTTGTTTAAGCAATTATCAAACAAATGGGGGATTGGTTGTATTTAGCGACGCAAGAACTACTCTTCAGAATTCAACACCGGCATGGTATTTAAAATATGTTTGCTATGCCAAAAACAAAGGTTTCATTAACGGCTATCCGGATGGAACTTTTAAACCGGATAATTTTATCAATTTTGTGGAAGCGGCAAAAATTTTAGCAAATGTTTTCCAGCTTGGATCCGATGCGCAGCCAAATGACCCTTGGTATAAAGTTTATGTCGATGTTTTGGCTTATCAAAAGGCTATTCCTACAACTATTTTAAAGTTTGCTCAACAAATTACTCGTGGCGAAATGGCTGAAATGGTCTATCGCCTAAAAACCGGAAATAAAACTAAGGCATCAATGTCTTATTCACAAATGAACTAGTCGAACCGGATCTGTTTGATCATAACAATGCCATACGAACAACAATTTTTTAGCGCACTGGCTCTAACCGTTTCCCTTGAACTTGCTGCCGGCATCATCCTAATCAAGATGGTGCCGACCCTGTTCGGGATGGGCGAACTGGTGCCTTCCGCAAAAGGCGCTAAGGGCGCAAATAAGGCGCAAGAGGGAACACATGGCTCACAGGCGGCAAAGGCGCGTTGGCTCAAAATAATTTTTGGCATCATTTTGGCTTCAACATTAACGTTGCCCTACGTCTGGTTTTTGTGGCCATTTTTCTTTCAAGAACGGATCACCTACATTATTATCAGCGAACTGTGGGCATGGCTAATGGAAGCCATATTTTACCGATTTTACTTTGACATGAATTGGAAAAAAGCCCTGACATTTTCTTTCATCTTAAACGCCTGTTCGTTTTTAATTGGGCTGGTGGTGATGTGGTAATTGCATTTTTTGCCAAAACCGGCATTTGCATATATATTTAAGCCATGAATATTGCAGACCTAAAAAAAGCCTTCTTGAAAATCCCGGCCATCAAGCTGGTATATCTTTTTGGTTCGCAAGCTACAGGCAAAGCAGGACCATTAAGCGACCATGATTTTGCTTTTTATCTTGAAGAAAAAAATCCCAAGAAAAGATTTGAGCTAAGACTAAAACTTTATGGGATTTTAAGTTCCCATCTTAAAACAGACAATATTGATGTTGTGATTCTTAACGATACCGATGGACCCGAACTTAAATATGCAATTATTACAGAAGGTAAACTTATTTATAGCAAAGAACCTTACAATATTATGGTTGAACCACGAATTCTTAACGAATATTTTGACTTCAGGGAAGGCCTTTTAAGAAATAAAATAATTAAAATCGCATGACCGCAGCGACAACAATTCAAAATAAAATCAGTTACTTGAAGAAAATCCTTAAAATAATTAAGGGATTTAAAAAATATTCCCTGACAATAATTGAAGAGGATTTATTGGTAAAAGGAGCCGTAGAACGTTACCTCTATCTTCTCTGCCAGGCTTCAATCGATTTAGCTGAGGCCGTAATTACTTACAAGCATCTGCGCAAACCAACAACATACAAAGAAACTTTTGAAATTCTGTCCGAGGAAAATATTATTACACCTAAATTGCGGGAAAAACTTATCAGTATGGTCGGTTTTAGAAATATAGTTGCTCACGATTATGTAAAGATAGACTACAAAATCGCCTATGAAATCATTCATGAAAAGCTAAAAGACATTGAAGATTTTATTAAAAAAATTGCCATAAAACTTAATGTTTAGCCGGCCCCTGAAACGTAAAACACTTTACCCTGTTAAAATTAATTGATTCCCCACGCACGAAGTGCCTATTTCTACTGCTGGCGAAGCGAGCTCCATTTAGATCAGCCCCAAAAAATACTCATGCAAGCGCGTGTCTCCGGTTAATTCCGGATGAAAAGTTGAAGCGAGTAGATTTCCTTGTTGCACCAATACGATTTTTCTTTCATGAGTCGCCAGAATTTGCGGCGCACTAGAGTTTTTTTCTAAATCTTTCGCGATTTTGAAAATTCTCCCCCGGGGGACAATTGGTTGTACACTCACAATAATTGGCGCGCGAATAAAGGCGGCTTTTAAGCCATTAATTCCAATAGCTGGGATATCGAGCTCAGTATAAAAACTATCAATTTGGCGGCCATAGGCGTTGCGCTGAACCGTCATATCCATCAAACCCAAATGCGGTGGAACAATTTCTGCCTGAATGTTTTTAGCTAAAACAATTGCACCGGCACAGGTTCCCCAAATCGGTAGATCACGATTGTAATCTTTGCGAGATTTGCCTGCGTCGAGCTGCTTTTGAGCTTCAGATCGCCCCTGCCCCGCCACCCGTTCCTTAATTGCCTTCATCAATCCCGTTTCCTCCAAAAAAAATCCGATAACCGTGCTTTCACCTCCGGGAATAATTAACGCATCCACCTGCGCCAAATCCGCCACAGTTCGGACTTCCAAAACCTCACATCCCAATTTTTTCAAAATGCGTTCATGCTCAATTACGTCGCCTTGAAAAGCCAAAATTCCAACACGGGAAAAGTTTTTTCCTCGCGAAGATGCCGAAGAGGTCGAAATTTGTGGGCTTGCTTTTGTGGATTTTTCTGTCGTATTCACGGCTTCGTTGACGAAGCCCTTAATTTTGGCTTGCTGTAAAGGAGGCTTTGTCTTGCACTCTAATTTATTGTAATTTAACATTCCTCAAAATTCTTAAAATACTCTTACTCGTTCGCAAACGAGCTACAAATTTTTTCCACGGTCCTGCATTCTGGTTTCCACACTCCCTGCCTGAATGCCAAACATCGCTTCTCCAAGACCTTCACTGACTTTTGCCAACATGGCCGGATCTTGATAATGCATGGTTGCCAAAACAATTGCTCTTGCCCTTTTTTCCGGATCTTTAGATTTGAAAATTCCTGATCCAACAAAAACTCCTTCTGCCCCAATTTGCATGAGTAGTGCCGCATCGGCCGGAGTCGCAAGTCCACCTGCTGCAAAATTCACCACCGGCAATTTTCCCAAATCGCGAACTTTTTTCACAAGTTCCACTGAAACACGTTGTTCACGTGCATATTTGGCAAGAGCCGCCGCTGACATTTTTTTCAAACCGGCAATTTCTCCCAAAATTAGGCGCATATGACGAACAGCTTCAATTACATCACCGGTCCCAGGTTCGCCTTTAGTGCGAATCATGGCAGCACCTTCAGCGATTCTACGCAATGCTTCTCCCAAATTGGTAGCTCCACAAACAAACGGTACCTTGAAATCCGATTTTACAACATGGCGGTTATCTGCAGGAGTTAAAACTTCGCTTTCATCAATAAAATCAACTTCCAAAGCTTCCAAAATCTGGGCTTCCACAAAATGACCAATGCGAACTTTTGCCATAACCGGAATAGAAACGGCCGCCTGGATTTCACGAATCAGTTTTGGATCGCTCATGCGGGCAACACCACCTTGTGCTCGAATATCCGCAGGCACACGCTCCAAAGCCATCACAGCAACGGCACCCGCTTTTTCGGCAATGCGCGCCTGGTCGGCATTAACTACGTCCATAATGACCCCACCTTTCAACATTTGGGCCAAATTTTCTTTGATTGAAAGCGTACCTTTTACATCTAGCTTACTGTTCTTGGATTTTGTGGATTGAGTTGGCATTTTTGCCTAAAGTTAAAGGATTTTTATCTGTTCACGGCGAAAAGAACTTTATCAATCTCAAAGCTGTTCGTCAATTACTCTTTCGCAACCGGACCATTTCCTTTTTTCTTGAGCATAAAGAGCAAAAGGGCTCCTGCAACTACCATGGCTAAAGACAGAATTTGTCCCTCGGTAAAATATTTCAAAATATAGCCGATTTGAACATCCGGCTCACGCGTAAACTCAATCGCAAAACGAAAAATTCCATAAAAAATCAGAAAAATTCCGGTCACCACGCCGGTTCTTTTTGTCTTTTTGCTAACAAAATAAACAATCATAAATAAAACCAAACCTTCAAAAAAAGATTCAAAAAGTTGAGATGGATAACGACAATTTCCCGGATCATTTGGAAAATGCAGACAAATTTTTTGGGCCAAGGCGGAACTACCGGCGATCCTGCCATAAAGTTCGCCATTGATAAAATTGCCAAGTCTTCCAAGTAAAAGCCCAATTGGCGCGATTGCAGTCACCGCGTCACTCATTCCTAAAAGTTTCACTTTATATTTTTTGCTCATAATCCAAAGGCCCAGGCACACGCCCAAAAGTCCACCATGAAAAGACATGCCACCTTCCCAAACCGCCAGAATTTTAAGCGGGTTTTGGAAATAATAAGGCAAATTATAAAAAAGAATATAGCCAAGTCTTCCACCCAAAAGTACTCCCAAAATTATCACAATCAACATGTTGTCGATTTGCGTTTCACTTAAGTTCATTTTTTTAGCGATTTTGGAGTTGTGCAGCCAAAAATAGCCAATCAAAAAGCCAAGAGAATACATCAATCCATACCAATGAACCGCCAGCGGCCCGATGTTAAACAGGATCGGATTAAAATACCAGGGCATATAAATTAGTTAATGAGGATGCGTAATTCCTTGGGTATTGTACGGGAAAATTCACCAAAGCCAAACTGAAAAATGAATATAATTGAACATAGGTATATAATAAACAATGTTTTGCCTCGATCACTCACATAACCAAAAAAAATGATTTATCTGGAACTACTGGGGTTGGTTTTATTGGTCAATATTGCTCCCGCGTTTGTCCCTCCAACTTGGACTATTCTGGTTTATTTTATTGTTAAACATAATCTTTATTTGCCCTTGGTTGTTGTTTGCGGCGTAGCTGCAGCCACTCTTGGACGATTCATTTTGTCCAAATATATTGGCATAATCAGCCATTCACTTTTTAATGAAGAACAAATTGAAAACATTGGCTATATTGGCAAACGTCTGGGCAAAACCAAAAAAGCGAATTTCTTTTTTACTTTTTTATATTCATTAACTCCGCTTTCTACTACGGCGCTTTTCGTGGCTGCAGGAATTGCGAAAATCAGAATGGATATGGTTTTATTGGGATTTTTCTTAGGAAGAGTTGTAAGTTACACCGTTTTAGCTACATCAGCCAGAGCTTTATCAAGTAATATGACTTCAGCTGATGGCGGCGGGTTGACCTGGGGGAGTATAGTGAAGATTTTACTCGCGGCTATCGTATTTTTGTTTTTTATTTTTATTGATTGGAAGGCTTTATTGGAACACAAGAAAATCCGCATAAAATGGCACATCTGGCGCTGGAGCAAGAAAAAAGATTAAACAAGGAATTTTGCCGCAAGTCGGGTCTTACAGAAAGTGAAAACTTCCTACGATCTGTTGAAAGTATGCGTTTGGATCAGGCCACAACTCTCTTTTTAAGATCTCGAAAATTTCCTGATTTTTCATGATTATTGCCATTTCCGTATTGCTATAAACTGGCTTCCCGTCCTTTTCATCAACAGCTACCGGGTCTTTTAAATAAAGCAGCGTCGTCCCATCCCGTTTTTCCGTTTTAAGAATTGTCATTGGTGGCAAAGTTCCTCTTTGTTTATTTTGCCTTTTAAGCCAATCGTAAACATCTTTTGCCGCAGTTTCATTTGCTGAAATATTGATTAGCCAAGGGCCATCGGTGCCTTTATTTGAAAAGCCTATAGTTTTAGGGCCATCTTCCAATAAATCCAAATTATTCGGATACAGAAGACTATATTGTTTGCTACGATCGGTATAACTGTTCAATTTTGAATTATAATTTTTTGGAATGATAGTTTGATTTTCGGGAATTTGGGCTTCAGTCTGGGTTAAAACTTGAGTTTGAGAAGTTGGAACCAAAGCCGTAGTTGGAGTTGACGATGTATTATCTACCGCCGTTTTTTGTGGAGGTAAGTTTAGCAAAATAATCCAAATACCGGTCATTAAAACAAGCACTAAGGTGAAAACGAAATATTTATTTTTCATATATTGTTTCATGGTTATTAAATAAAAATTATTTTTTTAGACGTGTAAGTTTTCGGCACAATTATATTCTTTTTAGGGAGTGGGGCGCCAGACTTGCTGGCGCCCCGATTGGGAAGGATGTTCGGAGGGATCGCATCGGGTGATCAGGTTGCCCTGCCACGCCGATTGGTGATCAACCGCCGGTGATCTGGTACACGGTGTACTTTTGTTGCCCATTGATCGTGACCATCTTGAGGAAGGCGGCGACCGTTTGGCAGTGTATGCGGACCGTCTTGTCGAGCTTGTAGTTGCTGTCGATCCAGCAGATGTTGCCGCCGATGTTGGACGACACGATGGCCGTGTGAGGGCCCGGGAGGTTCATCTGAACGACGTTCCCGGGTTGCGCGTTCCAGATGCTGCCCATGTTCTGGACTTTGCTGCTGCCGCACCAGTACCAGCCGGTTTCGCCAGGGCAGGTCGCCGGGATCGTGATTGTCCCCTTCGAGGCATCGCTGACGACTTTGCGAGCCCAGTTCTTGCAGTTCAGGCCGACGTATTTGCCGTTGTCGGCCTTGGCCCGGTTCAGGATGGTGTTGTTCCTCGACCACTGGCCGAGGGCCTTCCACCACTGCGCCCACCACGTCAGGGCGTCCTCGTTTTCGCCGATTGACGAGTCGTCCTCCACATCGTCCTGCGCATCGTCCTGCGCGTTGGTCGTGTCCGAGCCGAGAAGCTCCTCTTCGGACGGCGCAATGCAGCCGAAGCTCACCACGCTGATGCCGAAGGCCAGAGCCACGATCAGACACAACTTCAGAAACGTTTTCATACCGTACCTTCTTTCAATGATCAATCCAGTTGGGCTATTTGCCCACTATCATGGACCCCAATGTTCATGACGCCCCGACATTAGCAATCCAGTCATTAAATTTTTCTAAACTGAATCTGAAATAATCATGAAAGTTGAAACTACGCGTGAAAAAATTTGCCAAACTATTAAACCCCCGCAATTCACCGCAAGATGATTGACTTTTTAAGTTAAAAGCGCTTAAATACGCACTCAACCAACTCAAAAAAAACACATGCTCGGAGGAAATTTAGAGAATGAATCAGAAGTTACTCTACATGCCAAAATATTTACCGGCCCAAAAAAATGCAAGAAATGGGATGATGAAGTTTGGGGGGTAATTGACCAACTGCAGGCCTCTGGTCATGTAATTAACTATGAGGGTTTTGATGAAACGGGCGAAGTATTTTGTGTAACAGTGAAGATTTGTGAAGAGGTTAGGGCAATTTTGGCCAAAACCGATATCATTTTTTCGATCACTCCACAATTCGGTCGTTTTCATGGTATTCCACCGCAAAATAAACAACTATAAAATCAAATATAATCCCGCTTTCTAGTGCTGATTTGTTGATTTCGGAGCGGTAACCGCAGGAGCATAAGGATCAAATTCCGGCTCTTTAAAATGATCGTAAACAACCGCAACGGCAACGCCAACAGCAATCGCTATCGTCGCATAAACCTGGTATCTTGTTCCGGCATTTTCCCAATTCCATTTAGAATTGGTTATATCTTTTGATTTTGGTCGTCCTACAGGTTCTCGAACGGCTTCTTCTCCAAGTTGTTCATTTCCCAAATCCATATTAAAAAAAGTTAAGTAGGCCCAATCATAAGGATTTTATATTTTTAGTCAACTGCATCCGCCTGATCATGCACTTTTCCGCCCACACCGCTCAATCAATTTCTTTTGCAAAATAGTTCGGGCAAGCCCGGAAATAGTCTTTTTATCATGACCATCTTCCAGATTTTCTTCAGGACTTAAGCCATCAGCACGCACCATGGTGGCCGTACAATCACCATTCGTTCTAATAGTTCCAAGTGGATCTTTTTCCACGGCAACCGGCAGCACACTAAGCGTATCCAAAACCACCAGCACTTTTCCATAATCAAGTTTAGGGTGGCGCTTAGCCACTTTTTCTATGGCATTACTTAAATCCGCGCACCATTTTTGTCGATTTTCGGTATGTGCAATTAGACCATTTTTACCGCGGGTTCCCTCAAAAAAGAACAAAACACTTTCGCAGTCCGCAAGCGTTTCAACAATTTCTATCGCAACTCTCATGATTTCACCGTCCCTGTCTTCTTTTAGATTTTTACGACTGACCAAAATCGGGTTCCTGCTGGCAATAGTTTGACCAATAACCGGCAGATTTACGTTGTCATCCTTCATGACATACCTGAAGTTTTTCACACCCGCTTTTCGCAATAGTTCAGCCAACAAATTGGTTTCCAGCCCTCCACCTTGGTGATTTGCCAAGAAAAGATGTGGCTTCTTTGCAAATTCCTCGGGGGGTAATTCGGAATCCACAGCAACATTAACGCCCAAAAATTCCAGAGCTTTCAAAAAAAGCCCCTCAGCATCCATAATCGCGGCATTAATTTCCTGATAATTAGCTCCACGCATAACATTAGATTGAACCACCGCGCCAATCCAGCCCGCTACCAAGGCTATTTTAAAGGCTATATGGCCGCCCAATCGACTAACAACATCCTTCTTATCAAGTTCAGCATGAATGATTCGATAAAGCTCATCAATCGGCAAAGTTTGCAAATATTCCAGGTCTAAAAGAGCAGGATCCTGATCTAGCTCCGGAAGCGCTAAACTTAGAGCTGGTTCCGCAGGGACGCACTCTTCTTCCGTTGAATTTTTTAAATCGAGACCCATTAACTATAAAACTAAAAGGCCACAATAATAAGCACTTGAGACAATTTGTCAAACTTCTTAAACCAAGGCCTTAGATTTGATGGGATTATGTGTTTTTTTTGATGGATCTCCGACCTACCAACTTCAACTTTTCTTCCCGGGAAAGATGTTTTATCCGGTTTTCTTCTTTTGAAGCCAAAGAGCGATTGCGAAATTTTTTTGAATAAACCAGCCTAACAGGCCTGCGCGCTTTTGTGTATTTTGCGCCAAGTTTGGACTGATTATGCTCCTGAATTCTGCGCTCCAAATCAACCGTAATGCCGGTATACAAAGTTTCATCGGCGCACTTAAGAATGTAGAGGTAATACATGATTTTGGATTTATCTATTTCTTTTATTTTAACATATCTCTAAAATAAGCCCCTAACAAAGGTTTTTGGCAAAAAATATGGCATTATCTAAAGCTCCAGAAAAATATTTAGGATTACCGGCTGCCTTACCGGCGCCAGCGCAAGCACCAGCAGTTTCGCAGGCACCCGTAGCGACCATCAAGGCTGCTATTAGAGAAGAATTCATAAGATTTATGCTGGAAGGAATCGACGATTTTGTCCTGAATAAAAACAATGTATTAGAGGTCGAATTTCCACCTCATATTGCCGGTAAAATAGATGAACGTACCGCCGGAATAATCAAAAGAATTGTAGATCTCCGACATTTAGTGGTTGTAGAACAAAGCGCTGGTAGGATGGTCTTACTAAAATACGCAACTTATATGCAATTAACTCAACACATTGATAGTTTCATTACAAACAGAGGATCCACAGCGGTAACATTAACTCTGGGCGATAATTCATGCTTAATCGACTGGCTTAGACAATTGAGCACAAACCTATCGTTATCAATGGTTGTAAATGGCCAAAACCCTCGCCAGATTCAAGTTATCCTAAGAAAGAAACCCGGAGTTAGGTAATTGGTTTGACTCGGATTTGAGTTTGGATTATACGTGATTACGTTTTTACAAAAATTAATTATATTTTATGGCTAACGGGTTGGAACAACATGGAACATGCGAGGAGTTAATGGAAAGTCCGCAAATAGTGGAGATTCAACGTTTAGATGAGTTAATGAAAACTCCGCAAATAGAGGAGATTCAACGTTTAGTGGCTAGAAATATAGTCTTGGCGAAGATTCTTGGCGAACAACGTACGACTCAGTCTTTTTCTACCGCCGATGAGTTGGCGAATGCATTTAAGGGAAAATTGCTGACGGCCGGAAAAACCGGTTTGGAGGCCATGGAAAAGGCAAAAATTAAATATAAAGATTTGATTGAAACAGCGGGCATTACCGATGAGGATTTGAGAAAAGTGTTTGAGATGGTTTGGGTTTACAGTCGTTTGGCCAATCCCACTGGTGAGCTTTTAGAGGAAGCAATTTCAGGAATTGAAGGAGCGGAAAAGACGGCTATTTTTGCGTCCGGACTTGGGGCTATTAATGCCGCAGTGAGGCAATTTGTGCCACCTGCCAAGGCTGACGGGGAAAAGTATGTTAAGGGCGGAAAAATTGTGGTAATTGGCAGTATTTATGGTGGAACTTACGCTCAGCTGATGAACATATGCAAAGAGACCGGCCGACAGCTTGAGTTTTTGTCGATTTCTGATTTTAAAGCGCAGGGTCTTAGTGATCATACTTCCATGGTTTTTTGCGAAACCAGCAACAATCCAACATTGAATGTTGTTCCATTAAAACGTGTTGCGGAAGAGGCAAGACGGGTTGGGGCGGTTTCCGCTTGCGATAATACTTTTACTCCAATAACCGTGCGTCCCGTGGAAAACGGCATTGATCTTACGATTACTTCAATGACCAAATATTTTAACGGAAGAAGTGAGAGTTTGGGTGGTTGCGTTTCGGGAAACGCTGAATTAATTGGGGAATTTTCGGATCTTCAGGAAGGGCAGCGCATGCTGGGTGGCGCTATTATGGATCCGCGTGTGGCAAAAAAGTTCTTAGAGCATTTGGCAAATCTTCCGGAAAGACTTTTTAAAGCGACTCAAAATGCCAGGGGTGTTAGGGAGGTTGCTATTCGCTCCGGGTTTCGGGCAAAAACTGTTGAAGATTTTCCGGAATATTCTAGAATTAGAAATCCCGCGATTCCTGCAAGTGTGAGCAATGGCATGGTGTCTTTGTTTATGGATGATGCACAACAGGCAAGCGCTCTGGTCGACATGCTGATTAAGGAAGGCATTGGTCATGGCGCGGTTAGCCTTGGGGCAGAGGGGACATATTATTGCATTCCGGGGCGGACAACACACTCGGAAATGCCGGAGGAAGAAATGGCGCGCGCCGGCATAACTCCCGGATTGGTGCGAATTTCCTGTGGGATTGAACCGGATCTTATTCAAAGGTTTGAAAAAGTTCTGACCGATTTTGCTAAATAAAGTTCCATCACGCACGAAGTGCCTATTTCTATTGCGAGCGGAGCGAGTTCCATTTTTAGTTGGGGTATGCTTAAAGCAGCTTTTAATCAGGCTCAAAATTTGCTATAATAATAAGAATCAAAAATCAGCTTATGAGCTCAAAGCCATGGAAATAAAAAAAGCAAATCCGGAATATGAAATAACAAACCTTGAAAAAAAGGTGCTGGTCAATTTGTGGCTTGATGACTACGATAACATTTTTTCGGATTTTGATCCGCGCCCTTATTCTTTGCGGGAATTATCAGACGATTTTCTAAATGAAACAAAAAAAATAATCAACGAAATAACAAATGAAAATCTGGAGATAGTTTTTCTGATTCCTCAAAGCCTAAAAAACAAAACCACAGAACATATAATCGCCACCAGGTTACACTCATACTTTAAAAAGAAAGCACACCATCAGGAGGCCGAGCAAAAAAAAGACAGAAGAAATGGCATAATACTAAGTTTAATTGGAGGAGTGCTAATGATCGGAGCGACATTTTCAGCCCAGATGGAAAACAATCAATTATTTTACAATTTTCTTCGCATTTTATTGGAACCGGCAGGTTGGTTTATGACATGGTACGGCCTTGATCACATTTTCTACATCGCAAAAGAAAAGAATCATGAGTTAAGATTCAATAAAAAAATGGCAAAAGCCGAAATCGTTTTTGACGCTTATAGCAATCGCGAATAAAAAATCATAGTTCAGACTATCGCAAGCTGGGGCTTTAGAACAGGTTATGCCGCATTACTCGGTGTCCCCAATTTCAGTATATCCTCTTGCACCCCTTCTTGCGCCTCCATTTCCGCCACGGCCTATTTTTTTCTTAATATCAGCTCGCACACCTTCAACAACTTGAACCTCCTCAGGTACCTCGGGAGTACTGCCAGGGGTATGCTTCATAAGCATGGACTTTATTGGCTCAAAATCTCCACTTTTTAAAAGTTCCACCATCTTTTTCAACTCCGGCATTGTAAGTGGAGTAAATCTAAAGCTGGTTAAGGTCATATTAAGCGTGACTACATTTAAACTGCGGACATTCCTCCCTGATAAGACTGCAATAATTTCGTCAACTAATTTTTCATCAGATTCCTGTTCAGGAGCCCCAGAAACATTCTCCATATTAATTTAGATAAGGGACAATAATTGGTAAGACACTCGGTAAATTATAAAACATTAAACGATATTTTACCAGTCGATATTCAAGGCGCGATTCAATAAATGCTGAGGATAAAGATGCTTTGAGTGCCTTTAACTAAAAGAAGCTATTTTTGCCCTCCTAATAAAGCTGAGATTTGCTGTCTTAAAACATCACTTTTCCCTGCGCGTTCTTTTGCTGCTCTTAATTGATTTATTCTTTGATCTAAATATTTTTTTAAGACAGTTACCGCATTTTGATCTTTAAGAACAAATTTAAAAAATGCAGCTTCGACCTCATCGCTCGCTCTGGGAAACTTTCGATCTTCAAAAAAGTGCAATAAGTCTTCTGATGACAATTCAGTTAAGGTATATAAAACCCCATCAACTTCTTCTGAATTTTCATGAGATCTTAACCACTGTTGGCCTTCTTCGGTTTGGAAAAAATTAGCTAATAAATACATTCGCAAATACCTGTCTTGCATATCAATTAATGCCTCTACTCCATCAGTAATAGCAGATCTATTTGGTTCTGCAGAAGCATCAAAATTTCCCAAAATTTCGTCTTGCTTAGGATCAGCATCCCATAAGGACAATCGAAATTTATCGGGGGAATTTGGATCTTCTAAGACTATTGGTCTTTGTCTTCTTCTAATTTCATCAATATCTATTGGCATAAAATTAAATAAAAATTACAGGTGTTAAGTAAAACATAAATGCGCCATAAAGTCAAGAAACTCCTGGTGGCGCGACGTTCAAACTAGTCTTAGCAATTAAGATGGAGAACACCCATAGTATGAATATAAATATCTTAATGCGCGTTGCGATTTAGCCAAATCGATTTGAATATTTTGAATATCCTCAATATTTCCTTCTCTATTGCTAACAAAAATCCAATTTCTTAGAGGATTTGATGTGTTTTTTTGATTATGCAATACAATGCCCATGCAATCTAATATCTTTAGAACTAAAGCAGTAGTACTCGCGTGCCATTGCTTTTTACATAGTAAGCTCATTCTCAGTAACTGTTCAACTCTCTGTTTTATTTTTAACTGTGCATCGAGGTCGCCTTTGGCAGCAGCTTTAATATCATCTACCTGAAGGAGGTGTGGGTTATTTTGATATTTTCTAATCAGATCTTGTTCATTTAAATCCGAACCTAAACTTAATGTAAAATCGTCTTCTGTTAAAAATACCTTAGTACCTTCAAGAACAGAATTTAACAATCTTCGTGCTGAACTTTGTACATTTTTAAGTGTTAAGTCGTCAACATATTGCTCAGTTGAACGACATCGCATCGCAATAAAACGATGATAAATATCTCCATCTTCACCATAATGAACAGAACAATCATATCCTCCGCTGGCTAAGTATGCTGATGCGCGAAAAGCAGTATTGGCTCCTGTGATGTTTACAGAAGAATAACTTTTAATTTTTTTTTGATTAAATAAATCCATAAGTTCAATTATCATTTCTCGAATCCACAATTCGGGGGCTTGTCGTGATGCAGATTCAACATCACTTGGACTAGAATAAAAAACTGACCTGCCGGCAGCATATTCAAGCATGGACCGGTCTAAAAATCGTCTGATGGTTGTTTCAACATAATCACTTTTTAATTTCACGCAGTCGCTATCGTTACTAATCACAATTGGATCAGATTGATTTCTTTGTTTGGCACAAGTACAAGCAATTTCAGTAAGCAAACTCCTTACATTCCCCAACGCAACATTATCGGAAAAATGCTCTCGAAACGAATGAACTTTCAATTTAGGGAATTGGCTTTTTATTTCGGCTATTTCAGCTTCAAGAACTTGGGCGCGGGAAGAAAAATCTAATTCATCTATTTCTGGTCCGGCATTAATACAAATCAAAATTTCAAAATCAAAGCATGTCTGTTTACAATATTGTTCCAGAGTTCTTTTTAAGTTCTGCTCTTTGGCATGACATGGAATTGCTACAAATGTTCGACTACCTTCAGCAATAGGTAAACGGTTGCTAATCTCCATTATTTTTGAACATCTTGCCGAGTCGGTAGAAGCTAATTTAGCAAAGAAAAGCTCATATTCATGTTCAAAATCGAGTTTTACGCTAGGATTTGCCAAAACAGTTTCACTTAAACCTTCATAATAAGGCTGAGACATATAGCTTGAAACAAATTTAAGATGCTAAAATAGCACATTTTATCTAATGTGTCAATGGAGCTCCACATGGCGCAATGTTCAAACTTCAACTAATTTATAAAAAAATTAGAATATTTTAATCTGCATACACTAAAATGAGCTGGAATATAAATTGATACAACCATGAAAATTATTATTCCAAATGAAATAATTGAAACCAAAATATTCTTTGTCAGGGGAAGGAAAGTCATTATGGACAAAGACTTAGCCATACTTTATGAGGTGCCTACAAAGCAACTTAATCAGGCTGTAAAAAGAAATATAAGCCGATTTCCTGAGGATTTTATGTTCCAACTCAATGAAAGTGAAGCGGGGGTTTTGGAATCTGGAATTGATTTAGTACAGGCAAACAACTTGAGGTCACAATTTGTGACCTCAAGTTACGGTGGAAGACGCTATCGTCCCTATGTTTTTACGGAACAAGGTATCGCTATGCTATCAAGTGTATTAAAAAGCGAACGTGCTATTCAGGTCAACATCCAGATCATGAGAACTTTTATCAAATTGAGAGAAATGTTGTCGAGTAATAAGGCATTGAGGGATAGGATTGAAAAAATAGAGAAAAAATACGACAATCGTTTCAAGATTGTCTTTAAAATGATTAAACAACTAATAGACGAAGAAAAATCGCAACAAGGGATTGGCTTTCGCCTTCAATAAAAAGGGCGCTTTACTTAAAACACAAAATTTATATTTTTGGAGCTCCTTGCGGGCTGCTGTGCGAGAATCGGGCTGACATCCATTTCATCCTTGGGAATCGTCAAAGTTTTACATCCCAAATAATAAAATAGCCGCACTCTGACCGCACTTTGATTGGGATAAGGTTGACAAAATTGTAAAACAAGCTAGAGTGTCTAGCCGCTCGACGCATGTTTTATTAAGTCTATAATCAAAAATTATAATGGAGGAAACAGCAGATTTAGGTAATTCCGAATTTAGAACTAAAGTTCTTCCCCAAATTTGTGGATATTTAGATATAAATATCGATGATATAGCCCAGATAAGTCCCAGAGATCTAGTTGATAAAATTCGCGATAATCTACGAAATAAAAGAGTAAATGGGAAAGCCATTCCCAAAAAAGAGAGACTATTAGATTGGATTTTAGGACATGACATTCCAAATCCATTTAGTTTAAGACAATTTGTGGGAACCTGTCGGTTACTCGCTGAAAAAACTGAAAGAAAGAAAGGTGCAAGCCAAGAAGTCAATGTGAGATCGCGTTTAAATTTTAAGGTAGATGTAAGGGACGGAGATGACCTTGAAAAAATCCACTCTCAGATAGAGACAATCGGTAAAGCTATTGCTGCACTCGTAGAAAATGTCCTTGATAATAGCAGGAAGCCAACGATAAACATATTTGTTTCACTATACATCCCCTCAAATTCAGAAAACATATCCACAATCAACTTCATGGAGGAGGAAAATTTAAATACCGCAAGAATTGAAGAATTAATAAATTCCGTGAAAGAAACGGTTAGTAGCGCAATAAAAGCAGGTCAACTTGGAGTAATTCAAATTAAATATCATTCCTGATTGAAAAACGGCTTATTCAAGCTATAAAATACTTATATTTTTCTTTGGAGACCCATCGTGGAAGCTAATCGAACCTGTTCAAGTCAAATTTCTTTAATCTTTTGACTGATCGGTAGGTTGAGAATTCCTTAAATAGCAGAATTTGGCATCGATTTCGGCCATGACTGTTCCAACTCTATCAGATATGGTTGCGTTAACTTTTTGGATATCTCTTCTTTCGTCAAATTGTTCGGGTTCACCTACAAGGCAAGCAGTTAAGCTATATTCAGTGTCCGGACGCATCATTTTATGTACTTTACAGTTCGACTCTAAGGCTAAAGGCTTTTTGAATATTTTTAAAGCATGTGCAACATTCCACACTGCAAATAGAGTATGAGCCATATTAACGTGTCCCCGTTCTCCAATGGTAGGATCTGTAGAGGGAAAACGCACTTCACCAGAAGCACGCAACCCGCCATCTTGGGTATCCTCAATTGTAAGTGTTTCCGCATTAAGATAATGAGGAGGAGGTGCACCATCTAAAGTATACATAAAAATGATTATTATAAGCTAAGTACTTGCAACCTAATTGATTTAAATGATAATCTCAAATAGTCGTTTGAATATGACGAAAAAAATATGTCACTTATAAAAAAACTGCAAGAATTAGGGCTTAATAAGAATGAAGCAAAGATATATATTCTTTGTCTATGTTCGCCCTTATGCCCATCTGAAATTTCCAGATTAGTTAATATTCCTAGAACAAGCTGTTATTTCTACCTAAGTAAATTGTTAGAAATGAATCTCTTGATCAAAAACATAAATCGAAAAACAATTTTATATTCTTCAACAGATATAAATGCAGCAATTGCAATTCTACTCAGAGTGAAAAAACAGGAATTGAAGGAAATAACAAAAATTGGAGATCAAATCATAGCTGAAGTATCAATAAAAGAGGAAAATAATATTTATAAAACAACCCGGGGAATCCAGGGTTATGAAAATCTTTACAAAGAAATTTTAAGAGATAAAAAAGACATTTACTGGTTCGGAGATTTTTCAATTATCATCGATACAATCGGGGCCATGCGTTTCTATAAAGATTTCTCGATGAAAAGAATGCATAATAGTACGACGGCTTATGCTTTGACCACAAATTATATAAAGAATTTTAAAAAATACAGTGAAATAATAGGTGATTTCAGGAAAATGAAAATAATAGATACGATTCCAGCCCATTCCCTATTCTGCATTTGGGGTGAAAAAATCGCCTTCGTTTTTAAAGAAGATGAGCTGAAAATAGTTGTTATCCGTCAAAAATTCATCACAAAAATGATTTTAACAATATTCCTAAATTATTGGGAGAAAGCTTAAATGAATCTAGAGCATTAAAAAGACAGTTCCATAACTGCTTATTTTTTCTTTGGAGCGGGTAAGGGGGCTCGAACCCCTGACCTCAACCTTGGCAAGGTTGCGCTCTAGCCAACTGAGCTACACCCGCACTCCAATAATCCGACAAATTGGCGACCCATTTTGCGATTCGGTTCCTAACCTAAAACCGCGCCAATTCTTTTTTGCTCAACGAATTTACCTTAAAATCACACAAATTTCAATATGTTTTAGGGGCTATTTCAGTAGATCCGCCGATTCAACCTTAAACGAGTCCACAATTGGCTTCCATAAAGCCATAGATTTTGTGAATTCAGGCGCCTTTAAGAGATCATCTAAATAGGTTTTAGCCGTGAGCATATTGTATTTTTCCTCCGATTGGTCTGAAGACCAAATACCCTTATCATCAAAGGAAACACCTCCTCTAAAAATGTAATTTAAGCCATTTACTTTCTTTATATAAATTTTATCCCAAGATTCACCATAATCCGCTCCGGTTGTTAAAATAGGATAGCCATCGGCAGCGCTAAATTCATACTGCGTTAACGCATCTTTGCCATTAGTTTCACAGTAAAAATTTGGATAATTTGCTCCTGCTTTTTTAGCCAGGGATCCATCACATTTATAAGTTATTTTCGCATTTTCTGCCGGAGTTTCAATTGTCTGATTTACACCATAAGGTGGATACATTCTTGGTGAAACCTCTAGCCCCTGATAAGAAAACCCCTCATATTTTCCATCTACAGCACCACCATATTCATACTCACAATTTAGACCAGCAATTCCCGGATTTGGGCCCGAAAGATTGGACTGTGCCACCGAAACAACTTGATCATAAAGTTTCATATAAATTCTGCCATTTTCGAACTTACCCACTTTCAAATCACTGCAATATATGTCTTTTCCTTTAAGGATTGGAGCATAAGGATCCACTTCTTGCGTTTCGGTTTGTGAAGCTTGTGCGGTTTGAGTAGGCTGTTCGGTTTGGCTTTGTGTAAGGCTTTGCGTGAGGACGATGTCCGTAGCTGCGATCGTTGGCTTGTTTTCAGACGATTTAGTAGTGCCAGGAGCGGAACATGCAGCCAAAATAAGCACACTTCCTATACCCAATATAAACAAAAGTTTTTTCATAAAATAAAAGAAAATTAACAGACATCATTATAACCTGGATTGATTAAAATGTATTACAACTTCAACAAATAAACAATCACAAAAAAAACCGCTTCGCAGCTAGGCTGGGAGCGCTTCTTGGTTTGTTCCTGACCGATCCTTCCAGTAGGAGTATTCTTCTCCGCATTCCAGGCATTCCACCTTTATGCGAATGAAATTCTCTACAAGAGGGTACTCTCGTGTCATGAACTCACCGTGTGTACAGTTGTTCATGGCTAAATTATATCAAACCGGTGCCGCGCTGTAAACCCTTACGCAGGCTTTTTAAGCATTTTCCTTACTTTCACTCCGCACATGATAACCATGGCTGTTTCACCGGCAATGGCTCCCAGTAAAATAAAAAGCAGCTTCAGATTCAGATTTTCTATCAATAAAGATCCACCAAAAAAAATCACCGAAACAATCACCGCCAAAAATTCGCGCTTCATGATCCAAATGTCATCTTCAAAAGCAAAAAGGGTCAAAATCACCAGATCGTAAACATAAGAAACAGCCACCAAAATAAGCATCATTGGCAACAAATACCAAAATTCCGGCAAGAAATATTTTTGATGAGTTAGTAGTTGGATAAGCCATGGCCCCAGCAAACTTCCAAAAACCACCACCAGCGCTCCGCCCACTGTCATAAGCCAAAAAAGCCTCTTATATAAAACCCGGGCTTTCTTCCAATCCTTTTCGGCCAAGTATTGTTTAAGCCCCGGCAAAGCCGAAAACATTAAAAACGTGGAAAGCAGACTTAAAACCTGCGCAACTCGAAAGCTTACATTAAAAGCCGCAAATTGAGCACCGGTTAAAGCTTCGTGACTAAAATAATCGGGCAAAAAACGGAAATATAAACTGTTCGAAATAATTATGACGCCATAAGGCAAACTCGTCTTAAAAATCTCCCACAGAAAATTTTTATCCAGCGCAAAAGTAATCTTAACTTTTTCACGCGCAAATTTTTGCAGCACAAAAAACAAACTTACTCCCATCGTGACCAAACTTCCCACCACGCTCATCGTAAAAAACAGCAGCAAGGCCACTTCCACATTTGCACCCGCGCCCGCAGCACCAGCACCCGCGGAGCCAATCGCACCCACGCCCGCCACCGCCCCGCCCATCTCTTTTATAACCAAAAAAGTTCCCACAGCCGTTAAAAACTTTCCAATTACCAAAGCAAAAGTCCCTCGGCCCATCAGATAATTTGCCTGCAGCATGCCCTCGCACACCGAAGTCACATAATCAAAAAACAGCGACACCAAAAAAATCAGACTCGCCAAAATAAAAATCCGGTCACTTCCGGAAAGCCATAAATAAAGCCCAGCAGACACAAAAAGCAGGCCGCTGGTCATAATCCTTAAAACCAAAGCATTAAAAAAAGTCTTTCCACTTTTAGGCTTTTCCGCCATTTTCCTGATTACATTCGCAAAAATTCCTAAATTAGCCGCCGTCGAAAAAAACAAAGCAAACTCCATCACGGCGCCATAAGTGGCATAATTATTTTCACTCAAAAAATTGGAAATTTGTTTTAGGATCAACGCAGACAAAAAAAACTGCACAAATTTACCGGCATATTGCACCAACGTAGAAAAGGCGATCTTTCTGCCAATAACCGATATGGGAGCGTCATGAAAATGAGTGGTAGTTTTAAGTTGGGTGGAAGCCACGGACAAAGATTAAGCTGGTAATAATTATGGAGTTTTTGTTTGAGTGGAAGCTGTGCCAGTTGTTTGCGTTGCCCCAGCCCCTAAAGCCGCTTGATCAGCCGCAGCCGGCGGCAGAACTTCAATCATCCGTTTTGCGCCACTTTCGATTGGATTGGTGTAATCGTGGAGAGCATTTTGCAAAACTTTCCAAGTATAAACATAATCTTCACCATTTTTGGTCCCGACATCTGCTGTAATCACTTTTTGGCCTGCCTTATAACCTTTAATGACTATGGCATGATAAACCGGTCCGCCATTACGATAATTTGGATTGCCCAGTTTTTTGCCTGCAAAAGTCATAATAATCAAATGGCCTTTTGCCAGAACACGCTGCATATCTTCAAACGTTGGATTTTCGTGGACGACACTGTCTAAACCAAAATATTCTTTTAACATCTGCCGAATTTGAGCAACGGTAGTGTCTTTGTAATCACCAAAATTCTCCATTTCCCATTGCACCATCTTCAAAATCTGATCGTTAAACTGCGTTGCTGTCCACTGATGATTGTAATAAACATTCGCAATCAAAAGAGCGCTGGCCTCTTCACAGGCTTCCTGCCAAGGAAAATCCCAATTGCCAAACGGCGCCTGCGAATAAAAATCCATTTTAAAATTCAATTCCGCCGGCAGAATTTGTTCGGTAGTTACCTGTTCCGTTTGAGTATTAATTTGGGTTGAAGTTTGTGTTGATCCCGATTCTTCACGCGCGTAATCAGTCAAATTAACCGCAGCAGGAACAGGTTCTTTTGCATAGCGCCATGAACGATACAAAACATATGTTCCGCTAACCAACAAGGCTGTCAGCGCGAAAACAAAAAGCATTTTCAGATTTTTCTTCAAATTTTTTTTCACAAGAAATTGTAAATTAACACTGGCATTATAGCACCGGAAAAAAGGGGATACAAAAAAAACGGTCTTCTTTCGAAAACCGTTTTTTTTGAAAATTCTTTTTTGAATTAGAATTTAAGGCCCTAACTATACATTTGCATCTGTTGGTGCGCCTGTACCTAAAGCAACGTTTGTCGCTTTTGGACCCTTTGGGGAAGTACCCATTTCAAATGTTACATTGTCGCCTTCACGCATTTCTGCGAAATTGCCGGCTGCAACGTCATTAGCATGGAAGAATACGTCCTTGCCTCCGTCTTCCGGAGTGATAAAACCAAAGCCCTTTTCATTGAGCCTTTTAATTATACCTTTCATAAAAAAAGGTTATAGAATAAATTCCTTTAAGCTTTGTCGCTGTAGGAATCTATTAAACACCCTACAAAACTCTACCTATTGGCAAACTCATACTACATTAATATATGAATATAGCAAGTTGAATTGGATTTAGCCTGCTACTTCAGCTTTTTCGCGGCAGAAGCCGTTTTCCAAAGTATCTCAAACATCACCTTCATTGAGTGGTAAATTTCTTTGCTTTCAATCAGAACGCCGATTTTTTCATTTTTTAGCGTAATTATAGACACTTTCCCGTCATAAATATTGATTTCATTTGAGATATCAAATAATTTTGCGGGTAAATGACGTGATTGGCGCAGATATTTTTTATCTTTTTTTATTTCCTGGCGTTCAAGCGGCGTATCTTTTGCAATGTAACGGAGAAATATGCCACTTTTAATTCGTTTTTTCACATACCACTGATCATATTGTTTACCAAAAAGGTCCAAAAGATCAGCAAAGGAGCTTAAACAAAGTATCTCTGTTTTTGATTGAAGAGTGTCAATGTACATTCTTTTCAGATCCTGGATGCCTTCGTAATAAGTGACTTTTGGCACGTTAACATCCTGGCGGACAATCGAGGTAAGTTCCGGCAAAATGGCCGAGAATGCTCTGATGTTCTCATCCCAACGTTCGGATGCTTTTACTTTATTATGGTGAAGGTTTTTCAATATTTCTTCCGGTTTTTCTGCGGTAAAATATTGAGTCGTGCCTTTCCAATTAAACCTCGCAAAGCCTTCTTTTGTCAGATGTTCAAGATAAACACGAACGGTTGTTCTTTTTTTATCAAGATTACGCGCCACGATACTTGCCGGCTGAGTTCCAAGACGAAGAAGGGTTGTATAAACATCAATTTCTTCAGGACTGCAGCCCAGGTTTTTTAGTACATTTTGATACATCATGTCTTGATTATATGTTGTCAAAAAGTTTACGTCAATGATTGTTTTTGGCTCAATATATTGGCTTTCTACTAGTTGTAAATGGTGACGGTGGGTCGTTGACGAAGAGTCCTGCGAACTTTATGCTGGAAACCTCTTATATTTTTTATATAAACCATTCAAGGAAACATGAAAATTTCGTATGATGCACATCTGGTCAATTTTGAATCTTTAAAAGAAACGATTTTGGGAGAAGGCAAGACCCCTTTGATTGAATCGCGTTCAATTTCTCAACAATTTGGTTTTTCTTCGCTCTATTTAAAAAACGAAATGGTAAATCCAACCGGATCTTTTAAAGATCGTGAATCGGCCTATGTTTTTTCCAGGTTACTTTCGCCGTGGACTTCTAAAAAAATTGCAATCGCATCGTCCGGAAATGCCGCGATTTCTGCCTGTGCTTACTCTGCGTATTTTGGAAAAACATGCCTTTGTTATGTATCAGACAAGATCCCGCAGGGAAAAATCGACCTTATTACTCTTCTTGGAGGTCAAATTAAAAAAATCCCCGGATCTTATGAAGATGTTTATGAATACCTTATTGATAATTTGCCGGAAAATGCCATCAACATCACCTCGGGGCAGCTGGACTCCAGAGAAAACGGAAATATTCCCATTGTGGAGGAGATTTACGCCAGTGGCATTAAACCTGAGGCGATTATAATTCCGGTTGGTAATGGCTCACTCCTGTATGGAATCTTCAAAGGACTGCAAAAGCTAATGATGAACGGAATAATTAAAAGTTATCCGCAGCTCATTGGGGTTGAAATGCTTGGATATGCCCCGGTTGCGGAAGCCATACGCCAAGGAAAAGCTTGGGTAGCAATTGCAGAGTCCCCGGATTCAATTGCTGATGCCGGGATAGCCGCCCAAAAAGCTTATTGCTCCGCGGAAGCCATTTTTGCGCTGAAGGAAACAAAAGGATTTATGGTCGAAATTCATGAGGAAGATCTTCAGGGGGCACTCAAAGCCATTTTAAAAGAAGGTTTAGTCGCAGAACCAAGCTCGGCCTGTGTAGTAGCGGCATTGAAATATTTACCTGATTTTAAAGAAAAAACGCTTGTGGCCATTTTATCCGGCTCAGGCTTCAAAATGATACCTTTTATTCTTAACCAAATTTAGTATGGAAACCACAACCACATACAAAAAAATCGCTTCGTATGAAGCAAACAAAGGCGAATTCAAAAAATGTCTTTTACTATATTCCGGCGGGCTGGACACTTCGGTCATGCTCAAATGGATCCAGGAAAATTATGAGTGTGAAGTTGTTGCGCTCACGATTGATCTTGGGCAGACAGCGGACGATTTGGAAGCCATCAAAAATAAAGCAATTATGCTTGGAGCTAAGGATGCCGTTGTTTACGATGCCAAGGATGAGTTTGCCGATACACTGCTTTCCATAGCCATAAAAGCCAATGCCGACTATCAGGGAGGTTACGCGCTTGGGTGTCCGCTTGGCCGTGTGATGATCGCCAAAATCGCCGCAAAAATTGCCCAACAATACGATTGTGAAGTGATTGCCCATGGCTGTACCGGCAAAGGCAACGATCAGGTTCGTTTTGAAGGTTACATCACAACTTTAAATCCAAAACTTAAAATTATTGCGCCGGTAAGGGAGTGGGGAATGGGTCGTGATGAAGAGATTGAATATGCCGAAAAACATCAGATCCCAATCAAGCAAAAAAAAGATTCACCATATTCTTATGATGAAAATATGTGGTCGAATACAGGCGAAGGCGGCGAAATTGAAGATCCAAAATTAATCCCGCCACTTAAGCGGATTTTGCAATGGTGCAATACTCCCGAAGATGCTCCAAATGAAACGGAAATGATGACAATATCCTTCAAAAAAGGGGTTCCATTCGCGCTTAATGGCGCATCAAAAAAACTCAGTGAAATAGTGATGGAACTCAATAAAATTGGTGGAAAACATGGTGTTGGTGTGATTCATTTAATTGAAGATAGAATTGTCGGACTAAAAGTTAGGGGAGTTTACGAAAATCCGGCCGCTGCTATTTTAATTGCCGCGCATAAAAATCTGGAAAAACTTGTTTCCACAAGACAGGAAAATGAACTAAAATCTTTTATGGATCAAAAGTGGGCGTATCTTACTTATGGCGCACAATGGTTTGAGCCTGTCATAAGCCACATTCACGCTTTCATCGATGACCAGAATCAAAAAGTGAGCGGTGACGTGAAAGTTATTTTATACAAAGGTAACATTACCGTTGTCGCGGTTGAATCGCCTTATTCTTTGTTCGATAAAGATTTGGCAACTTTCAATAAAAACGCCGCTTTCAATCAAAATGCCTCACCCGGATTTATTGAAATTTACACACTTGCCATGAAAACCGCCTACCAGCTTAACAATAAATCCAATGACTAAATTGTGGCAGAAATCAGGCCAAAAACTGCACCCGCTCATCGAGGTATATACCGTCGGTGATGATTGGGAACTTGATGAAGTCCTTTTCCCTTATGATATTCAAGCCAGCAAAGCGCATGCCGAAATGCTGAATAAAATCGGCATACTTTCCAAAAAAGAGTTGCAGGATCTTACAAAATCTTTGGATGCGCTTCAGAAAATGTTTCAAAAAGGTGAGCTGCGAATTAACATTGAAGATGAAGATTGTCACACGGTAATAGAAAATAAATTGATCGAAATGGTCGGCGAGGCGGGCAAAAAAATCCATACCGGCAGAAGCCGTAATGATCAGGTGCTTGTGGCTTTAAGGCTCTATCTGAAGGATCATTTGGGGTCCCTTGATCAAGCTGTGAAAGTTCTTGGAGACCACTTTTTTGCCATGGCAAAAAAATATCAGGATGTGCCTTTTCCGGGTTACACGCACACTCAACAGGCAATGCTTTCCAGTCTTGGTGTCTATTTTGGATCTTTTGCGGAAGCACTTTGGGACGACGCTAATCTGCTTAAAATTATTCAGGATCATATTGATCAGAATCCTTTAGGCTCAGCCGCCGGTTATGGCGTTGCCCTGCCACTGGATCGGGATTTTATCGCGAAAAAACTTGGCTTCAAAAAAGTACAAAACAATGCCATGTATTGCCAAAATAGCCGTGGAAAATTTGAAAGTTTGAGCATGGAAGGCTTAGTGCAAATTATGCTTACCCTTAGCCGTTTTGCGTCTGATCTGTTGTTTTTCACCAGCAGGGAATGTGGCTATTTTTCTTTGTCCGATGCCATAGTAACCGGGTCAAGTATTATGCCTCAAAAAAGAAATTTGGATCCTCTGGAAATTTTGCGTGGAAAAACAAGTGTGGTTATGACAAATCATGCTTTAATTCAAAACCTGGTATCGGGGCTTATTTCAGGCTATCATCGCGATTTACAACTCATCAAAAAACCACTCATTGAAAGTTTCTCCATTCTTGAGCAAAGCGTTGCCGTTGTTGGAATCATTCTCGAAAATATCAAACCGGAAGAAGCAGTAATCGCCGGAAAAATCGCCCATGACATTTTTGCCGCAGATGTAGCCAACGAATTGGTCATTCAAAAGCAGCTACCTTTCCGTGAAGCATACAAATCAGCGCTCAAAGAACTAAAAACCAGAAAAATCGATTTGAAAAAAAATCTAAAATCCAAAATAAGCCCGGGCGGCCCCGGGAAGCCATTTTAAAATCAGTAAACCTCTTTTAAATAGCATTCTTCGCAGTAAAGGCTTAAAACCTACTCGCCCCACCATGAAACCTTTGAAGAACCTGCTTAATTTGATCTCGAGAAAGGCCTCTGGCTCTTGCAATTTCATCTGCATTAAGAGCAAAAGTGGCTTCGGTAAAGGTAAGTCCAATGTTTTCCAGAACTTGTAAAAGCTGATCCTTTGGAGAAACTTTCCCAAATTTTTTCTTTAATTCACTGCCGGTAAAAAGAGTGGCGTGCGCTTGAATTTCTGCAGCAGCCTGTTGGAAAGTGGTCACCACTATTGGGTCTTGGACCGTCACCACAGTGTCCATCAGCATATCTGCACGAGTCATATTTTTGGATCCAATCCATGCAGTTTTGTTATCTCTTAACAAACCTTTACCATGCCCCATTTCCGGACTTAAAAAGATTTCCAAATTTCTCGGATCAAAACCACCGGCATTCACCAGTTGATTTAAGGCCGTCAAATTATGACCTCTATTCACAGATGGATTTTCCGGAACAATCAATTTTATTCTACATCCTTTTTGCAGAATTTTTGCCAGAGCTTGAGTAAAATCCGGATCGCCCAAATAAGCCATAAAAACGGTCAATTCATCTCTGGTTTCTTCAATGAATTTCACCAACTCCGGCTTTAAAACTTCACCGTCCCCATGAAGAAAATTTATCCCGGAACCATCCTCTTTTGCCCCACGCGTCTCACCCGCAAGCAATTTTAAAAGCTTCAAACATTGCTCAGGATCTTCTATGCGAATGGCCATGTCATGCCAGGCGTCATTTTTTAGATGTTCATTGCCAAAATTTATCCCCGTCACCCAGGCAACTTTTCCATCAACCACGGTAACCTTGGAGTGATCATGCAAATCATCAATCAAAATATTATTGGATGGATCTGATGCAATCTCCCGCCAAAGGGGATTGTGTTCGCCATTTTCCACTTTATGCCCATATAAAGTAGATATGATCTTCCCATAAAAAGCATGAACCGGATTATCAGGCCCTTTCGGGTGGACCAAGCTTTTACCGTTCGGTTCTCCATATTCATAAACCGAAGCAGTTCGATCTTTAAGAAAAGTAAATTCTCCATTCGAAGCTAAAACAGCACGTGCAAAGCCATTCCCAAAACTATCGTCACGCGCCAAATATGTTTTTGAAAGCACATATTTTTTGCTATCGGGAATATCCCTAAGAAGCAGCTGGTCTCTAAGCTGTCTAGGTTTATAAAGTCTAACTCCACCACTGGTTTGTTCTTGAATCGGAATTTCGGAAAGCATTCGCTGAAATAAAAAAAGCTGCGGCCTAAGGATCTTTAGGCCAGTACTGGCGTTCTGTCAATCAAACGCATGGATCAAAAATAAGCATGAGTGGAGGAAAGTTTGAGCAAATTGAGGATTTTTGAATGATGGGTCTCGTGGGCCCCAGCATGAAAAAATCCGAATAGTGCGAAAACTTTCCGAAACGAATTCATTGCCCTTTTCGAAAATATTAAAAACCTTTTAGGGAAAAGGTTTTTAACTTGGTGCCGAGGGCCAGAATCGGACTGGCGACGCAAGGATTTTCAATCCTTCGCTCTACCACTGAGCTACCCCGGCGGGTTTTTTAACCAAAAATTGAACAGCAAAACCTTACCTGAAAAGTCCGGAAATATCAAAACAATTTGCAAAACGCGCCTATCAACGCTCCCACGCCCTACAATAAATCAATTCGGATCTATCTGATCCGCCTTCTCAACTTCATATATTTCACCCTTTTTCCAGTTGGTCTGCACCGAACCTTTAACCTTTACTATAAGCGCCCCATAGTGATCACCCTGAATATCAAATTTGGGAGGTTCCTTTTGTTGTCTTTGGATGATTAGCTTGCTTCCGTGCTTGGATGTCTCATCTTTTTTAGGTAAACCAAACAAAACCAAATAAATTTCAATTCCGGGTATTTCGGCTTTTAATTGCTCTATTACACGCAATAATTGCCGGCTAAATCTGTCAGTTACCGCAATGGAAGAAGCCTCATCGGTCTGAAGATATGAAAATAAAAGTGATTTTCCTATCCTTATTTCTCCATCAAGATCCAACAGTTCAGCCAGTCGCTTAAAAAGATCCAGCATCGTTTCATCATTAATTGGCTTTCTAGGACTTTTTGCTTCAAACACCTCTTCTTTTACCAAAATCAGGTCATGCCAATCCAGATATGGATGATAAATATGATTCACATCCATTGTTGTAGTTCTTGACTTTAAACTATCAGCACTGAATTTTTGCGTATCTCGTAAAAGTTGTTGTTCCCATCTCATTTCCATGCCATCAATCTGTACGCCATGAACATAGCGGTAAGCATTTGCAATCCACTCCCTTATTTTTTCCATTTCTTTTACTAAAACCCCTATTTCACCAGGCAGCTGTTGCATTTTTTGTGCTGCTTTCGAGGCTGCTTCAATCTTAACCTGGTGTGGATTCCCCCTAACGGTCAAAGCATTCTTTCCTTCCATGTCTTCGGGCGAAACTCCGCAAGCTATGTAGTCTGTGACATACATTCTTAGATAATACGGTAATTCTGCAGGATATGTGTTTATATAATCTGGTATTTTTGGCATAAGACAGACAATCTACAACATAAAGCACATTTTCGCAACATAAAAGTTGACATATCACGATTTATTTGGTAATATTATATGATCCTTGAAAATTAGAAGTTTGAGAGCACCCACACAGGATGCCCAAACAAATTAAGAAGATAGGGAGAAAGTTGTTAGAGATCACTTGTATGATGCTGAACACTATAGACAGCTCGCAGTTCCTGCGATTACATACTGATGGTCTCTGGCAGCTTTCTCCCTAAGCTTCTCAACGTAGAAGCCTCGCTTTAGAGTCCCCCAGGTTCTAATCGCGCCAGTTTTTTCGTTTGGTGGGTGAAAAAAGCCAAACTTGAAGGAAATTGGAGGTAAGCTTCATTGGTCGACTTTCTCGTTTTCTTGGAAAACTTCGGTTTTTCAAAAATGTGAGTTGTCGGTAAATGAAAGAGATACTGTTTGTTCCAGCAATGGAATAAATAAGTGACTATCAAGGAAATCTTATCATTTCCAAGATGCTTATACTGCTAATATTTTGAAAGTTTAGGGAGTTCATTGAAAATTTACCGCCCGCAGCGTATAGCGGTTTGAAACCAGGGAGAGAGCTGCCTTCTGATTGGGCTTTGGTCACTTATTTGACCCCCAATCTCATAAGACAGCTCCCTCTTTAGTTTTTGTCGATCATGCGATATACCTCCGCCGGTTTGCCGCGGCCTTTTTTGGTTTTTAAAACCGGTGTTAAAAGTTTTTGCTCTTGGATAAGCCGTAAAAGGTTTCTTTTATCCAGTTTTTTTCCAAGTGCAATTGTGAAAATTTTATGGAGTTCCGCCAGCGTAAATTCACCCGGTAAAAGTGGCTTAAACCAATGATAATCGGTTTCTTTTTGCTGCATAGATTTCAAAGCAGCTTTTAGCACTTCCGCATGATCAAAAGCCAAATCGGGCAAATCATTCATTGCAAACCACTGCGCAATTTTGGCATCATCCGCGCCTTTTGGCTCAACATTTTCCGCTCTAACCAACCCGCAAAATTCAATTGAAACAACTGTACCTCTTGGATCCCGTCCCGGTTTATCAAAAACGCCAAACTGCTCAAGCTGAACGCCTTTTAAGCCTGTTTCTTCAGCCAGTTCACGCGCCGCCGATTGTTTGGTCGATTCTTCCCACTCCATAAAACCGCCAGGCAAAGCCCATTTATCTTTAAACGGATCATTTTTGCGCTCGATCAAAAGTACGTGAAGTTTATCCTCAATAATCGTAAAAATAACTGAATCTGTAGCGATTGCCGGCTTTTTTGTCCGGCGACTGAAAAAATCAATCATTTCAAGTTAAATTAGAAAACATTTTCAAAATATGCAAAGGGTAAGTCAGAGGGGAATCGGCTTCAGCGCTTCAATAAAACCCATTTTTATGCTAAGATAATATGATTTAAAAATAAATACAAATAACCAACACAAATATGCGTTTTCTAGATTACTTCAAAAAGTCTACATATACCGTGAGCGGAGCGGAATCCTCAGATGCTCAGGAATCTCAAACAGAAGAAGAAGTTACCACCGGTACCAAAGTAAAAATTGTTCTTGCCTTAATGGTGGTTGGCTTTGCCGGTTATGTCGCTTATTGGGTTCAGGAGCCAAGTGGTTTAAAGGCTGATGTACTCAACGGCGGTAGCCAAGTGGTTGCGGTTGATACTCAGACAAGCCAACTTACTCAAGACACTCAGACCCAGAGCCAAGCTGCAACTCAAGCCGCAACTCAAACACAGACTCAAACACAGGTTCAAACCCAGGAAGTTGCCATCAGCAATTTTAGTTTTGATCCACAGACCGTCCAAATTGATAAAGGAGTTACCGTTCTTTGGACCAATAAAGACGCTGTTCCTCATACAATTACCGGCGACAGTTTTTCAAGTGGACCTTTAAGTCCGGGTCAATCTTTTAGTTATACTTTTGCCGATGATGGCACTTTTGCTTATCACTGTTCTTTGCATCCACAAATGACCGGATCAATTATTGTTGGAACAGGTGTTTCAGCTGTCTCACAGCAAAACACACAGGCCAGTACTCAAGTTGCCCAGTCACAAACTCAGGCACCGGATGCTGCCGCTATGCAGGCCGCCGCTTCAGAACAAGCTGCCAAAGACGCGCTAGCTCAAGCCACAGCCGCTGCCGCTCTGGCCGCTGCCCAAAATCCGGAAAGTTTTTATGCAAGCGCACAAGCTCCGGGCGCAAATAATCTTCATAATGCCGCCGTCCAGCCATTAAGCAGTTCGGTTAAAAGTTTAGTGAAGTCAACCAAGTTGGCTAACTCCGGCCCGGAAGACTACATTTATCTTGCACTTGGCGTTCTTGTCCTCTTCTTGAATCGCAAAAAATTGGCAAAAATGGGTAGATAAGCGTATTTTCGCTTGTTCTAGAGCTACAAGAAAGGTAAACTTGCGCTGGGAAACTAGCCAAGAACTTTTTTGAATACTTTATGAACTTTGTCAGTAAATGGATTGCTGATTTCATCTTTTCGGTCGGACACCAGGCTCAGGCATTTTGGGAAAATTTGACCCTGCTGAACTATTCTTTCACGCAGGTGACGATTGATATCATCCTGGTTTCCATACTTTTCTATTACCTTTTTCTGCTTCTAAAAGGCAGCCGCGCGGTTAATATTTTGCTTGGTCTTATAATCATTGTTTTGATTTTTATTTTGAGCAAAGCCCTGCAGCTGGTTACACTTGGCTGGATTTTGGATCGATTTTTTACGGTTGTGCTGGTTGCGATTCCGGTAATTTTTCAGCAGGAACTTAGAATGGCGTTGGAAAAGCTCGGCCACACCAAGTTTTCTTATAGTCAAAAGACCAAAGAAATTAATTTAATTGTCAGCAACATTGTGGAGGCTTGCGATCAAATGGCCAAAGAAAAAGTTGGAGCTTTGCTTGTTTTTGAAAATACGATTCCCTTAAAAGAATATGTTGAAACCGGCGTTCCGATGCAGTCAAAAATTTCCAAACCATTGATTTTGAGCATCTTTCAGACAAAATCGCCGTTGCATGATGGCGCGATTATAATCAAGGACGAGCAAATTATGGCAGCGGCCTGCCTGCTTCCTCATACTTACAAAAATTATGGACAGATTTTGGGAACACGCCACAAAGCCGCGCTTGGCCTTTCCGAAACCACCGACGCTAAAATTGTGGTTGTCTCGGAAGAAAAAGGCACAATTTCTTACGTTCAAAATGGCGAACTGGAGCGCAACATAACTTCCGCACATCTTCAAAACATTCTCACCGAATTACTTAAACCTAAAACTAAAAAGAAGAAAATATGAAATTTTTCAACTACAATTTGCAACTAAAAATTCTTTCGGTTGTGGCGGCAACGGCACTCTGGTTTTTTGTGGTTGGAATAGAGAACACCGCGTATCGCTTTCCCCAGGATATTGATGTACATGCCATTAATTTGGATTCCAATTTGAGCATTGCTTCCGATCTTGGCAAAGCCAAAGTTTTGGTTAATGCTCCAGCTGATGTTTTTAAAAATCTGGTAGTTGGTGATTTTAATGTTTCTGTGGATTTAAAAAATGCCGTAGCGGGGGAATACGATTTGCCGCTTTCCGCAATCATCAAAAACGATAAAGTTTCGTTGATCAGAATCGAACCGGCCACAATCCACATAAAACTGGAACCAATCACCAGCAAAGAAGTAAAAATTAAAGTGTTTACCACAGGCAACGCGCAGAAGGGTTACACGGTTAAAGACATGAAGTTAAGCGCTCAAACCGCGGTAATCACCGGCGCGCAAAGTTTGATTTCCAAAATAACCACTTTAAATGCCGAAGTTACGCTTGATGGCACGCAAAGTACCAATTTCAAAACCAATCTTAATTTAAAAATTGATCCATCCGGTGTTTCCGATGCTTCCAAGCTGGAAAATATTACTATCAAGCCCGACCAGGTTAGTGTTGATGTGACCGTTACTGCGGATCAACAGCAAAAAACTGTTATTGTTAAGCCAAATCTTCAGGGCGCGCTGGAAGTTGGAAACCTCAATCAGAAAATTGAAATTAGCCCTTTAACTATTGTAGTTCAGGGCGAAGAAGCGACTCTAAATAATTTAAATTACATTGAAACCGAACAGGTCAGTATTGATCTATTAAAGAATCAAAAACCTTTAAGAGTTAATCTGATTATTCCTAAAAATATTACTTTGGTGGATCAGTCACAAAGCAGCGTAACAATCACGTTAAAGGGTGGTGCAACTCAGCAACTTTTGCCGGCGGCGCCAACCCAGCCTACCGGCCAATAAATAATCCCGCTTTTATTTTGTAAATCCTTAACTTCTTTTAACTCATGAAAATCGGTATTGTCGGACTTCCTAATGTCGGAAAATCAACTTTATTTAACGCCCTCACCAAAACAAAAGGCGCCATGGCGGCCAATTATCCTTTTTGTACAATCGATCCAAATATTGGAATTGTTTCTGTTCCGGATGAACGCATGCAAAAACTGGCCGAAACTGTTAAGCCGCAAAGAATTTTGCCGGCCATTGTTGAGTTTGTGGATATTGCCGGTTTGGTAAAAGGCGCCAGTGAAGGCGAAGGCCTTGGAAACCAGTTCTTAAGCCATATTCGCGAGTGTGATGCGATTGCGCAGGTTGTGCGTGTTTTTGCCGATCCAAATGTGATCCACGTTCACGAAAATGTTGATCCAAAGCGCGATGTTGAAATTATTGAAACGGAACTTATCATGGCCGATTTACAAACTGTCCAGAAACGTCTTGGCAAGGCGCAAAGTGATGCCAAGTCCGGTGATGCCAAAAAAAAGGCTTACGCCGATTTGGTGGCGCGAGTGGAAAGAGGCCTGACCGAAGGCAAAAAGGTGATTGATACCGATTGGAATCCGGAAGAAAAACTGGCTTTGCATGATCTGCATTTGCTTACAGCTAAGCCACTTTTGTATGTTGCCAATATTGATGAAAAAGAAGCGGGAAAAATTAATGTTGAAGAACTTAAACCAAAATTAGGGCTGACAGCTCAACAAAAACTGATTCCAATTTCCGCAAAAATCGAAGAAGAAATCGGCACACTCACAGAAGAAGAAGGAAAAATGTTTTTGGAAGAAATGGGATTAAAAGAAACCGGTTTAAATGCCTTAATTAAGGCCGCCTACGAAACATTGGGCTTGCAGACATATTTCACCGCTGGCGTGCAGGAAGTCCGCGCCTGGACCATTCACAAAGGCGACAAAGGCCCACAGGCAGCCGGCGTGATCCACACCGATTTTGAAAAAGGCTTTATCTGCGCCGAAGTAATCTGGTGGGAAGACTTTGTAAATTGCGGCGGAGAAGTGGTCGCCAAAGAAAAAGGCAAAATGCGCCTGGAAGGCAAAGAATACATAGTAAAAGACGGCGACGTAATGCACTTTAAATTTAATGTGTAATTTGAATATCAATGCACAACAAAACAATTTCGTTATTCCTTTCATTTTTGGTTCCAATCTTAATTTTTAATTTTGAGATCTATCTTTATGGACTTCTTTCGGTCCAAAATAATCTTGGAATTGTAAACCCAGTGTTATCTCCGATTTTAATAATCATTCCAATTGCTGTAGGTTTTAAAATTCTAGATTACGCCTTCAAATTCAAAGAGCATGCCATGATCATTGCCATAATTTATAGCTTGCCCATGCTTATATTTTTGTTTCTGTTTGCAATGTTGTCATCAGGAAACTTAATTTAAAAATTCTTCATGGAAATCATCCCCGCAATTTACATTCTTAACGGCCACTGCGTTTCTTTATACAAAGGCAGTTACCAGCAAAAGGAGACTTACTTCAAAAGTCCGCTGGAATATGCCCGCCATTTTGAAAGGGAAGGCGCGCAAAAACTTTACGTCATTGATTTGGACGGACGGCTTAAGGGCGATTTTCCTCAAATGAATTTGGTTGAGCGCATGATCAAAAGTGTCAAAATTCCGGTTCAGGTTGAGGCCGATTTTACCAGTATTGCAGCCATAGAAAAGGCTTTTGCAATTGGTGCGTCCAAGGTGGTTTTGCGTCCTTCCGCCAAGCAGATTATTCGTGAAGCCATTGAAAAATTTGGTCCCGAAAAAGTTATTGTGGAAATGAATGCAAAAGGCAGCGAAGTGGTTCAGCCAATAGTTACCAAAACCATCAATGGAAAATTGGAGATTGAGCCGGATTTAAGCCAAAATCATGAGGTGGTCGATTTTGCCGAAATGCTGGTTACTTTGGGCGTGAAAGAAATTATTTACAAAGACGAACGCAGCGAAGGAACCCTGATTCACCCAAATTACGACGACGTAGACCGGATTTTTGCGACAATCGGAGCAATCGAAGGCCAATTCGGAATCAAAATTTACGTCTCCGGCGGAATCGGCCAAATAAAACATTTACAAACACTAAAAAAAATCGGCATCGCCGGCGCAATAATCAACAAAGCCTTCTTCGAAAGCATGATTACAATAAAAGAAGCAGAAAAGGCGGTGGGGTAGGGGGGGGGAAGACATTAGTTAGGTGAAATATTTAAGAAAATTTATATGCTCGAACTCCAGAGACTGTTAATCAAAGATAATCAAAATAATTTATTCAGAATTTTGCAATTTGGGCCTGGACTAGACGAGAAAAATGAACCATATGTCAAAATCTGTTTTCCATATTTTGACAACACCAGGCTGTATAAAATGGATCAGCCAGGAAAAGTTAAAGACAACCTACTTAGCGAATTTACGCCAGAATATATAAGTATAAATGAATTTACATACCACTATGAATCAGGTGTATCACATTTTAAATTCAACAATAGTCATACCAAACAGAATAAAAAGTTACCGACAATAAAATCAAAAGTTCCTCTGCATTTACTAACAATCTATATATTTGATTTAAATTCTGTCCCAAAATTCACAAAAAAAATAGGAAAACTAGATTTTGCCTTACCAAACGCATTCAATGTCAACAATGGTAGAATGATTGATATCTATATTAGGCAACTTACCATTACCCCAGAGATAGAAGATAAATCTGAAATAAATTATTTTGATAAATACGAATTTGAAGATAACAATTTAAAAATAGGACTCTCATTAATAGACTATGAATTCAAAACTAAACCCCAAAATACAGGAATAATAGTTAGTAGACCTAGCGATCCACATGCAAAATTTTCTTAAATACATCACTTAACACGCAATTTGCGGCTCCGCTCCTTCGGTCGCTACGCCCATATTTGGCGCTGGTGTAGCACTGCGTGCTAAAATTATACCAGCGCCAAACATCGCAAAGTGCGGGACGTTAGCTGACATATTCCTTTTCTTTTAATTCTAGAGGGGTATAACGAATACAATACAAAACGATAAATTGAAAAATTCACTATGACAAATGTAAATACAACTAAAGAGCAAGAACGTTCAGAATTGCACCGTGCTATTTGGCAGATTGCCAATGATCTGCGAGGAAGCGTAGACGGCTGGGACTTCAAGCAGTATGTGCTGGGAATACTTTTCTATAGATTTATTAGCGAAAATCTAACTAACTATATTAACTTTGATGAACGTCGAGCCGGTAAAAAAGATTTTGACTACGCTACGCTTACCAATAAAGAAGCCGAATTTGGCCGTTCAGACACGGTAAAAGAAAAAGGTTTCTATATTTTACCAAGTGAACTTTTTGTAAATGTCAGAAGGAATGCCCGCAATGACGCCAACCTCAACGAAACTCTTACTGCTGTATTCCGTAATATTGAAAATTCAGCAAAAGGTACAGACAGTGAATCTGATATCAAAGGTCTTTTTGATGACCTTGATGTAAATTCAAATAAACTGGGTGCCACTGTAGAAAAAAGAAATCAACGCCTTACAAAACTTTTTGAATCTATCGGGGACCTTCGACTTGGGAATTACTACGATAATACTATAGACGCTTTTGGTGATGCATATGAGTTTCTGATGACCATGTATGCCGCAAACGCAGGAAAGTCAGGAGGTGAATTTTTCACACCACAGGAAGTTAGTGAGCTTCTTGCTGAAATCACAACAGTCGGCAAGAAAGAAGTTAACAAAGTCTATGATCCAGCCTGTGGATCTGGCTCTTTGCTCCTCAAGTTTGTCAAAGTCCTCGGTAAGGAGAATGTAAGGCAAGGATTTTTTGGACAGGAAATAAATCTAACTATCTACAACCTCTGCCGTATCAACATGTTCTTGCACGACATCAACTACAATAATTTTGATATTGCTCACGGCGATACCCTTATGGATCCGAAACATTGGGACGACGAGCCGTTTGACGCCATCGTTTCCAATCCGCCATATTCTATTCATTGGGAGGGCGACGCGAACCCGCTCCTTATCAACGATCCGCGTTTTTCTCCGGCTGGAGTACTTGCGCCAAAGAGCAAGGCTGATCTCGCGTTCACGATGCACATGCTCAGTTGGCTTTCTACCAGTGGCACGGCGGCGATTGTTGAGTTCCCCGGCGTTCTCTATCGTGGTGGCGCGGAGGGTAAAATAAGAAAATATCTAGTAGACAATAATTATGTCGATGCGGTTATCCAGCTTCCGCCCGACCTCTTTTTTGGTACTACCATCGCCACCTGTATCATCGTGCTCAAAAAGAGCAAGAAAGATAACAAAACACTTTTTATAGATGCCTCTGCCGAGTTTGTCCGTGGCGGTAACAAAAACAAATTGAGCGAGATAAATCGTAAAAAGATTTTGGACGCTTTCACCACCCGTCAAGATGCGGAGTACTTTGCCAAGCTCGTTGATAATAAAACTATTGCCGAGAACGACTACAATATCGCCGTATCCAGTTATGTGGTGGGCGAGGATACTCGCGAAGTAGTGGACATAACCACTCTCAATACAAAAATCGCCAAGATTGTTGCAAGACAAAATGAACTCCGCACCGCGATTGATGAAATTGTAGCGGATATTGAAGGAACTAACTAAAAACTATGAAACAAGAAAATTCACAAAATCAGATAATTATTTACGAAGGCGATGGTGGTCAGCTGAGGATTGAGGTGCAAGTTGAGAATGAAACCGTCTGGCTCACCCAATCCCAAATGGTGGAGCTTTTTCAATCCAGTAAAGCGAATGTTAGCGAACATGTTAAGCATATTTTTGAAGAGGGTGAACTTGGGCGAGATTCAGTTGTTCGGAAATTCCGAACAACTGCCGCAGACGGCAAAAACTACGAGATTGAGCACTATAATCTGGATATGATTATATCGCTTGGCTATCGTATTAAGTCATCAATTGCCACCCAATTCCGCCAATGGGCAACCGCAAGACTTCGGGAGTATGTCGTCAAAGGCTTCACCATGGATGATGATCGTCTGAAGGGCAACGGTGGCGGTCAATACTGGAAAGAACTTCTTGATCGCATTCGCGATATTCGCAGTAGCGAGAAGGTGCTTTATCGGCAAATTTTGGATTTGTATGCAACTGCTATGGATTACGATCCAAAAGCAAACGAGTCTTTGAGTTTTTTTCAAATTGTTCAAAACAAGCTTCATTTTGCGGCTCATGGTCATACGGCGGCAGAAGTGATTTATTTGCGAGTGGATTCAGATAAGCCATTCGCAGGGCTTACAAATTTCAGGGGAAATCAACCGACTCAAGCCGAAGCAATGGTCGCCAAAAATTTTTTAGAATTAAGTGAACTCAAAATTTTAAACAATCTCGTTTCAGCATATTTTGATTTGGCTGAAATCAATGCCCTAGAAGAAAAACCCATGAAAATGGCGGATTATATCCGTGAACTGGATAATATTCTAAAATCCGCAGGAAGAAAACTTTTGAGCGATGCCGGAAAGATAGGCCATGAGAAGGCCACAGAAAAAGCCACTCTGGAATACCGCAAGTACAAGGCGAAGAATCTGAGCGAGGTGGAAAAAGATTATTTGGAAGCAATTAAAGCCGTGGAGAAAAAAGTTGAGAAGAAAGTGAAAACTGAAAAATTTGATAATAAAAAATAATTTTATGACAACAATTATTAAATACGGTGATTCAGAAAATGAAAGAATAGAATTTAATACAAAAAACGCTTCTATTATCGGGGGAAACGGTTCAGGTAAGTCGTCATTGATGCGAAAGATTAAATTACAGAATTCTAGTTTTACAATTATTTCTGCTCATAAAAACTTAACAATAAAACAAGGTATATACAAAGGGAACGAGGATAATTGGCTAACTCAAAATAAATCTCATTATAAGAGTCCAACAACTGGTGATACCAGCGTCCCAGCAGATAATAATAGTGTACAAGATGATTTTAATCAGATGATTGAAATCATTTTTAGGGATTACAACAACGAATCGGTTGAAGCTTTAAACGCAGGGAAAACACTTTCTGAAATAACTAGAAAATTAGATAAAATTGTTAGCGTTTGGAACTCAATATTCACCGATAAAATACTCTTGTATAAAGATAAAAAAATTAAAGTGCAAGTTGCTGGAGAAGAAACATTCTATGATATCGAAAATCTTTCCGATGGAGAAAGAACTGCTTTATATGTACTAATTAAACTTGTCTTAGCCGATTCAAGTCCTACTATTGTCATAGATGAGCCTGAAACTTTTCTTAATCCAGCTATCCTGAACCAGTTATTTGATGAGTGCGAAAAAATTAATAGTGGATCAAATTTCATATACTTTAGTCATGATTTAGAATTTGTCACCACAAGAAAGGATAATACTATTTTTTGGATTAAAGAATATAAGCATCCTCATACATGGAAAATCTTGCCTACTGATCCCGCAGATATACCAGAAGAATTGATTGTCAAGGTGGTTGGGGCAAAGAAACAAAAAATCTTATTTGTTGAATCTGCAAATAACAAAGACGCACAACTTTATCAGCTTCTTTATCCAGATTTTAAAATTTGGGCAGTTGGAGGATGTGAAAATGTAATAAACTACACAAAAGCTTTTAATTCTCGAACGGAAAAATTTAACAAGGAATATTTCGGATTGATTGATCGAGATCTGAAATCCGATGTGCAGGTTGCTACTCTAGTGAGTGATAAGATTTTCTGTTTGCCTGTCGCTGTTTATGAAAATTTATTCCTAAATAAGGAGATCATTAAGTTTGTCTTCACATATTTGGGTAAAACAGATTTTGATGTAAAGTTTGCAGAATTAGAAACCGAAGTTAAAGGAAAAGTTCTTGATGATAATTTTAAGCTCGGATACAAAAAATCGAAAGTCCAACAACTCTTCAATCAGGAAATGGAAGCAATCGCAAAAGGAGAGAGACAATTTGTGCCAGATCTTTCTGTGTACGAGGTAGAAATAGTAACCCTTGGAGCAGATACTTACGAAAATATCTTAAGGTCATTCAATCAGAAAAACTTGAAAGGATGCGTTGCAAAATTAAATACAAATTGGTTTGATTGGCAAAATCAAGTTTTGAATATTTTTAATACAGATAAGTCTGATGAATTTCGTACAGAGTTTTTAAAGTTCATGCCTGAAATAAAATAATTATGACTAACCACCAATCAAGAATCGAAAAACTAATTTCTGAACTCTGCCCGAATGGGGTGGAGATTTTAACCGTGAATGAAACTTGTTCAATTAGGATTGGTGACAGACTTGAAAAAAGTGCAATGTCAAATGATGGTAACACCCCTTTCCAAGATTTCGAGAGTGCGAGACGGATTTGATATTGAGGGAAAGAGAAAAAACAGGTTTTAAGCCACAACAAAAAGAGGGATGATGAAAGATGACTAAATCATCACCATTCCCTCCA
>JBAZYK010000013.1:0-54324 GCA_041659405.1 Candidatus Altimarinota bacterium
CCAGGATAACTTTAAGTTTGAACGCTCCATCGTACTGTTTCCGTATACCTTTTGGCATAATTTTTGGGGTTAAAAACCTCTCTTAGCATACCCCATTTTTCTGTCCGATTTTGCGGGACCATTATAGTATTTTGCTAATAAGTCTTTTGATTGAGCCATAATTATATATTTAGGGATTTTTCTTTGATAACAATCCAGCCGGAGTCACCAGGGAGCTGATAGAATAGACCTATTTTATCAATTGTAAATCTAAACTCTGGCTGATAATTTGTTTTAAGATATTTATATGCTTTATCGAAAGTTTCTTCATCAATGTCATCATATGCTAAAGTTGCATGAAAAATCATGTCATCTTTTATAAGTTTAGGATTGCATTTATTTTTAATATCACCAAATATTATTTCATAAATATCATATAATTTTTGATTATTTTTGACATCTAAATAAATAACTTTTTTTCCAAAAGAGTTAAATCCTTTTAGTTCCACCTCAAATGCCTTAATTTTTCCACATAATTCATCAAGATAATTTTTATATGATGATAATTCTTCAACTTCAAAAGGAGGTTTTATGGTTATATGAGGGGGCTGATAAAGCCCTTTTCGAAGATTGAATTTATTAAATAATAATAGCTCCACCTCTCTCATGAAATTATTTATTTCACCTCCCAGGATGATTCCATATCCAATTTGCATAAAAAAGTTTTATTAAATATCGGTTTGGATAATATCTGATAAATTCACAAATAGTTGTTCCATTTCATCACGACTTCTACAGGAAGCTCTTACCCATTTATCAGCTAGGCCATCTATTGTAGCACAATCTCTCACCAAAAGGCCTCTTTCTTTTAATTTTTTTTCGATTTCTGTACTTGAAATACCTTCCTTAAAACCCAATAAAACAAAAGGTCCTTCAGGTTTGATAACTTCTACAGTATCTTGTGAAAATGTGTCCATAGCAAGAGCGTAGGTTTGATTTATTCTATCACCGAAAATTTGCCTGGTAGAATTAACAAAATCTCTGTCCCGCAGTACGTGTTTAATTGCAGGTACGGATATTGGAGATAACGTATAAGGAATCATATTTTCTTCGTAGCTTTGAATATTATCAGATGATGAGACTAAGATCCCAGTTCTTAAACCAGGAATTGAATAAAATTTTGAAAATGAAATTACTACATATACATTTTCTACAGAGGCTGCAAAAGCCATAAGACTCCTTTTTTGAAATTCAGGAATAAATAATAAATAAGTTTCATCAATCACAAAATCAACATGGGGATATTCAGCCGCAAGGGTCTTTATTATTTCGGTATCGTATAGTTTTGAAGTTGGGTTATTTGGATTACAGAGATATACAACTGCAGATTTTTCAATCTCTTTCCTTAGTTCCCCATAATCAACCTGAAAGTCCGAAGTGGGGCCAATAGGGAAGCGTACGATTTGTTTTTTTTCACGCCGACTTGATGCAGTATATTGCCAGAAAGTGGGGGATGGTATTAAAACTCGACCCTCATTAAGAATTCTAGGAAGATTATATATGATTTCCGTTGCCCCAGCTCCAAAAGTTACTGTTGAATTATCCAGATTATTTGCTTCAGCAAAAACCTTTTTCAGATCATCATTTGAATATGCTTCTGGATATTCTGAGCAAAGTTGTATTGAGTCACGAAGGACTTCCATAGTGCCCTCTGGTACACCTAGAGAATTTAAGTTTTTAGCGAAATCCAATATTTTCATACAGCACTAGGTAATCTAATCTGATCGAACCTGTCTTGAATAATCCTCGTAATATGTGCAATAGATTTGGGATTTCTTTTATAACCAAGGAACATTTCTCCCTCTTCTCCTTGTCGATTTTTAAACAGGCTTTCTATAAGAGATTCAACACTTACCACATCGTAAAGCCCGAGTAAGTCTAAAGCAACTCTTACCAATTGATTTTCAGCAATTGCTCTAAAAGATTCATAAGCTCCAAAGTCTTTCCCGAAAAATTCATGGGGAGAAGTTAATGCATTAAATAATAAACGATATCGTACCGGTAAAGAGGCTAGAAAACTTGCTTCTTTTATGATTGGAGGGACGATTATTTTACCATTTTCCTTGCTCAATCCTTTAAGATTAACAGCTTGGCTAATATCATCGTAGGAAACTACCAGTTTATTATTATAAGGCACTTCTTCATCCTGCATTAAGGCATGATCAATATGATATTTTACTATAAACTCTGTAAGTGAACTAATGTCATCTGGAGTAACATCTGGAGTAGCAAAAAAGACATCTAAATCTGAATTAGCTTGTGCGGTTTCACTTGGGTATGATCCATACGCGCATCCAAAGTATGGCCGATCTCGAAAATAATCTTTTGCAGAAGAGGCCAAGTCGTATAATAAATTTTCTTTAGATAGAGCCATCCTCTATGCGTTTAGCGAGTGAAGCAACATATTCCACCATCTCATCAATCAAATCAGTTGTGATCCTCAAGTTACCTGTCATAAATCTCAGCGGATAGATAATTTCATCTTTTTTAACTTTTCCACTGTCGGGAACACTAAACTGATGAAGATGAAATTTACCTTCGGCCAAGATCATATCATGAAGTCGTTTATTTAGCTGGTTGATTCCATTGATATTATCTGAATCCATATCTCCCTTATATAAAAAAGCAACAGAGTTTATATCAACATCGTTAATAACTACAAACCGATTATTCCGTTTTAGTGTTTCTGCGAGATAGATTGCCATATCATGTCTATGCTCAACCATTGCAGCCAATCCTTCTCTCCCAGCATTTTTCATCATGAACCATAATTTTAAAGAATTCCATGGTCTGCTGCCCAAAAAAGGAGTTACTTGCCCAAAGGCAAAAGGCTCTTGCATGATTAAATCTGACAAACTTGTGACAGTTTTTAAAGCACTTGGCTCTCTAACTAGCAATGCACTAACTACATAAGGTGTTGTCATTACCTTATGCGGGTCCATGGTAATACTATCAAATCTTTCTATTCCTTTTATTTTCCCTTTTAATTTTGGGCTAAAACCTAAACTGAAACCATGACAAGCATCAGCATGTAACCAAATCTCTTCACTGGCTGTTTTTGCTCTATCGGCCAATGCATTAAAATTATCAACCGTCATAGTCCTACTATCACCACAGTAAGCAACCAAGCACATAATATCATCAGCTCTTTCACGAAGAACACCATCTAATTCGTCTAGGTCATATTTGAAGTCTTTTGTGCCTACTTCGATCAGTCTATTACCAAGACCAGCCCACATTTGTGCGCTTTTTACACTATAATGTCCAATTCCTTTAGGAACCACTATGTAGCTTTTATCTAAATCAGTAACACCTTTCTCCATGGCATTCGGAAATTTATGTTCTCTTGCTAGTAAAATTCCTGTTGCATTACTTCCAGTACCTCCTGGAGTGATGATGCCTCCAACATCCCAAATATCTTTTATTTCCGAGCTAACTTCGTAGCCAACAGTCTCTCTTAGCCATTGTAAAACTGAAATTTCAGCAAAAGTTCCAACAGGGGAACAAAAACTCTGATTAATTAAATTCTGATTCGTCATTAATTCTGCTATCCCACCAGCAAGAGCAGCCACAGAGTTTCCAGCATCAGGGAAACCCATAAATTGAGGACTTGAAAAATTAGTACAGTAAGGAAGAAATCTTTCTTTAAATTCTTTTATCAACTGTTCAACTGGCACGCCACCTTCAGGAAACGGCTCAATAAACGCTTTTCCCTCCCCAGGTTTAAGAGTTTTTTGAGCAACATTATCTTGAAGCTTAAAATCAATCCCGTCCTTAATAACTTGTTGTAATAATTTTTCGACCCCTTCTGCGTTGTCTGGGCCTAGAATTTCAATCGGCATATGCTATTAGTTGAAGAAGTCCTTCAAATCTTTCACTGCGGAAAATCTTATACGCATCTCTTCAACTTGCTCATTAGTTAGTTTCACAAATAACATTTGTGGTTTCTTGATTTCTAATTGGTTTGGCATAGAATCAAAACTTCTAACTTCTGTTAAATTGGCCGGATCAGATGCTTGTCCCTCTAAATTTAATTGATCCCATATTTTAGTTGCAGTATCTGGAAGGAAAGGTACAAGTAAAGTTGCCAATACTTTACTAATGTATGAACATACAAAAATAACAGCTTTCGCTCTTTCGGGATCGGTCTTGATTGCGCTCCATGGAGCCGCCTGATCAATGTATTTATTGCCGAGTGATGCAATATCAAAAACTGTTTTAAATGCAGTTTTTATATGTACTTCATCCATACTCTTTTCATGTGCATCAACAAGTTCATTAACTTTAGCTATCAAATCTCTTTCTAAGTCAGTTAAATTTTCATTTTTAACTTTCTCCAACTTACCGCCAAATTTCGAGAAATTAAATGAAGATGATCGATGTACAAAATTTGATAATACATCACACAGCATTTTGTTATTCGTAATTTGGAATTCGGACCAGCTAAATTCAGTATCTGATTTTTCAGGAATGATCAGTGCTAGATATGCTCTAAAAAGATCAGGGTTTACGTCTGAATCTAAGAATGTTTCACAGAAAACACCACGTTTTTTACTCTTTGAAAATTTTGCTCCTTCATAGGTTAAATATTGCATTCCTTCAACATGGTCAGGCAGTTTATATTTCCCCGCAGCCATTAAAATTGCTGGCCAGAATATTGTGTGAAATGGAATATTATCTTTACCCAAAAAGTGAAAAACTTCTGTGGCTCCTTCGTTGCCAGCCTCTTTTTCCCAATATTGACGCCAGTTTTCTTCAATTTCAGCAAGGAAGGAAATATAAGCTATAGGAGCTTCAAACCAAACGTAAAGCACCTTATCCTCCATGCCTTCAGCAGGAACTTGTATTCCATGTTTTAAATCTCTTGTAATGCTGCGTTTTTTGAGTCCAGAATCTAACCAGCCAAGAGCCAAGTTTCTAACCTGAGGCCTCCAAGTACTTCTTGTTTCAATCCAACTTCGTAATTGATCTTCGAATTTTCCCAAATCCAAGAAAAGATGTTCAGTAGTTCTTAACTTCGGTGTAGCACCTGTAAGCTTTGATTTCGGATCAATAATTTCTTTTGGATCAAGGACATGGGTACAAACTTCACATTGATCACCTGAAGCTTCCTTAAATCCGCAGTTGGCACAAGTTCCTTCAATATATCTGTCCGCCAAAAATCTCTGAGCTTCTGGATCATAAAACATCTCGATCGTTTCTTTGGTAATATGTCCAGCTTGAAAAATTTCAGCAAAAACCTGTTGAACAATTTCTTTATGCTTTGGGGAACTGGTTCTTGAATAGTTGTCATAAGAAATTCCAAACCATTCGTAAATTCTTGCATGTATCCCGTGGATAACATCACAGAAGGTCTTATGATCTATCCCCAACTGTTCAGCTGCAAGTTCTGAAGGGGTACCATGTTCATCGGATCCGCCAATAAATAATGTTTTAATACCTTTCTGTCTTGAATGACGAGCAAAAATATCAGCAGGCAAATGTGATCCCACGATATGTCCCAAATGAGGGACATTATTTATGTATGGTAGTGCAGCCGTAATTAACCTACTTTTAACCGCCTGAGTGACATCTCCAATTTCTTTGTGTACAGTTCCCTCCGGAACGATCTCATGACCGCCGTCTTCGTCAGTTTCATGATCAACATTCTCACCATCTTGTTCGGGTTTTCGAGTGGGCTCTAGTGTCGCTCTCAGATTGTCTCCTTGTGAAGTCTCAATTCCCATACGTAATTTTATTAAAATAGGGGCCAATTCTGCTATAGCAAGTCTTTTTTGTCAAGTAAATTTATTGGAGGGTACTTGTTCGTGAGTCTTTTACGTGTAGCAACCAAAAGGCCAGTACGTTGTTTTCTTTATCCACTCTGTTACAATAGACCAGAATAGTCTCAAAATAGTACTAGTCCCTATCAAGCAGCCAGAAAATCTTGAAACTCATGCAAAAAACCTGCACTCAATGCAATAAAAGTTACGAAGTTTTCTCTGAAGATCTCGAACTTTATGCAAAAGTATCGCCTGTTTTTGCTGGCAAAAAATATTTGATTCCGGCGCCGGAAATCTGCCCGCATTGCCGGTTTATTTGCAAAGGGGCGTTTAGAAATGAACACACTTATTACAGGACAAAGTCTTCTTTTTCCGGCAAACCTTTGATTTCGGTTTATGCGCCAGACAGAGCCTATAAAGTGTTTTCTTATGATGAGTGGTGGGGCGATAAATGGAGCGCGTTGGACTTTGGCAGGGATTTTGATTTTAATCGCGGATTTTTTGAACAGTTTGCGGAGCTTTTTATGGAAGTTCCTAAAATCAATTTGATACAGGATGGGACTTCCGAGAACTGCGAATATACTAATTTTGGCTCAGAGAACAAGAATTGTTATTTTACTTTAGGGTTTCACGCTGAGAATGTTTATTATTCAATTGATGCTTTGATGAGCAACGATTGTGTTGATTGTTTGCATATAATCGCCGGTGAAAAACTTTATGAATGTGTTAGTTGCCAGCAGTGTTTTAATTCAAAGTATTTGAACCGCTGCAATCAGTGCATTGACAGTTACTTTTTAGAAAATTGTATTTCATGTAAAGATTGTTTAGGCTGTAAAAACCTTAGGCACAAGCAGTATTATATCTTCAATAAGCCATATTCAAAGGATGAGTATTTTGAAAAGTTGAAAAGTTACGAATTAAATACTCATGAAGGAGTCACCAAATTCAAAAAAGAATATGAAGAATTTAAATTAAAATTGCCGACTCTTTTTGCGATGCAAAGGCTTTCGGAAAACAGTACCGGAGAATTTCTTGATGGGGCGAAGAATTGTCATATGTGTTATCTGGTTGTGATGGGTGGGGAAAATTGCCGGCATAGTTATATGGTTGGTAGAAATTGCAAAGATATGATTGATTGCAGTAATACGGACGGGGAGCTGAACTGTTTTTCTGATGGAATGTTGAATTCGCAAAGAATTTTATTTTCACATTTTATCAGAAATTGTTCGGAGGTTTTTTATTCCATGTATTGTTACAATTCACAAAATTTATTTGGGTGTACGGGGCTTGTACGAAAGCAGTACTGTATTTTTAATAAACAATATTCCAGGGAAGAGTATGAAGATCTGGTTCCAAAAATTATTGAAAAAATGACTGAAATGGGCGAATGGGGAAAATATTTCCCGTTGAAAATGTCTGCATTCGGGTATAACGAAACTTTTGCTTACGATATGAATCCTTTAAGCAAAGAAGCGGCTTTGAAACTTGGATTTCAGTGGTCGGATTATCGGCAGGAACTAGAGGTTAGCCAGGGTGAACATGTCATTACCTGTGAAGTGACGGGAAGGAATTTTAAACTGATAAAACAGGAAATTGAGTTTTATGAAAAACACGGAATTCCTTTGCCAAAAAGGCATCCCAATGTCCGAATCGAGCAAAGATATAGGATCAGAAACCCGAATGAATTTTGGAAAAGAAATTGCGCAAAGTGTAGCGCGGAAATTGTGACTACTTATAATCCCAACAAGCCGGGAATCATTTATTGCGAAAAATGTTATCTGGCCGAGGTTTATTGAGAACTGAACCCCTCTTTTATTTCCCGAATAGTTAGCCGTTTTTCTTTTTGAAGCTGACGGATTTTCTTAGCTTGTTCGATCATGGTTTCAGCGTAGAGCTGATATCCTCCGGGTGAATATTCGGCTACTTTTAAAAGTCCTTCCTGAGTCCAGTAACGGATAGTGGGAACGTTTTCTTCTGAAGCCCCGGCCAGTTCGCCAATTTTTAGAAGTTTTTGTTTTTGTGAATGAGATTTTCCTTTTTGAGCAGGTTCTTTTTGCTCAACCGCTTTGAGGTAAATGTTTAGTGAATTTTCGACACTTTCATAAATTATCCGATAATAATCATTCATACCTTGCGAAAGTTGGCCTTTTTCTATGGCGTTGATATATTTTAAACGATCTTCTTTTTTGATCAGTGCCGGAGGATAACCCTCTTGCAAAAGCAGCAGGTTCATCAACAGCCGTGCGGTTCTGCCATTACCGTCCGTAAACGGATGAATGCTCACAAACTTAAAATGAGCATCTGCAGCAATCTTCACAGGATGATCGTCGATTTTTCCGTGAAGCCATTTGGTAAACTCTGACATCAATTCTGGGACCTTGAGCGGATTCGGCATGACCACCGTTGATCCGGCAATTCGCACGGAAACACTTCGGTATCGTCCCGCATTCGTGTCATCAATTTTGCTCAAAATAATATGATGAATATCAAGAATATCTCTTTCACTAATGTTTCGCCTCTTTTTTTGGACAAATTTCTTGATGTACTCCAGAGCCTGAGCATGGTTGATGGCTTCCAGATGCTCGTTCATGGACTTGCCGCCAATTGTTATACCTTTTTCAACCACCAGAGCGGTTTCCTGTCGCGACAAAGTATTTCCTTCTATCGCATTCGATGTGTAGGTCAGTTCAATCTTAAACCACTGTTCCAAATTCTTAACCAGTTCCGGCGAAAGAGGACGAAATGATTCGAGTTTTTTTTGTTGGGCCGTAATTTTTTTGAGAACTTTATCCATGTGTAAAGTATAAAGTATTACTTCATGGTTGTCAATGGGCATTATTTTGATTTCAATGCAGATACAAGTTAACCATCGAATGATGTGTACACAATACGCATGGAATTCTGTTACAATCAATTTCGTACAATTTATAAATATCCCCCATGCACCTAATCTACCTCGACACCGAAACCACCGGTCTGGACCCAAACGCCCGACTTGTTCAGCTAGCCTACAAAACTTCCGCGACCGGCGAAGCGTTGAATGAGTACTTCAAGCCACCAATTCCAATTTCGTTTGGGGCGATGTCCATGCATCATATTACCGAAAAAAAGGTCGCCGATAAGCCGGTTTTTAAGGATAGCGCGGCGCAGGCCAGGTTAATTGCGCTGCTTGCGGAAGGCCATATTCTCGTTGCCCACAACGCCGCTTTTGATATTCATATTTTGAAAAATGAGGATGTAACAATCGGTCAGCACATTGATACTTTGCGATTGGCCAAACATCTTGTAACAAGCGAACAGTACAAGCTTCAGTATTTAAGATATTTTTTGGATTTGGATGCAGAGGGTTTGCCGCATGACGCGGAAGGGGACGTGATGGTCTTGGAAGCTTTATTTAACCGTTTACGTTCGTTGACCCAGGAAAAATTTACGCTAGCAGGTGATGACGAAGTCCTGACGAAAATGTTGGAACTAAGCCAAACACCGGTTTTACTTAAAACTTTTGGTTTTGGAAAACACATCAATAAAACCTTTGAAGAGGTGAGTTTCTCCGATCGCGGTTATTTGGAATGGTTGTACGGCAGCGAATCCAAGAAAAACAAATCCGACCAGGACGAAGATCTGGTTCACACTTTGAAGTATTATTTAAAATAGGGCCGATAAACCTTGAAAATCTAAGGAGTTGGGTCCAAAACCGTGAATTTATGGTCATTTTAGCTACATTTTTACGTTTATGTTGTCAAAACCGTGAAAAACCTATAATCCTTCCCCCGCCATTTCGTAATCCTGCGCGGTAAATTCGGGGGCACCGGCGTCAAAATTATCGGAATCATTTTTTGGCTTGGTCCATTCCGCCAAAAGATTATCAACAAAACACTGGATTCCTTCCACATTTTTTTCGTAATCGGTCACATCCGGAAAATCCAAATCCACAATCTTGCGATACACCACTTGAATCAGTTTTTTCATTTTCTCGGTTTCTTCTTCCGAAATGTTCAGCTCTAAAAGTTTGATTTCGTCATTGATCGGTTGCAAAAATTCCAGAAAGCCATTTCTGACCTTATAGCGGCCCTTAAAGTCGCGCGCGTTTTCTACCAGAATTTTATAAAAAATCAGCTGATTCCTGTTTTTCCAGGCTTTAATTTTTTCAAAATCCTGTTTGCCCTGCCAATCTTGCAGTGGTTTTCCGGTCTTGTAATCAAAAACCAGAATCTCTTTTTTATCTTCGTCGTATCTGATCCTGTCGATTTTACCGGTTATCTCCGCCTTTCCAAGCACGACTCCCTGTTGTTGAAAATCAAATTCGGCCTGGTCTTTCGCATTAAAATCCGCGCGCCTTTTCTCGTAATAAATTTTCAAATGATCCCGCCCTTTTTCTAATAAATGGGCAAAATCTTTTTGATTCAGTCTTTGTTTAAGCAATGATTTTTCAAATTCTTGAAGCAAGAATTCGAGTTCGGGAACTTCGTTTGTCCGCTTCATTGTCACCAAAAGTTCCTGAAGCGCCGCGTGCATGGCCGATCCAAAAGCATTCGATGTAGTCAGTTTTTGCGGAAATTTTAAAAGATTCTGTTCCAAAAATTTTTGCGGGCCGCCATCAACAATATTCAAAAAATTATTCAAATGCGTAACACTCAATTTGTAGTTTTTGATCAGTCCTTTCAGCAAATCATTCTCATCAATATTTCGCACTTCATGGCGGGACACCTCAAACTGAAGTTCCAAAAGTTTTTCGAGCCCCTTATTTGCCGCATACTCTTCACGATAACCCTCAACCTGTTCCAGACTGATATTTTCACGTTTTTTCTTTTCGAACTCGCCCTCTTCCAAAAATCTTAACCTGATTTGTTCATTTCCTTTTGGACTATAAATGTGACGACACAGGTAAAGATTTCTTTTGGCACGGGTCAAAGTCACGTAAAAAAGCCGCAAAGGGTCTTCCACACTATCACTTTCCGGCGACAAAGGAATATTTGCCGGAAACGAAAGTTTATCGCTTTTGCGATCAATCCAAAAATCTTCCTGACAATGCAAAACAAAAACATTTTCAAATTCCAGGCCTTTTGCCTTGTGCGCGGTCATCAAATTAACCGCTTTCTCCTCATCATTAAAGGCACTCTTGTGATGCATGGAAAGGTGGTGAGTCTCGTGCAGCTCCACAAATTCAACCACATCTTTTACAGTCAAAGTTTCGGTCCCGCGATGTTGTCTGATTTTTTTAACGAAAGCCTGCAAGCTCTGCAGAAAGTCCAAATAATCCAGTCTGGAATTCTCAAAACGCTCATTGCTGAAATAATATTTTTTGTAAGGACTTTGAAATTTCGAGGATGGCTCCGTGAAGCCAGACTCCTCTTTAGGAAGAGCCATCCCATCTTCATCAAGCAAATTCTTTTCCTGCGTCGATCCCGTAATCAGATCAATAATTTCCTCAGCGGTTCCCGCTTTTGCCGCAATCCCCAGATCAAGAAAAAATTCAGCGATCGCTTTAATCTTTTCATTATCGCTGGAAAGCATTACTTCCATCCAAAGTTTGCGCTCATGTGAAGCCTGAACCGAAATTTTCCAGACCTCAAGCCGTTCAATTCCCCAAAACTCAAAACTCAAAATCTCCGGCAAAAAATCATCGGCTTCCTTTTGCCCCTTTAAAAGCATGGTACTAACAAAGCGCAGCATCAAAATAATTTCACGCAGATGTTTTTGCTCGAGCAGATCTTTTTTTCGTTCATAAGCCACCGGTATCCCAAAATAATCCAGTACCTTAGCGGTTTCTTCCAGAATCTTATGTTTTGGCGCGATCACCGCAATTTCCGAAGGCGGAACTTTTTCCACCTCAATTTTATGTTTGATAGTTTCGGCGATCCAGGCCAACTCTTCAAACCCAGTCTGGAACTCTTTTTCCAGGATTTCGCCATTCGTTAATTTGGTATTTGCGGATTGAAGTTCTTTTTTAATCTGATCGGGGAGTCGCGCTTCCAGTCTTTCATTCCCGGTAAGAATAATTTTTCGAACAAGGTCAAGGATCGGCTGCGTGGAGCGATAATTCTTCTGCAGCACAACCAGTTCCGGATTCAAATATTTTTGGTGAAAATTCAGAATATTTTCCAAATTCGCGCCCTGAAACTTATAAATAGCCTGATCATCATCACCAACCGCCAAAATATTTGGCCTTCTTTCATTCACTTCGGCATCCAGCAGCAGATCCAAAAGTTGCATCTGCACCGCGTTCGTATCCTGAAATTCATCAACCAAAACATACAAATATCTTTCCTGAAGGTTGTAACGCAGCTCCGGATTTTTAGCGATAACTTCCGCGGTATCCATCAACATATCATCAAAATCAAAATAGCCTTCTTTGCGCAGCTCCTGCTGATATTTCTCGTAAATCTCACACAGTTCAAAATGCTTTTTAATATTTTCCAGTTCTTTCAAAGACGGCAAATTTTGATCGTTCTTTTTTAAATATTCATTTTTCCAAACGGTAATTGGCTTTGTATCGGGCTTTTCGCCACTCATAGAATCTCCAAAAGCCAGCTCCAGACTGTCAATCAATTGAGTCCCGATTGGTTTATAAGGCAAAACCTTGGTCCTTGGCTGCATTGGGACATTTTTCAACTTTTCCAGAAGTCCGGCAATTTGTTCGAGTGTCTTTTTGCTCATTCTTGCGCTAAAAATCTCCGGAAAAAATCCATTCACCTGTTCCAGATAATTTTTATTTTCTTTCAGAATTTCCCGCAGTGTCTTTGGATCAAGCCCGCCTTTTTTCAGTTCACCGATTTTTTTGATGATGTCACGAAGGTACGTATAGCCCTGTTCCGGATTATAGGATCTTAGCAGCGTGTCGTGCTTTAACGCCTCCAAGATTTTTTCCACAATTTTATACTGAACCAGTTCATCGGCAGGATTAAAAGAAGCCCCCTGATAAAAAAACTCCGGATTTCGGTTAATGATTTCCGAACCAAAACTATGAAAAGTGTGAATGGCCACCCTATAAGCTTCCTGCCCAATCAGACCGGCAAGCCTTTTGCGCATGTTTACAGCCGCCGAATCGGTAAAAGTAAGACAAAGTATGGAAGAGGGAAGTGTATCCGTAGAACGCAAAATATTGGCAACCCTTAAACTTAAAAGCTCCGTTTTGCCGGATCCCGGCCCCGCAATCACCAAAACCGGCCCATCTATTGTATCCACAGCCCTTTTCTGCTCGGCATTCAGGTTCTGATATCTTTCTGAAAAGTGATTATTCATTATTTAGTTTAAATTTTGTCGCTACTGGGCTATATTCTATCAGGCTTTTTTGATTACTGCATATGTTTGAACAATCCTTTAAAAATATCGACGATATTCTCCACAAAGATGCCGGTGCATCAAGTGAGCTTGATTACGTAGAACAGACCTCGTGGATCCTTTTTTTGAAGTATCTTGATGACCTGGAAAAGGATAAAAAGACCGAAGCATCGCTTGCCGGGAAAAAATATAAAGATATTATTGATCCAAAGTTTCGTTGGGAAGTTTGGGCTGCGCCAAGAACTACAGATGGTAAATTAGACCATCACAAAGCCCTTTCAGGCGATGATTTAAAAGATTTTGTTGATCACCAGCTTTTTCCATATCTCAAAAAATTCAAGTCGGAAGCCGAAAGTCCGGACACCATTCAATATAAAATTGGTGAAATTTTTAGTGAGATCAAAAACAAGATCCAGAGCGGCTACAACCTGCGTGAAGTTTTGAATATTATTGACAGTATGCGCTTTCGTTCGCAGACAGAAAAGCACGAACTTTCGCACCTGTATGAAGGAAAAATTAAGAATATGGGTAATGCCGGCAGAAATGGCGGAGAATACTACACTCCACGTCCGCTTATTAAAACGATTGTTAAGGTTGTCGCTCCAAAAATCGGCGATAAAATTTACGATGGAGCCGTTGGTTCCGCGGGATTTTTGGTGGAAGCTTTTGAGTATCTTAAGCAGAGCAAGGATCTTTCCACGCATGACATGGAGATTCTGCAGAAAAAGACCTTTTACGGCAAAGAGAAAAAGTCCCTCGCTTACGTTATTGGCATCATGAACATGGTTTTGCATGGAATTGAAGCGCCAAACATTATTCACACCAACACTCTTGCCGAAAACCTAGCCGATATTCAGGAAAAAGATCGTTATGATGTTGTCCTGGCTAATCCGCCATTTGGTGGCAAAGAAAGGGCCGAAGTCCAACAAAATTTCCCCATAAAAACCGGAGAAACTGCGTTTCTGTTTCTTCAGCATTTTATAAAAATTCTAAAAGCCGGTGGCAAGGCGGGCGTTGTCATTAAAAATACTTTCCTTTCCAATACGGATAACGCCTCTGTTTCCCTCCGCAAGTTGTTGCTGGAAAGCTGCAATCTGCACAGCGTTCTGGATTTGCCCGGTGGAACCTTCACAGGCGCAGGCGTAAAAACAGTTATTTTGTTTTTCCAAAAAGGCACACCAACCAAGAAAGTTTGGTTTTACCAGCTAAACCTTGACCGCAATCTAGGCAAAACCAATCCACTTAACGAAAAAGACCTGGAAAAATTCGTGGAACTGCAAAAGACCAAAGCAGACAGCGAAAATTCATGGACGATAGACGTCTCAAAAATTGACCAAAAAACTTTCGATCTATCGGTGAAAAACCCAAACAAAGGCGAAGAAGCCGCTTTGCGTGATCCAAAAGAAATTTTGGAGGAAATGGGGAAATTGGATAAAGAAAGTGAGCAGATTTTGAAGAAAATTGAGGGGTTTATTTCGTAGAAATCTGGTTTGAAATTGGCTAATTGCGGACTTATAATTCATTTTTATACAAAATTTCGTATAATCTTGACTTATATTTCTATTTTGATATACTGTTTGTGTAATATAAGTAATAACTTATCATCAAATGATACATTCATTTTCCTGCAAAAATTTCTACTCATTTGCCGAATATGCCAGCGTAAAATTTTTAGTGAACGATAAGGTTCCCGCAAAAGAAGCATATTTAAAATCAGAATCAGGCGAACGTGTGTCCAAGGCTATGGTCGTTATAGGTCCAAATGCATCCGGTAAAACCAATTTGCTCAAAATTCCGCCGTTTTTAAAATGGTTGATTGTGGATTCTTTTAATACTAAGCCGGAAGATGAAATACCAATTAAGCCTTTTTTATTTCGTGATTTAGAAAATAAACCAACTGAGTTGTCCGTTGAATTTGAAATGAATGGCGATATTTATTCTTACTTTTTTGCTCTTTCCGCAAAACGAATTATCAAAGAGGAGTTAAAGGTGAAAAATAAAACCAAACAGAAAACGACCACTAAAACTCTTTTTGTTCGTAACTGGAATGAAAAACAACAACAATATGAGTTAAACGATAAAAATTTTAATTTGCCCAAAGGATTTGAAAATGAAAACTTTTTACGCTCCAACGCCAGCCTTATTGGCTCCGCCATGCGCTTAAATCATGAACTTAGCCAGGAGATTGGGAAATATTGGCAAAAAATTGAATCAAATGTTTATGAAGGTGGTCTTCGCACAAATCATATGCACGATTTTCGTGAAGCATTGTCTTTTTTTAGCGATAACGAACCTTTAAAAAAAGAAGCGGAAAAACTTTTGGCCCGCTACGATATAGGTTTGGAGGCATTTAATATTACAAAAGAAAAAAAAGAAGGGCGCACGCGCGTCGATGCACGCGCGGTACATTCCTTTTCGGGTCACAAATATGAGTTGCCGATTGAGTATGAATCGTCCGGAACACGCCAGCTTTTCATTCTTTTAAGTACAATTTTACAGGTTTTATCAAATGGAGGGATAGCAGTATTGGATGAATTTGATGTTAATCTTCATCCTGACATGGTGTCGGCCTTATTCGATCTTTTTGTTTCACCAGCTACGAATCCCCATAACGCCCAAATTATTTTCAGTACGCACAGCCATCGCATTTTGAGCGAATTAGACAAATACCAGATTATTTTGACTGAAAAAAATGAGAATGGCAGCAGTGAAGCTTGGCGATTGGACGAAATGTCCGGTGTGCGTGCGGATGATAATTATTACACCAAATACATTGCCGGAGCATACGGCGCTATACCAAAAATTGATTAACCCGCTCCGTCATGTCCAGATCAAACCCCTACAAGAAGGCAAAAAGAGAAGCAAAGAAAACCATTCTTTTCTATGGTGAAGGAGAGGCGGAAAGCATTTTCTTAAAACATTTAAAGAAAATGTACGCCAATAATAGCGGAATTGCGGTAACAATTCGCAATGGACACGGGGGAACAGCCGAAATTATTGTTCATAAAGCCATTCAATATCCTGGTGATTTTGACAGGAGAGTTGTAGTGTTGGACAACGATAAGCTAAAGCAGGAAATGGAGCAGGCCAGAAAGTTAGCAGGGAAATGCGAAATTGATTTAATAGAGAACACTCCATGTTTGGAAGCACTACTTCAGTCAATTGTGGACGGTGGTAAGCCAAAAATGAACAAAAGTTCAGCCCAATACAAGAAAAATTTTGAAAAAAATCATATCTGCAAAGAAAAGCGTCTTGATCCAAGAGAATATGAAAAATTATTCACTATAAAATTATTGGATAAACGGCGGAAAGAGATAAAGAATCTGGAGGTGATTATTGGGTTTATGGAGGGGTGATTTGAAGAAAGCAATGAGGATTAATCGCCACACTGAAAAATAAATAATTATTAAAAATTTACATGAGTAGAATATTTGATTTTAAAAAAAGATTTGGGCAAGAAGTAAATATTGATGACCTCAAAAAAGATTTTATAAACAAGATTAGCCATTTTTTAATGGAAGAGCTAGATGGAAAAATCGGTTCATTTTATAGTGACAGAACTAAATCTATTTTTGATTTTGTTGCTATGGAGTTTAGCTGTAATCCATCAAATTTGATACAAAAATACAATAGCAATAGTTTTGGCCCTACTCTCTCTAGGCCCACTTTTTCTATATTCTCTGGAAATGATTTTGAAAAAACGCTTTTATTGATTGAAGTTTTTTATGATTATTTCAGACGTTCTGACGACTATGAAAAAGAATTTTGGATAGAAGAAATCGATAAAACAGTACTATTAGCTCTTAGTCAGCCAATTTCGCTTGGTATTTCTTGGCGTAATGGTAGATTTTATCCAGAAGGGGTGAAAGAATTCGATGAGAAATTGATTTCAGATGTATTGATATGGCTTGAAAACAAACCAAAAATCAAAGCACTTTATCAAAATGCTCTCGATCATTACTCTAAATCGATAAATGATCCAATTAAGAGGAAAGATGTGTTTAGTAATGCTTTTCAGGCTGTCGAAAAGCTTACAAAAGAATTTCTAGAAACTTCAACGAATGCTTTTGATAACAATTTTAACGCTTTAATAAAAAAACTCGACCTTCATAAAGAATGGAGTAAAATATTTAATTCTTACAAGGAATTGAGTAAGGAGTTTGGTAGGCATGGTGGAAATAATGATAATTTTATTCCAGAACAAGCTGATACAGAAGCCTTTTTATATTTATCAGGATTAATTATGAGGCTAATTCTTCAAAAAATATTATGAGTGAAAGATCAATTGAAGTAATTTCTATCCATTTCAATGTTCCGAGTCATTATTTACTGCTTAGTGAATTTATTGAAACAGCAAATGATGTAGAACAAATATTGCAAGAATTTAATTTTAAATTCTTTGATGCCAAACTTAATATTCAGATTTTAGTTTTACCTCCAGAGGAGGGGAGTTTTCTTAAAAAACTGGGCATATTTTTTGCATTACCAGTTTGCGTTTTATCATGGGGGTTTCTAGAAAGCGACATAGGAAAAGCTTACATAAAAGGCCTAACAGGTAATGAACCTGCTTATTGGGCAGAAATTGCCGGTGAAGGTACCGCAAAGGAGTTAATAATTTTAAAAGAATCAGTTAAGGGGTTTCTAGAAAAAAATAATAACACTTTAGAGCAAGCTGGGATCAAAATTAATGAATTTCCATTTGCTTATAAGGCACGAAATAATTTTTACAACATGTGCTTAAAAAGTGAGGAAATCTCAGGAGTAGAATTTAATAATTCTGGTTGTTTCGATATTAAAAGAGTTAATTTCCCTAACTATTTTACAAAGGAAATTGATAAGCCAGATGGTAAAAAATCTAAATCTGTATTTAGGCTGCACAGACTAGTAATTGTTGCACCTGTTATAAGTGGAGGTAGTTCTGCTCAATGGAAGACGCGAGATGCAAAAACACTAAATCCATTAAATTTTTTTCTTAAGGATGAGGATTTTTATGATGGAATTTTATCCGGAAAATATCCGCTTAAAGAAACAGGAAACGACGATATTATCACAGTATGCATCGAATATAAAATACATGAAGAAAATGGACAAGAAAAAGTTTACGAAAGAAGTGCTATCAAAGTATACCAATTTAATAATATCAAGATAGCTGAGATTCCTACAGATCTAGAACTCATGGCATTTAAAGAATCAAAACATTTTGAAGATAAAGAAAAAGAAAATAGAAATGAAAATCAGCCTTCATTATTTTAACTATAACCTATGGTCAAAAAAACTATCCAGACTAATTGGCAAACCAAAAAACTCGATGAAGTCTGTGATTTAATAACTTGTGGCGTGGCTGCTAGGCCTAATTATGTTGTGAATGGTACTCCATTTCTTTCTGCAAAAAATGTAAAAAATGGCCAAGTAATTTGGAATGGTTTTAATTGTATTTCTGAAAGTACTCATAAAGAATTAACGAAAAATAATAAACCCATGGTTGGCGATATATTGTATACACGCGTAGGTAGCTATGGAGAAGCAGCAGTTGTTGAGGATAATATTGAATTTAGTATATTTGTTAGCCTTACCTTAATTAAGGTAAATAAGAATTTATTAAATAATTATTTTTTAAAATATTATCTTAATTCGAGTTATATAAAAAGTTTGGCAAAGAGCAGTATTAGCAGTTCTGGTGTCGGTAATTTAAATGTTGGGTCAGTTCGAGATTTTCCAATATCTTTCCCCCCCATTCCCGAACAACGCCGCATCGTAAAAATCCTCGATGAAGCTTTTGAAAAAACCGCAAAAGCCAAAGAAAACGCCGAAAAAAATCTACAAAATGCCAAAGAGCTTTTTGAATCGTATTTACATAGTGTTTTTACCAATTCGGGAAAGGATTGGGAGGAGGAAGAATTGGGTGATATTTGTGAAGTTGAGTATGGATACACCGAAAAAGCAAAAAACAACGGTGACTATCGGTTTGTAAGGATCACTGACACAGACGAAAATGGTTTACTGACAAAAGAAAATAAGATGTACATAGATTCTTTTGACGGGGCGGATAAATATGTTTTGAATGACGGAGATTTGCTCATGGCTCGAACGGGTGCTTCTGCAGGTAATGTATTATTATTTGAGGGTGATGAAGATGCAGTATTTGCATCGTACCTAATTAGAATGAAATTTAAAAAAGAAATATTAAGTAAGCTGTATTGGTATTTCTCAAAATCTAAAATTTATTGGGATCAAGTTAGCCAACTATCCGCTGGTTCGGCGCAACCTCAATTTAACGGCGGCGCACTAAAGCAGGTCATTTTTTCTTATCCAAAATTTTTCTCTGAACAAAAGGCCATCGTCGCTCACCTCGACGCCCTCTCCGCCGAAACCAAAAAGCTCGAATCAATTTATAAACAAAAGCTCACTAATCTGGAAGAGCTCAAGAAATCAGTGCTCAAAAAAGCATTTTCTGGTCAATTGTAGATTTTTATAATTAATTTAATTTTATGGCTAATATTATCACAAAAACAGCTGAAGAATTGTCAGAAACGGATGATCTTGTTATTGATGAGCTATTGCATTCATCAAATGTATTTATTGTGTTACATCCCACTGAGGATAAGGAGGATTTAAATATTGTTAAAGAATTGGGAAATGCCTTGAATTATATGGGTAACATGTTTGCATATGAAGAACTAGGGGGAAAAGGAGGTGGGGGTTGTGATTTATTACCATCCCTTTCAGATGTTATATTTTATTCGGTTGCTTTTGTCGTAACAACATCTGCAACAACTTTTATTACTGAGTTAACAAAAGATATATATAAATCTACATTAAAAAAGTTGTTTGATAAAAAAAAGAATTCTTCCTATGAAGATGGTAAGTTTGTGCTCAAATTGACAACGTCTGCAGGCTCAACCATTACTTATTATTTCCAAAAATATTTAACTAATGATGAATTTATTGAAGCATTAGTACTTGTGCGGGATCATTTTATTAATTTTGAAAATAGCCATAAAATTGAATATCTTGATTTTATATTTGATAGAAAAGAAAATTCCTGGATGCCGCTATAGAATTTTGTAGTTTATATCCATCTGCATAAATATTAAGTTTTCTTATCGGCTTTGTATACTCGAGCCACGAAATGTCCTCGAACCAAAAAACTCGAAGCAATCTATCGCCAAAAACTCGCAAAGCTGGAAGAACTCAAGAAATCCGTCCTGAAAAAAGCTTTTGCGGGGGAATTGTAAATTATGTTACACTTAAAACATGAGCAAACTATTACCAAAAAAACGAGGCGACACACTGGTTAAAACCATAGAGAAAAAGTATGGCGTTGATTTAGGGTATCGGTCAGACGCTCAGCTTCATACTGTGCTAAAAAAAGAAGGCCTGCCCTCTCTTTCCAAGCTTTTGAAAATGGTACACAAAGAGATATAGCTGAAATATATGAGCAATTTCGATTTTATTAAAGATGAAAATCTCCGTAACACACTGGATGATGCCATTGAGTTTATTTATGTACTTTTTAAAAGATCTAAAGAAGAAGGGCAAAAAGAATTATACAAAGAGGAAACACATAGAATAATAATTTTATATGTTGTGTCGGCAATAGAAGCCGTCTTGCTTTACTTCTATAAAGATCGAGGCGAAAGAATTAAACATCCAGAATATAAGTTTGTTCAGGCATTGTCCCCAAAGTTTGGACACAGCGAGAAAAAGGGTTGCCCTTTAGTAATCGCGGTTCAAGAAAAAAAAGAGAAAGATCAAATAGGCATGCGCGATCTCGTAACTTTTTTTAAAGCTAAAAAACTCATAGAAGAAAAAATGGCAAATGACATTTTAGAATTAAATGACGTAAGAAATACATTTCATTTAAGTAAGCCACGAGCTAAAAGTTGCGATGTGAAGCAGGTTGAGGCTGCGCTTCAGTTATTAGTGCATACAATTGAAAATGCACCAAAGGCATTAGAGAAAAAATAAAAAACATTACTATGACTGATGAAGAAATAGCTATCAAACAGCAAGCGAACGAATTTGCCCAAAAGACCAGGAAGGAAGACACTTCCAGTGATTTTTCCAAGTTTTTTCGTAAAGCGTCTTATGCTCAGAAAAGGAAGGTGTTTTTGGAGGTAGCCAAGAAGGCAAGCAAGGAACAACTAGAAGTTATTCAGAGTGTTCAATAAATCCATCCTAAAAAAGGCATTTAGCGCTAGCCTATAGCAATTTCTTTAAATAGGTACAATTTAGGTATAAAATAGGTATAATTAGACCTATTTCTACTATAATTTGAAAAATAACCTATGAACGAATCAGAAACCCGCGCGGAATATATTGACCCCAAGCTTAAACAAAGTGGCTGGGGAGAAATAGAAGGATCAAAAATTCTTCGTGAATTTCGCATTACAGAGGGCAGAATTCAGGTTGGCGGCACGCGCATGAAGCCGGAAATTGCCGATTATGTTTTAGTGTACAAAAATGTGAAACTTGCCGTGATTGAGGCTAAAAAAGAAGATTTAAGTGCTACCGAAGGCGCGGCTCAGGCAAAAGCTTATGCTGAAAAATTGAAGATTGATCATACCTACGCAACTAATGGTAAGAAAATTTACGAGATTTCCATGAAAACCGGCGTGGAGGGCTATGTGGACTCTTTTCCAACTCCGGAAGAATTATGGAACAAGGTTTTTGCGCGTCACAATGAATGGCGCGAGAAATTTTTGGCAGTTCCGTCGGAAGGAGAATACGGGAAACGGTATTATCAAGAACTTGCCATTAATAGGGCATTAGAGGCTATTGCTGAAGAAAAGAAACGAATCTTGCTAACTTTAGCCACCGGAACCGGCAAGACGATTATCGCCTTCCAGATAGCCTGGAAACTCTTCCAGACCCGTTGGAATATAAAGCGTGATGGAAGCAGAAGACCAAGGGTTCTTTTTCTTGCGGATCGCAATATTTTGGCAGATCAGGCTTTCAACTCATTTTCATCTTTTGCTGAGGACGCATTGGTGCGCATTAACCCCGCAGACATAAAGAAAAAGGGGAATGTGCCAACAAATGGCAGTATTTTCTTCACGATTTTCCAGACTTTTATGAGTGGGCCGAATAATACGCCTTATTATGGCGATTATCCTGCTGATTTCTTTGATTTTATTATTATTGATGAGTGTCACCGTGGCGGTTCAAATGACGAATCAAACTGGCGGGGGATTCTGGAGCATTTTTCTCCGGCTGTTCAGCTCGGTTTAACCGCAACTCCAAAACGAAAAGATAATATTGATACTTACAAATATTTTGGCGAACCGGTTTACATTTATTCGCTTAAAGAAGGGATCAATGATGGCTTTTTAACGCCATTTAAAGTCAAAAGGATTCAAACGACTCTTGATGAGTACGTTTATACTTCCGATGATCAGATTGTTGAGGGCGAGGTGGAAGAAGGGAAAATTTATGAAGAATCCGATTTTAATAGAATTATCGAGATCAAGGAGCGCGAAGCAAAACGCGTTCAAATCATGCTGGACGAAATCAATCAAAACGAGAAAACGATTGTGTTCTGCGCGTCGCAGGATCATGCGCTTGCGGTACGGGACTTAATCAATCAAACCAAAAAAAGTTCAGATCCAAATTATTGTGTGCGTGTAACTGCTAACGATGGTGCGCGCGGTGAGCAGTTTTTACGGGCTTTTCAGGATAATGAAAAAACTATTCCAACAATTCTGACCACTTCCCAAAAGCTGTCCACGGGTGTTGATGCCCGCAATATTCGCAATATTGTTTTGATGCGTCCGATCAACTCCATGATTGAATTTAAGCAGATTGTAGGGCGCGGAACGCGTCTTTTTGATGGAAAAGAGTATTTTACGATCTTTGATTTTGTCGATGCCTATAAGCATTTTTCTGATCCACAGTGGGACGGCGAGCCAATCGATGAAACAACCGAAAATAAAGAGCCAAAAAATACGAATTATGATGTCGATCCTTCTAAAAACAGTGGATTAGCTTTAGCTGATGGGGATTTTGAAGGTTTTGAACCAAAGAAAAAATTGAAAATAAAATTGCGGGACGGCAAAGAACGTGAAATCAAACACATGATCTCTACTTCCTTCTGGAGCGCCGACGGCAAGCCAATTTCAACGGAAGAGTTTTTGCAAAATATGTTTGGGACTCTGCCGGAGTTTTTTGCCAATGAAGATGAATTGCGGAAAATCTGGTCAAATCCAAAAACAAGAAAAATGTTTTTAGAGAAGATTGCGGATCTTGGATACGGGAAAGATCAGCTAATAACATTACAAAAAATGATCGACGCCGAAAAAAGCGATATTTTTGATGTACTTGCCTATATTTCCTTTGCCACACCGCCAATTTCCAGAAAAGAACGTGTAGATGAAGCAAAAGATGCCATTCTAAAGCCACTTGATGAACAGCAAAAAGATTTCTTTGGATTTGTGCTGAACGAATATGTTGAAAATGGAGTAGAAGAGCTCGACGAAGAAAAATTGCCTGATCTGCTAAATCTGAAATATCACGCAATCTCTGATGCTGAAAAAGCGCTTGGTGGAGTCGAAAAGATCAGGTCGACCTTTTTCAATTTTCAAAAGGATTTATACTTAAACAAGCGTAAAGTTGAGGTGAAAAATGTGAAGTCGCCAAAGTGAGCATTTTCTTCTTTACACGCCCCTTCCATATTTCGCCAAAATAGGCTAAATTATTGGCCTTGTATTATTTTTGGCCGCCTGGCCTCTACGCCCCTCACACTATGGCTAACAACGAAACAATCATCAGCTTTGACGCAGTCTCATTTGAATATCTTCATGATAAACCGCTATTAAACGAAGCCAGCTTTTCTGTCCGCAGAGGGAGCAAAGTGACTTTTATGGGCCAAAACGGCGCCGGTAAAAGTACGATTTTTAAACTTTTGGCTGGAACCTTAAAGCCTCAATCAGGACACGTAAACGTTGTTCCTCGCCTTACCATCGCCACTGCGCATCAGGTTATGCCGGCAACTGACCGCGAATTAACCGTAAGCGAATTTTTTCAAAAATGTTTCCACGAAAAAAAGTACGATCTTGATCGCCGCATTGATGAAATTCTTGAAGTGGTAAATCTTCATGCTCCACATGACAAAATCGTTAAAGCTTTTTCCGGAGGACAGCAGGCCAGATTATTGCTTGCTGCAGCCCTTATTCAGGATCCTGATTTGTTGCTTCTGGATGAACCGACCAATAATCTTGATAAAACCGGTATTGAACATTTGACCGACTTTCTAATCAACTACCCAAAAACGTGCATAGTTATTTCCCATGATGAAGACTTTTTGAATGCTTTCACCGAAGGAGTTTTGTATTTGGATATTTTTACCCGCAAAGTTGAACAGTATGTTGGTAATTATTTTGATGCCGTTGCGGAAATTGCCATTCGTATCGAAAAGGAAAATCGCAAAAATGCCCAGCTGGCAAAAGAGATTCAAGAGAACAAAGAGCAGGCCAATGTTTTCGCCCATAAAGGTGGTAAATTAAGACTTGTGGCAAAACGCATGCGTGAAAAAGCTGAAGAGTTTGAGGAAAACAAGGTCGATGTCCGTCGTGAAGATCAAACCATTCGCAATTTTACGATCCCCGCGCAGGAAGATCTTTCCGGTGAAATTTTGAAAATTTCTTCATTGATGGTTATAAAAAATCATCAGCCAACTACAAAAAAGGCCAAAATTTCTTTAAGAAAAAATCAGCATTTGCTTCTTTCCGGCCCAAACGGAATCGGCAAAAGTACGCTGCTTGAATCTTTGGCGCAGGGGACTGCTACAGGCGCAAAGATCGATCCAAGTGTCAGAGTTGGCTATTATCGCCAGGATTTTTCCACGCTTAATTTTGAGCACACAGTCCACCAGGCGCTTCACGAAGCCCTAAAGTTGTCAGGAGAAGAACTCCATGAAGAAATTCTTCGTTCGGTGGCATCAGGCTTTCTTATCACCAGAGAACTGATTAACAGCAAAATCGGCAACATTTCCGAAGGTCAAAAAGGGCTGGTTGCGTTTGCCTGTCTGGTTTTGCAAAAGCCGGGACTTTTAATTTTGGATGAGCCGACCAACCATATTAATTTCCGCCATCTTCCGATTATTGCCGCCGCGCTGGACCAATATGAAGGAGCCATGATTCTGGTTTCCCACGTGCCGGAATTCGTTGAACAGATCAGAATTGATGAAATTCTTGATCTTAATAAATAACCGCTCCGATTTTGAGCGTTTCGCCAGGCCATAAATCACTTAATCGGCCCTTCCAATCCGGAAGAGCCTGAAAATGATTTATTTTCTTGCTGCTTTCTTAGCTCTTTTTGCTTCCAATCTTTCTTTTGGATTTAGCTTTGGTGCTTTTTTTCCTTCTCTTTTTGGTTTGTCTCCAGCCATGGTGAAAAGATTAAAAAATATTTGATGGATAAAAATCCATTACCAAAATAATAAACCAAATGTCCGTAATTTCATACAAGAAATGAAATTATTTACAGTCAGCCTATGTTCAACAATTAATATTTGGAAATTTCCTCAGTCAGCGCGCCAATGCCAATGTTTTTTACTGATGAGTATGGGAAAACTTTATGGCCACCAACGGCATCCTGAATTTTTTTAAGCTTCATTTTATATTCGGAATTTTTGATTTTGTCGATTTTATTCGCAACAACCACAATGTTTTTTTGAGCTGCTTCCAAACACTCAAGCATCTCTAAATCGTTAGCGGTTACACCTATATTCGCATCAATGATCAGTACAATTATTTTTTGCTCATAGCGCGACTCAAACAAATACCAGTTGATCAATTTTTTCAGTTTGTCGCGTCCTGCTCCGGAAACTCTGGCAAATCCATATCCCGGTAAATCCACCAGATAAAATTTATTATTAATCAAAAATAAATTTATTTGCTGGGTGCGCCCCGGAAAAGCACTGGTTCTGGCCAAATCTTTCTGTTTGGTCAAAGAATTAATGATACTGGATTTACCCACATTGGACCTGCCAATAAACGCAATTTGTGGCCTGTCGTCGTCCAAATTCCAATCTTCATCAACTATGCCCTTTAAAAATTTTGCAGATTTTATATTCATAAATCCATTATATCAGGAAATTACTTTAAAAAGCGGTCTTCCAGGTTATTAGTCTCGGCGTAAGCCTTAATAATCGCCAAAAAATCCGGCCCATATTCGGCCAATTTCATTCTTCCCACGCCCGTAATAAAGGCAAAAGTGTCATTACTTTGCGGCAGATAGAAAGACATTTCCTGCAACGAAACATCGCCAAAAATAATAAATGGCGGAACCCGTTTTTTATCGGCAATACCCTTTCGCAGTACGCGCAGTTGTTCAAACAGTGGGCGATGATAATCCAAAACCACAGTGGCCGCATTTTTCTTGACCCTGGCCCTATTTACGGTTGCCACATGCAAAGAATCCCTTGCCACAGTTGGCCTGCTTAGAAAGATTTTTTCACGCGTGTTCAGGCAAACTCTGCCTTCTTCCGTCACTTTTAACACCGGATATTCTCCGGTAGTTTTTTGCAGAATTTTATTGGCGATGAGTAGCTCAATAATCTGACGAAGTTCTTCCGCCTTTTCGTCTTTGGCAACCCCAAAAACCGATAATTTTTGATGCTGGCGTTCACGAGTTTTTTCGGTTTCTTTTCCACGCAAAACATCAACAATATAAGTTAGCCCAAAGCGTTCTTCCGTGCGTAAAATTGCCGAAAGAATTTTCCAGGATATTCCGGTGGCATCAAAACTTTCCTTTGTAGCAAGGCAATTATCGCAACCCTGACAATTTTCCTGGATCTGATTTTCGCCAAAATATTTCAAAAGATAAGCGCGCCGGCAAGTTTGAAGCTCGGCATACTGAATAATCTGAGCCAGTTTCTCCGCCGCGCCCTTGCGCTGATCCGGATCCGCAATCTGATTTATAAAAAAATTATGTTTGATTTTATCGCCATAGGAATAAAAAAGCACACACTCGCTTGGAAGCCCGTCACGTCCCGCACGGCCCGTTTCCTGATAATAAGATTCAACGCTCTTCGGCAAATCAAAATGTACAACTAAACGTACATTTGGCTTGTCTATGCCCATTCCAAAAGCAATCGTGGCCACGATAATTGAAGTTTCATCGTGGATAAATTTTTCCTGGGTGTCTTTGCGCTTTTCCGCATCCAGACCTGCATGATAAGGCAAAGCCCGTAAATTTTCTTCCTGCAGTCTTTCCGCAATTTCTTCCGTTCTTTTTCGCGAAAAACAGTAAATAATCACCGACTCGTTTTCGTATTTTTTCAACAAAACCACCAGTTCTTCCAGCGCTTTTTTCTTTGGCCTCATCTGGTACGTAAGATTGCTTCGATTAAAACTGGAAAGAAAAGTTTTAGCTTTAGAAAGTCCCAGTTGTTCAATAATATCCAAACGTACTTTATCCGTAGCCGTAGCGGTTAGTGCCATCAACGGCACTTTTGGAAAATTCTTCCGTAAAGATTTTAAATTTCGATATTCCGGACGGAAATCATGCCCCCATTCCGAAATACAATGCGCTTCATCAATCGCGATCAGATCAAGTTTAAGTTTATGCAAAAAATCCTGAAAAGCGGGCAGAGCCAAGCGTTCCGGAGTCACATATAAAATTTTGATTTGCCCCTTTTTCAATCGAAACTCAATATTTTGATGAGCCTCAAAAGATAAAGTACTATTAATAAAGGCAGCCGGAATACCGTTGCTGTTCAAGGAATCGACCTGATCCTTCATTAAAGCTATCAAAGGCGAAATCACCAAAGTAAGGCCCGGAAAAGCCAGCGCGGGTAACTGATAGCAAAGTGATTTTCCTCCACCTGTAGCCATAATTACCAGCGCTTCTTGCTTTTGTAGGATGTGATAAATAATTTCTTCCTGTAAAGGACGGAATTTATCATACCCAAAATGGGTTTTGAGTAATTTTTGCATGAATCAAGTCTAAGCTTTAGCCACCTTTTTAGCCTTAGGCTTAGAAGCTTTGACCTTTTTTTCCTCAACCGGTGCTTTTTCAGTTTCTTTAGGTTGAGCAGTTTCCTTAGCCTGTACCGGTTCTTTTGCCTTAACCGTTTCTTTAGCAGGAGCTGTTCCTTTAGAAGCAGAAGTCATCATCATCAAGATTCTATCAAGTTTGATATTTAAGATATCAAGCTGTTCTTTATATTGATCAGGACCTTTGTTGTTGCTGCCGGCATTGCCACCTTTTTTAAAGCAATTATTGCAGAAAACTGGCTTATCGCCACTTGGTCTAAAAGGAACTTCACAAGACTCACCGCAATCGGTGCATGTTGCCTCGTGCATTTCAGGTCTTGAATCTCTGCCAAAGCCGGAATCCCTGTCTCTGCCAAAACTTCTACCTCTGTCACCACCACGGTCATCTGTTCTGCGTGGGCTGGAATCGCCACCTTTTTTAAAGCAGTCACTGCAATAAACAGGCCTGTCATTACTTGGCTTGAAAGGAACTTCGCAAGAACTTCCACAGTCGCCACAAGTTGCCTTGTGCATTGTGAAATTGCTTGGACCTCTGTCGCTAAAGCTTCTTTTACCAAAGTCTCTGTTACCTCCACCAAACGACCTACCGCCGCCACTTCCACCTCTGTTTGATCTGTCGAATCCCATAAAAAAAGGATAAAAAATAAATTCCGTTAAGTCTTGGACTGTAGGAATCTACTAAGCACCCTACAAAACTCTACCTATTGGCTTGCGCATATTACCTAATATATTCAAATATAACAACCCCATTTTAAAAAACCGCAATTATTAGCCATTATTCCATTTGCGCAAGAGCTCTTTTTAACCTTAGCGGTCATCAAGGCTGAAACCGATTTTAAGCATCACCAAAACGCTTGCAAATGCAATACAGTTGCATTATGATTGACTCAGTTTTTAACTCTTTTACCGTTCAAAATGAAAAGACACCTCGCGTACATATTTATGATCCCTGCTTTACTTTTTGTGGGCTGCGGCCAGCCACAGAATGTGCCCGGAAATTCCTCCACCTTAAAAATCATCACCAGTTTTTATCCAATTTATGAAATAGTGAAACAGGTTGGGGGAGCCAATGTAACCATTCAAAATCTTGTTCCGGCAGGCGCGGAACCGCACGACTACGAGCCAACTCCCCAAGAAATTGTGAATCTTAATCAGGCTGATTTGGTGGTTTATAATGGAATGGGCCTGGAACCATGGGCGGACAAAATCATCCCCGAGCTTCAGCAAAATGGCTCAAAAACTTTAAATCTTTCCGATTATTTTAAAAATAATGCCATTACAAATAGTCCCAAAACACCTGGAGATGCGGAATATCTGCCTTTTGACCCACATTTATGGCTGGATCCGGTTAATTATCAAAAAGAAGTTCAAACAGTTACGCAAAAATTGGTAGAGATAGATCCAAATCATCAAACAGACTATCAACAAAATTCGCAGAAATTTATTAAACAACTTCAGGAGTTGGACCTTGCTTACCAAAATGGCTTTAAAAGCTGCAAATTAAACAGTTTTGTCACAAGTCACGCTGCTTTTGCCTATCTTGCCAATCGTTATCATCTAAAGATGGTCGCAATTTCCGGCCTTTCCCCCGATGCCGAGCCTTCTTCCAAAGTTATGGCCGAACTGACCAATTTAATCCGGCAAAACAACATTCAATATATTCTTACCGAAAGCCTGGTTAGCCCTAAAATTGCCGATACTTTAGCGCAGGAAACAGGCACCAAAACTTTAATTTTAAATCCGTTGGAGGGATTAACCGACCAGGAAATCGCCAAAGGTAAAAATTACGTGAGTGTGATGCAGGACAATCTTAGGAGTCTGCAAACAGCACTTGAGTGCGGAAATTAATGTGAAATATTTTTAGCCACCGGGTGTAATATAGGTGTACAGATAAAATTCCCGCTAAATTCTGCTCGATGAAAATACCCGAAGCTCAGCTGACTGATGAACAAATAGCGCTATTGGTACAACAAGGAGATAAAGAAAAATTCGGGTTCTTGATGGATCGATACGAACAGAAACTTTTCCGCTACGGCAAAAAATTTCTTTTTGATTGGCATAATATTGAGGATCTGATTCAGGAGATCTTTTTAAAAGCTTATCAAAATATTAAAAGTTTTGATGTTTCACAAAAGTTTTCTCCCTGGATTTACCGCATTGCCCACAATTCATTTATCAATGCCATCAAGAAAACCAGCAGAAGCCCCCTTTCGTTTTTTGATTTTGATACACTGATCCCTCATCCGGAACATATTGATGAAGTAGCTCAGGAACATGATCGTAAAGCGATGCGTAAAATCATTGATCAGGGACTTCAAAAGCTCTCATCAAACTATCGGGAAATTATTATTTTATTTTATCTTGAAGAACTGAGTTACAAAGAAATCGGAGACATCCTTCATGTTCCACCTGGGACGGTTGGAATTCGCCTGCAAAGAGCCAAAAAACAGCTTAAAGAAAATTTACCGGCAGATGTAAAACTTCACCTATGAATAAAATACCACCACAATCAGACCCAAGCGCGAGCTCCATTCCTGAAACATTGCACGAGAAATTTAAAAATTCCGTGCTTGATAAAATTAAAAAAGGCGAAGTTCACATGCGTCCCAAAGCTTATTTTGTGCTCAAATTAATACTTTTGATTACAGTTGGTGTTTTGGCTTTGCTGACATCTTCAGTGCTGATTAGTTTCATTATTTTTAGTGTAAACGTCAGCGGGAAAATGTTTTTGTTAGGATTTGGTGCACGCGGAATTAGCATGTTCTTTTTGCTTTTCCCCTGGAAAATTCTGGTAATAAATGTTTTACTTTTATTTTTATTGGAATGGCTGATTAAACGTTTTCAATTTGGGTATCGCCGACCTTTTATTTATCTTTTATCATGTGCCTTGGCAATCAGCATTGTTGCCGGACTTATCATCAATGCAACTCCACTTCATCAAGCTATATTAAAATCAAACGAAGAAAGGCATTTGCCGGTAATTGGATCATTTTATGAACATTTAAGAAGGCCGACCGATGGCAGAGATGTGGTCAGAGGAGTGGTAATCACCATTTCCGGAAACTCATTAACACTTCAGGCTGATGATCTTGATAACGATCATGATGACGGTATCAGAAAAGTTATTATGGCACCGCCAATTCAAATTCCAAATTTTATCAAAATTGGGGACTTGATTTTCGTAGCGGGTGATCTTAGGGATGATCAAATTTTTGCCTTTGGTATAAGAAAAATCGAACCTAATGTGGGTAATCGGAAATAATAAATGAAATAATCTTGTCCGAGAGGGTGTAGTAGTAAGTGTCGCGACTGATTATTATTTATTAAACTCAAAATCTATGAATAAGAAATTATTGGCATCCGGAAGTGCGTTTGTAGTTTTACTTATGGTAGGCTCCGGCATCGGTTTTGCCCAAGTGGCTCCTACAGAATCGTCTACTGCAGATCAAGAAAATACTTCAAAAGGAGCTTGGCATTTTAACCATAACTTTAAGCCAAATTCAAATTCGGACGCAGGTATGACTATGCTTGCAACCAAACTTGGCCTTAATGCCGATCAGGTTAAACGGAAGCTGCAATCAGGGAAAAGTTTCAAACAGATTCTTGCTGACCGTGGCATTACTCGCAATCGCCATTTTGGCGGTGGATTAATGGCTCCTGAAATGCTTCAGGCACAGGCTAATGCTTTGGGTATTACGGTTGATCAACTAAAACTGGATTTAAAAAACAAGCAAACTCCACGCCAGATTGCCACCACTCAAGGGCTTACTATCGCGCAATTTAACCAAAAGCTCGCTCAACAACTTCAAACAATGATTCAAAATGGAACAATCACCGGCGACAAAGTTACTTTCTTTAACCGCATTATTAAAAGATTGAACCAGCCTAAACAATAACCCGAGCCAACCGCTTGCCCCATATGAAAGATCAAATCAACCAGTTTTTAAAAAATATTACCCGTCGTAAAGGTTTACTCGCTATAATAATTTTGGTGTTGATAGGTATCATTTATTTTGGTTATCAATCAACAAAAGGTGCCGACACTACACCTCATTATACCCTTACAGATCTAACCAAAGGGACTTTAGTCGTTTCCATTTCCGGATCCGGACAAGTTATTGCATCAAACCAGTTGGATATAAAACCGCAAGCTTCAGGTCTAATCACGGCTGTTAATGTTAAACAGGGCGATATAGTAAAATCAGGACAAGTGTTAGCGATTATTGATCAGCGAAGCGCCGCTGCTTCTGTATTACAATCAAAATCTTCCGTGGCATCGGCTCAGGCAAGCTACAATAAACTGGTTGCAGGCACCACAAGTACAGATCTAAAAGTAAGCCAAACTTCAGTTGATTCGGCCAAGTCAAGCCTGGATAGCGCGCAAAAAAGTGGAGATATGACCATCATAAGCGCTCAAAATAGTTTAGAAAACGCCAAAAGAAATTATGAAAATGTAAAAAATCAACAAGATATAGCTGTCAAAAATGCCCATACGGATTTACTGAATTCATCTTTAGAAGCACTTCCAAGCGATCAAGCTTCAACTGCAACAGTAGCTATTTCCGGAACTTATGCTGGAACCAAGGAAGGCAGTTTCCAGATCAGAGTTTATAATGGTGGCAACGGCCAATATTATTATTCAATCGATCCAAACGGAGCGGCATCGACATCGGCAATTATCACTCCCGGGTTGTCCCAACCACTTGGAGATGGGTTATATATAACTTTTAGTACAGGAACTATCTACAGTACAACTTGGACTATCGACCTTCCAAACACCAAAGCTTCTGATTACCTGAGCAATTACAACGCCTACCAAGAAGCTTTACAAAATCAGCCTCAGGCTTTGGCTACTGCACAAGCTTCTGTTGACTCAGCCCAAATCGCCTTAGATCAGGCCAAACTGCAAGTTCAAAACTCCATTACAAGTGCCCAAAATTCTCTTATAACTGCGCAGACAAATTTGGAAGCAAAACAGGTTCCCGCGCTCAAAGAAGATGTTGCTGCCTCACAGGCCCAATTGGATAGTGCCAACGCGCAACTCATGATTACCGAAACCAATGCTTCAAATAACATTATTACCGCTCCATTCAGCGGAGAAATCGCCACTGTCAGCATTCAAAAAGGTGACACGGCCAGTTCGGGAACTGCCGCCTTTACGCTAATCACTAAAGAGAAAATGGCCCAAATTTCCTTGAACGAAGTTGATATCGCCAAAGTTAAAATTGGCCAAAAAGCCACACTCAAAATTGATGCACTAAATAGCAATACTTTTGCCGGACAGGTAACATCCATAGATGTTTTAGGAACAGTGACTCAGGGCGTTGTAAATTATAACGTAAAAATAGTTTTCCTTGATAACGACGATCGAATTATGCCGGGCATGAGTGTTAGCGCCGGAATAATTACCGATGTTAAACAGGATATTCTGATGGTTCCAAACGCTGCCGTTAAATCCCAAAATAGTATTAGTTACATAGAAATACTTGATGTTTCAAATCCGGTAAATATCCAAACCTCCGCAGATGAAACAGTAATTTCTAAAAAGCTACCGGCGCAGGAACAGGTTATCGTTGGCGCAACAAATGACACAAGCACCGAAATTTCCGGAACGAATATTAAAGAAGGTGATCAGGTCATAATTAAAACTACAGTTGGTAGCAAAGCCGCAACTGGTAGCTCATCCGGTAGTTTGGGTGGTTTAAGAATTCCAGGCGTTAGTGGTGGTGCGGGAGGTAACTTTGGCGGAGGCGCAAGAGGAAATTAAGCAATAATCATGATCGAAATTAAAAACATCACCAAAACCTACATAACAGGCGACGTTGAAACACCTGTACTTAAAGGAATTTCCTTTACAATTAAAGATGGTGAATTTGTCGCGATTATGGGACCTTCCGGTTCAGGCAAATCAACTCTTATGCATATTTTGGGAGCCTTGGATTCGCCAACAGGTGGACAATATTTTTTGGATGGACAGGACGTTTCCAAACTTAGTGATGATGAACTTGCCGATATCCGCCGCACCAAAATCGGGTTTGTTTTTCAGGCTTTTAATCTTTTGCCAAGAGCCACCGTTTTTAGAAATGTGATGTTGCCGCTGATTTATGCCGAAATTCCCGAAAAGGAACGTGAAGAGAAAACTAAAAAAGCACTACTCGCTGCGGGACTGGATGAAGATCGCTGGTATCACCACTCCAACCAGATTTCCGGTGGACAGATGCAGCGCGTTGCCATTGCCCGTTCACTTGTAAATAATCCTTCTCTTATTTTAGCTGATGAACCAACAGGTAACCTGGACACCAAAACCGGTGAAGTTGTGATGGGAACTTTTCAGCAGCTGAATGAAAAACATGGGCATACTATTGTACTTATTACTCATGAACTTAATGTGGCGGAACATGCCGATCGCATTATTCACTTGCGTGATGGAGTCGTCATCGAAGACAAAAAAAATGGTCACCGAAAATTAATTAATCATCACGCCTAATGTTAATTGCTGATTTAGTCCACGAAACTTATGCGGCTGTCACCGTTAACAAGGTCCGCACGGCTTTAACGATTTTAGGAATTGTCATTGGTATTGGCTCGGTAATTGCCATGGTTGCAATTGGCCAGGGTGTTCAAAATTCAATTCAAGCCAGCATTCAATCAATCGGCTCAAATCTTATTATCGTGACCCCAGGGGCCCAGCGCGGTGCCGGAGTGCAAGTTAGTGCAGGTAGAGGAAGTGCTCAGTCGCTAATCGAAGATGATGCAACGGCAATTAAAAAAGATATTACTGATGCCTCCGCAGTTGCTCCGGAAATTTCCAAAAGATACCAGGTTACTTCCAAGGGTTTAAACACCAACACTCAAATCACCGGAACAACACCGGATTATCCCGCTGTTCGCAATGTGGAGATTGATGAAGGTACTTTTATTACCGATCAAAATGTTATCGGTCTGAATAAAGTTGCGGTACTTGGACCAACTACCCGTGATGATCTTTTTGGGGTAGGAGCTACAGAGGTGATTGGTCAAACCATTCGCATCAACAAAATGGAATTTAAGATTATTGGCATCACAAAGGCTAAAGGTGGCAGTGGCTTTAGTAATCCCGATGATGCCATTTACATTCCAATATCAACAGCCAGCCGTTTTTTAGCGGGAAATAATTATGTGACAACAATTTCAGTACAGTCTAAAGAATCCGCTACTTTAGCTGATGTTCAACAACAAATAACGGATTTACTGCTGCAACGCCACAAAATTTCCGACCCCCAGTTGGCTGATTTCAGCACGTTAAATCAGGCCGATATTGTGGCTACAGCTTCAACGGTAACCGGCACATTTACAATTTTACTTGCTGCCATCGCCGCTATTTCTTTGCTCGTTGGCGGTATCGGCATTATGAATATGATGCTTACCACAGTTACCGAAAGAACCCGCGAAATCGGTTTGCGTAAAGCAATTGGCGCCAAAAAGAATGACATCAGTATTCAGTTTTTGGCAGAATCAATTATGCTCACCTTTTTAGGAGGAATGATTGGCGTGTTTTTAGGGTGGCTCATTTCTTTTGCCGTGAGCGTGTTCGCCAATATTCCCACCAGTGTTTCTTTATCTTCAGTACTTTTGGCTTTTGGCGTTTCCGCCGGTATCGGCATCGTTTTTGGATACTATCCGGCACGTCGTGCCGCGGGACTTAATCCAATCGAGGCCTTACGTTACGAATAATTTTATTATTTATTAACTCTCATAATTTATGAAAAAGATAGTTGTTCCGGTTTTAATTACGGCCGTGGTTGTAGGCGGTTTATCATTCTATGGTGGCATGCAATATCAGCAAAGCACACTTAATGCTCAAAGACAGCAAAGAACGGGTAGTTTTGGTGGAGCCGGTGGTATTGGAGCGGCAGGTTTCGGTGGCGCAGCAGGTGTTCGCGGACAAGCCGCCGGCATGATAAATGGTGACATTATCAGCAGCGACGATAAAAGCATTACTGTAAAAACACGCGATGGTGGCTCTAAAATCGTTTTTTTCTCCGGATCAACCGGCATCACAAAATCAGTTGATGGTGTTGCAAGTGATTTGGCAACAGGTAAAACGGTAATTGTAAGTGGTACAGCAAATTCAGACGGCAGTGTTACCGCACAAACAATTCAGCTTCGCCCACAGGCACCTGCAGGCACTCCAAATACAACCTCTCAACAAACTCAAACTGGCGCTTCGGAGCAGACTAAAAAATAATAAGTTCCTAAGTTTTCAACCCGGCGCCCTTTTTTAAAAGCACCAGTGCGATTGTTGCCAGTGTTATTGTGAACCCAACCAAAATCGCTGCGCTTACTGCCACATTCACGTCGGAAGCTCCAAAAAATCCGTAACGGAAACCGTCAATCATATAAAGAACGGGATTTAATCTGGAAAGATTTTGCCAAAAAACCGGCAAGTCTTTGATCGAATAAAAAACTCCACCGAAATAGGTCAGGGGAGTCAAAATAAACGTTGGAAAAATACTGATATCATCAAACTTTGTGGCAAAAAGCGCATTAATAAAGCCTGCCAAAGCAAACAAAATTGAAGTTAAAACAATAAAAGTTATCACAATGCCAAGGTTGTAAATCTCCAAATGCGTAAAAAAAGCCGAAACAATAAAAATAATTATACCAACCAGAATTCCCCTAAGCACTCCGCCAATTGTAAAACCGGCTAAGATGATCCAATTTGGCGTGGGGGAGACCATCAGTTCCTCAATATTACGATTGAATTTAGCGCCAAAAAAAGAACTCACCACGTTGGCAAAAGAACTCGTAATCACCGCCATCATCACCAAACCCGGCACAATGAAAGCCATATAAGGAACACCATGAATGTTTTTGATCTGTGAGCCAATAAAAGCCCCAAAGATCACAAAATAAAGAGCTTGATTGATCACCGGAGGCAACAAAGTTTGCATCCAGATCCTTAAAAATCGGACTATTTCTTTTCTGACAATAGTGTAAAAAGCGATCCAGTTATTTTTTAGTATCATGCGTTTTTAAAATGTTTAAAAATAGCTGCTCCAGGCGGTTTCCTTTCGGTTTTAAATCCTTAACGGTAATGCCATTTTCATGAAGCAGTGAAACCAGATCCGTCACATTCTGGTTGAGCCCCAAGTCCACTTCCATCGTCGAATCATCAATAACTTTTAAGTCGAAATCCTGAATTTTGCCCTGACCGATCAGTTTATTCACTGTTACCACATAGGTCTGCTTTTCCAATGAATTTACCAGATTTTTCACAGTTCCGCTTTTTACAATTTCACCTTCTTTAATAATTGCCACGGTTTTGCAAAGCTGCTCAGCCTCTTCCAGATAGTGCGTAGTCAATAAAATGGTGGTCCCGTTTTTGTTTAGTGCACTCAAATAATTCCACATCTCATGACGGAGTTCCACGTCGACTCCAGCGGTTGGTTCATCCAAAATTAAAAGTTTTGGCCGATGAACCAAAGCTCTGGCAATCATCAATCTTCGCTTCATCCCGCCGGAAAGTGCTCTTCCAGGTTGCCCGCGCTTATCCCATAAATTCAAAGCTTTCAAAATATGTGCCGTTTCTTTTAACGCAGTCTGTCGCGGCACACCAAAATATCCGGCCTGTGTTACCACAATATCTTCAACCTTTTCAAAAATATTAAAATTAAATTCCTGCGGAACAACACCGATTAACTGTTTGGCCCTATTCAAATCATGATCAAGATCAAACTCATGAATTTTCACCAAACCGGAAGTCTTGTTCACCAAACCGGTCAGAATGCCAATAATCGTAGTTTTTCCGGCACCATTTGCCCCAAGCAAAGCAAAAAAATCACCCTTCTTTACCTGAAGATTCACGCCTTTTAAAGCCAGCGTACCGGTTGAATATTTTTTTGTTAGATTTTCGATTGTGATTGCATTCATTTTAGAATTTTTTTCATGGATTTATAATTTATAAACGGGACTGTAAGATTAGCCAAAAGTAGGCCACCTGTAAACGAGGCGGCCGGATAAACCTGCAACATCACAAAGGTAAAAAGCGCCGTAAGTACTCCAAATTTCATTTGTTGATTTGGGAAAATTGGAGCGGTCTTTGGATCTGTCAGCATAAAGAAAGTAAAAAAGAACGAGATCCCGATATTTAAAAAAAGTTCCTCCACAATCACCAAATGATAAAAATATGCCTTATAACAAATTAAAGCCGCAAAAGTTATCAAAAAAGCAAAAATCATTTTCCAGTGGCCCGCGTATTTCATCATCAAAATCGCCCCCAGAATAATCGTTATAATATGGCTGTAATCAGCCCACCAGCCCAAAGCTATTTTAAAAAACAGCATACCAATTAAAAGACCAAACGCCGCCGGATTTAAAACCGACCGTTTATTTATTTGGAAAAGATATTTGGAAATAATCGCCAAAACGGAAATCACGGCAATTGCCACAAGCGAAGAATTCGGCCCGGCCACCATGCCAATAATTAAGCCTGTAATAATTGCCGATTCTGAAATCTTCCATTTCTTGGTTTTCAAATAATCGGCTATCCCGCTTGTTAAAACCGCGCAAATTACCGCTACCGCAAGCTGTCCCAAAACACTTTCGTAGCCATAATGATAGCCGGAAATAATTCCTGCTATTAGAAGCAAAATTATGGTCCACTTTTTTACATTTAAAGTTGGCATAAAAGCGAAGTAAATTAAGGTTGGAAATAAGCTCTCATTTTAGGGCTCATGTAGAGCTCATTTTTATTATCTATCAGCAAACAGGAACAGCCTTCAAATTTTTCTATAAACAAAATAGCACTTTCTACAGGCATAAAAAAGATCGCCGTACTTAAAACGTCGGCCATTTTTGCCGTAGGTGCAACAACCGTAACGCTGCTAAGTTCATTTTCCTGATTTGGCGAATTAGCCGGATTAGAATTGGCGCGGTTAGCCTGCGGAGCTGCCTGGCTCGCCAGATGTGCTGCCGCGTTAACCAGATGCAGCTTTCCTTCATCCGCCAATTTTTCTTTTCTAAAATAATTCCCGGATGTACAAATTGCCGCGTCAATAATATGAAGAACAGTTATCAGCTTTGTTGGATTTTTGGGATCACGAATGCCAACATCCCAATTTTTTTTATTTGGAGGAGTGCCTTTTACTCTAATGTCACCGCCAGCTTCAATCATCACGGCAGGCTCTTCAAAGCAGTCCATGGCCAAATCAATCGCCAATCCCTTTATCACACTGTTTAAATCCAAGGCCGCATTTTTTGGGAGTAGTACCGTCGATTTTTCTTTGTTGACCACGATTTGTTCAAAAGCAGCTAAATCCTCGGAAGTTTTAATTTCGGGAAAACTTTCATAATTCCGCTGAAAACCGGGCGTAAACGCGCCAACCAACGGATTAAATGCGCCCTCACTTTTTTCCGCAAAACCCAACGCATAATCCAAAACATCCAAAAACAAAGGCGAAACACTGGTAACCTCGCCAGCTTTACCGTTTACCAAACAAATTTCCGAATCCGCTTTAAAAAGTGAAAATTGCTTCTCCAGATCCTTAAAAACCATAAAAGCTTTTTCAACACTTTTCTCCGTTTTTCCACCATTTCCTCCGCCAACGGACTTGTTTTCCCCGGCATCGTTTGAATAAAGAGTGATTGTAACTCTCGTATCCATACTGGTTTGCTCAAATATTAGTGGCTGCATGAAAGCTATTTTGATTGTGCAATAATTTGTTTTAAATCATCTCTAAAAGCATCACTTGTATAAGTTGCTCCGGAAACGCCATCAATTAAATCGTTCTGGGCCTGCATTGCCTGTTTTGCAAGATAAGAAGCTGCATAAATAGAAGGAGGGGAGGCGGGAATTTTAATTGGTTTAACACTGGTCCATTGCCCATTTTTAACGGTAACTCCAATTGTTAACGTTCCCCATGGAATATCGGAAGATGCCTTATAAACTCCATCTTTATAAGTACCAAGGCGGGTTATCTTTTGTATGGCGGGCGGAGTATTCACGTTCTGTCCCACAACGGGAGTCGGGATGGTTATTTGTTGCGTGGCAGTCTGAGTATCCACATTTTGGTCCGCAATAGCAGCTGCCATCTGATTTTCATTCATTTGATTAATATAAATCCAGAATGCAATGATGACGCTGCCGCTAACAATACTTAAAAACATGTTATTTGCCAGCACCTTTTTCAAATTTTCAGAAATAGTCATATAATTTAAAAATATCTCATCCATTTTATGCTCTTTCACTTATTCTTACAAAATTTTTAGACAAATATTTCAAAAAGGGTATAAATGATACAGAAGCATATTTTGTGTTGTATGAACATAAAGGAAAAATTTCTAGAAATTTACGTTACTGTCGGCACGGTACTGACAGCTATTTTTGGCTTGTTGACTGTCATTTTAACCGGTCAGGGGACTTTATTCCAGGGCAAATTGGGGATTGATCAAAATCTGGTTTCTCAAATTCAAAACCGGGACATAGCCATATCACAGTTAGAATCTATCAACATATCGGAAAATATCCCTTTAAAAGAAAATCAGGGAAATGTTTTGCTGAAATTGAATTTGCAGGCATTAAAACCAATCAGTTTTCAAAGAGGCAATCTTATTTCTATCAATCTTTATAGCAATCAGAGCTTCGGCAACGTTAAAAGTTGCTCACTTTCTTTTATTGATCCACAAAGCAATTTAAACACTCTGGTCGACGAAAAAGCCCCAGTGCCTACACTCACTTCAAATTATCAGGTGCAAAAAGCCCAGCTCCCTTTTGATTTTTCCAAAAATAAATATGCGCTTAACTCTAACGAAAGCGCTACAGTCGAAGTAAAATGCAATATTTCCGCTAAAATCGATCATCAAAACCTTGAAGCTTCTTTGGATGATTCCAAAGACCCAAGTCCAAGCCTTTTTCCGGTTACTTACAGTGATAGTCAGGGGCAGACACTTCAATACAATCCACCTTCAGCCTTGATGGGAGCAACTGCAACCTTTTAGCCAAAATTCAGCCATCGGAGCTTTGACAATAACCTGAAATTGCTTTAGTTTGAAAGCTCAATCCCATACAATTTTCGATGCTTCAAGAATTTCTCCAACGTTTTAAAGAAAAAGAAAGTGTCATCAATCAATGGCTTGAAGAAAAAAGGAAACTGGTCGGCCCGGAACCGCTTTATGCTTCCGTTGATTTACGCAATGCCGGTTTTAAAATTGTTCCGGTGGACACCAATTTATTTCCTGCCGGCTGGAACAACCTCTGCCCTAATTACGGCCGCCAAGCCGCAGAATATTTTAAAAATTATTTTGATACTTATTTCCCGGGGACCAAATGTCTGCTGATTATTCCCGAAAATCACACCCGCAATCTTTATTATTTTTCCAGTCTTAAAAGATTAAAAGACATTTTAGCCGCCTCGGGTTTTGAGGTTAAAATAGGCACTTTAAACCCTGAGCTCACCGAATCGGAAAATAAATTTTTGACCCAGGAAAACGAAGAAATTGTTCTTCAAAAAATCACCCGTGAAGGTGACAATCTTTTCGTTGGAGATAAACGCATTTGCCAGGTTGTTATTAATAATGATTTTTCCGTTGGCATTCCGGAAATCCTTCATGGAGTTAAAGAAAATCTGTTGCCATCACCGGAAATTGGCTGGCACCAGCGCAAAAAGAGTGACCATTTTGCTTTTTATCACCAGCTGATTCAGGAGTTCGCGGAAGTTATCGGTATTGATTCCTGGTTTTTTGAAAGTCATTATTCTGTTGTGGATGATGTTGATTTTGATGATGAGGCGTCGCGTGAAAAAGCGGCCCAAGCCGTTGACGCACTTATCCAAAAAATTGCGGTCGATTATGAGAAACATAAAATTCAGGGATACCCTTCCGTCTTCATCAAAAACAATGCCGGCACTTATGGAATGGCTGTAATTCGTGTAAATAGTGGCGACGACGTGCGCAAATTAAATCAGCAAAACCGCAAACAGATGCGAGTGGGAAAGGGAAGCGTTGATATTAAAAGCGTTATTTTGCAGGAAGGCGTGGTTACGGTTGAAAGAATCAAAGACCTCGTTGCCGAGCCGGTTATATACCTTGTCGGCAATAAATCCGTAGGTGGATTTTACCGTTTGAATGACGAAAAAGGCGATAATGATAATCTGAATTCAAAGGGAATGCAGTTTGCAAAATCATGTTTCCACGAAAATATCGGTTACGAAAATTTAGCCGATCCAACTTTGAAGCAGGATGATTTAACGCCTATATATAAGGTTATTGCCGCCATCGCCAGCCTTGCTTCCGGATATGAACTTAAGGCTTTAAAACAAAAATAATCACGCCCAAATTATGAAGCATCTTTTTATTATTGATCCGCTTTCGGAAATTTTCAAAAAAATTCTGAATGATTCTTCCACGCTTTTAATGCAGGAAGGATTAAAACGCGGTCATGAAATTTACGTTTCCACACTGGATAATCTGCTTTTAACTTCGCAGTTTTTAAAAGTAAAATGTCAAAAAGTTTTAGCAATCAATGACCAATCCGTTGAATTTGAATCAGCCTACCAACTGGAAGACTGGCAGGACCAATTTGCTGAAGCCTTTCAGGTTATTTGGCTTCGTAAGAATCCTCCTTTTGATGAAACTTACCTGATGCACCTGGCTCTTTTTGACGGTTTAACCGGTTCAAAAGTATTCTTCATCAACAATCCGCAAAGTATTCGTGCACTCAACGAAAAACTCACAATTTTAAATTTCCCCAACGATATTATTGAAACAATCGTGACCATGAAGACCTCGGAAATCCATGATTTTTGGCAGCAACATAAGAAGATTGTCGTGAAAGGTTTAACCGGTTTTGGTGGCGATTCGGTAATTTTAATTGAAGATTGGAAAAAAGATCACCCAAACTTGGAAAAACTTAGTCAGAATGGCAAAAGATTTTTAATGGTTCAGAAGTTTATTGAAAACGTTGTTGAAGGAGATAAGCGCGTAACCGTCGTAAACGGGAAAATTATTGGGGCTTTGGTTCGGGTTCCTCCGGAAAATTCTTTCATTGCTTATACCGGTGGAGGAGCCACGGTTCATCAAACTACACTTTCCATAGAGGAAACAAAACTTGCCGAAAAAGTTGCCAAATTCTTAAAAGAACACGGCATTTTTTGGGCGGGAATTGACCTGATTGACGGCAATCTTTCGGAAATAAACATCACTTCCCCCAGCATTTTAGCCGCAGCCAATCGCAAATTTGGGCTCAACCTGGAAAATAAAATTTGGAATGAACTGGAGTTCCATTTATAATACCCCCCGATTATTTTAAAATTATCGCATGTCCAAAGAAATCACTTTCAATACCAAAAAATACGTTGAACATGCCCTGCAAAGCCTTAAGGACAACGGCCTAAAGATCACCGATCCCCGCAAGATGATTGTAAATCTTTTGGCCAAGAGCGAAAAAGCGCTTTCTCCATACGAAATGCGTGACCTTTTAAAAAAGCAGAAAATTCATGCCGATGTTGTAACCATCTACAGAGTGCTGGAAGTGCTGGAGAAAATGTCACTGGCCCACAAGGTTTTGGCTGTTAATGGCTATATTCGTTGCAGCACCACCGAAGATGAAACTGCGTGTCATCATTATCTTTTATGCAAAAATTGCCGAAAAGTTGAAGAGGTTGAAGGCGAGAATCTTCACAGCCTACAGACAAAAATAGCCAAAGATTATAAGTTTGAAATTACGTCACACTATTTGGAATTTACCGGACTCTGCTCCGAATGTTCGCAAAAGCCAAAGCGCAAATAAACAGGATCAAAGACAAAAATACGATTGCTCCTCCGGCTATCACATCAAAATAGAAGGACAAAATAAGCCCTGCAAAAACGGCAATCAAAGAAAAGACCGTGGCATAAAGCATAGTTTGCTTGAAGCTTTTGGCTATTTGCAGTGCCGTTAAAACAGGGACCACCATCAAGGCACCAATAAGCAAAACTCCCACTATACGCATGCTGAGTGAAACCGTAACAGCCGCCAATGACATTAAAAGCAGATTAAGGTTTTTGACCGGAAGTCCGCTTACCTTGGCCGATTCTTCGTCAAAAGCTATAAAGAAAAGTTCTTTGTAAAATCCAAGTAAAAATACCAGCATCAAAACGCTCAAACTTAACATAATATAAATATCCTGAGTTTCAACCGCCGTAATACTTCCAAACAAATAACTGAAAAGATTCACATTAAATCCGTGTCCAAAGCTGATCAAAATCAGGGCAACCGCCAAGCTTCCGGATAAGAAAAGCGAAAGAGCTGCGTCACCATAAATTTTTTGATTCTCACGCAATTTTTCAATCACAATCGCAGCAATTATGCAGGTAACAACTGCAGTCAAAATCGGATAAATGCCGCTAATTAAGCCAATCGCCACACCGGCCAAAGCCACATGCGCCAACGAGTCCGCGAACAAAGAAAAGCGACGCATCACCAAAAATGTTCCAATCAAAGGTGCAATAACCGCGATCACTCCGCCGGCTATAAACGCCCGGACCATAAAGCTATAATTGAATATTTCGAACATCATTTGGAATTCTTTTAGAATAAATTTTTAATGACCGTGAAGCACCATGCGAATATTTTTGCCGTAAAGTTTTTTCAGATAATCGTTTTTCACAAAATATTCAGGATGACCATGATAAATCAAAGTCTGGTTGATACAGGCAAAAACGTTTGCCTGACTGGCAATAACATCAATATCGTGTGAAACCAAAACAATTGTCAGACCTTTTTCTTTCCGCAACTGTTGGAGTAAATCATAAAATTGTTCCTGTGCCTTAATATCAATACCAATAGTTGGTTCATCCAACACCAGCAGTTTTGGATGACTGGAAAGTGCTCTCGCAATAAAAACCCTTTGCTGCTGACCTCCGGAAAGTTCATGCAACGGGGTGTTTTCATATTTCAACATACCGACATCCTTAAGCGCATTGCGGGAAATCTCGTAATCTTCTTTTGTTAACGGGTGAAAAAGTCCACGGGTTTGAACGCGGCCCATTGCTACTATTTCACCTACTGTAGCCGGAAAACGTTGGTCAAAGTGAGTTGCCTTTTGAGAAACATAACCAATCAGATTCCGTTGTTTGAATTTTCTCACGTCAGTCCCAAACAGCGTAACAACGCCTTTTTGCAAAGGTAAAATCCCCATCATCAATTTTAACAATGTCGATTTTCCGCCACCATTTGGCCCAACCATGCCAATAAAGTCACCCTGCATAATATCAAAATCAATATCGGTCAAAACGGGTAATCCCTTGCTGTACTCATAACTGACCATTTTTACGCACACCAATGGAGTTTTTTGATCTGCGATTTCAGTATGAGTTTTATGTGTGTGTGGCATGCTTATTTTTAGAATTGCCTGTATTCTAATCGCAATATTATTGCAAGTCAATTAAAACCTTTAACAAATAATAAAATCGGGCTATGATTTACGCACATTATTTATGAATTTCAATGATCACAAATCTTAAAAAAATTTCCATTCTTTTATTGGCGGGTTTTGCCTGTGTTTTTTCAGCGCCATTAACTTCGAATGCTCAAGCTCAAAATCCAACCAGCAATAGCATTTTTTTTAAGGCCGAAATAGTTCAGGTCGCTAACACTCAAGAAGAAATTGCAGAGGACGGTACCAAAACTTACATTCAAACCATAGAATTAAAAGGTCTGGAAAAACCATGGAAAGATCAATTGATCACGGTAAGCAACAGTGAATTCAACACTCTCGGACCCAAAAGTTATCAAAAAGGCGATGTCATGTTAATGGTCGACAACAAAGACGATAGCGGCAAGGATCATTTTGTAATTGTCGATTTTGTGCGTGAAACGCCACTTTATTTTTTGGGATTTATTTTTGTTGCCCTGGTTGCGTTGATCGGTAAGAAAAAAGGATTAAAGGCCTTATTCTCTTTATTTTTAAGTTTTCTGGTGATTATTTATTTTATGGTTCCGCAAATTGCCGGTGGCTCGGATCCGGTTTTAATTAGTGCGATTGGGGCGATTTTTATTACAATTTTAACGCTTTATCTGACATATGGGTTTACTTACTTTAGTCACTTGGGAGCGATAAGTGTAATAGCAAGTTTGCTTATAACGGTCATTATGTCGCAGTTTTTTTCGGATTTAACCAAGCTTACCGGCAAGGCCGAAGAAAGCGTTACATATTTAACACAATTACTAGGTCCAAATTTTAACGCCAGGGGATTATTGCTGGCCGGCTTTATAATTGGCGCATTGGGTATTTTAGATGATGTGATTATTAACCAGCTTTCTTTAATTGAGGAGCTGCACAAGGCCGATAAAAATCTTTCCTCGTTTGAACTTTTCAAACGTGGTTTAAAAGTTGGAGTCGATCATATTTCGGCAATCGTGAACACGCTTTTCTTGGCCTACACAGGCGCATCATTGCCGCTACTTTTATTGTTTGTTGCCGATAAAAGTGTTCAGTACAGTTTTACTTCGGTGATCAATATGGAAATTATCACAACCGAAATTGTGCGCACGTTAACAGGTTCAATTGGGATAGTCCTTTCGGTTCCAATCAGCACTTTTTTTGCCGCCATTTTTATTCCAATGTTTTTCAAAAAAGGCCACGAGTTAGCTCACAAACATCACACTCACGTGAAGTAAAAATCTTTAACTCAATCCACCATGAAGCTTACAAGTTCGGCTTTTGAGCATAATAGTTTAATGCCCCACAAATACACTTGCGACGGCGAAGGCACGAATCCGCCACTTCAAATTGAAGGACTTCCGGCAAAAACCAAAAGTATTGCTTTGATTGTTGATGATCCCGACGCTCCAAATGGCGACTTTGTTCATTGGCTGGTTTGGAATATTGATCCAAGCATTAAAGATATTCGCGAAAAATCCATTCCGGTTGGATCGGTTGAAGGTTTGACCGATTTTGGCAAACCGGGCTGGGGCGCGCCATGTCCACCCGGCGGAACCCATCGTTATTTCTTTAAATTATATGCTCTGGATACCGCATTGGACATTTCGCCAAATAGCAAAAAAGCCGACTTTCTTAATGCCGCGCAGGACCACATTCTGGCTCAATCCGAACTAATCGGACTTTATAAAAGGACAGATCTTGTTTAAAAAACAGCCGGCACAATCAGGTTTTTGCGCTTTGCAGATCTTGCGTCCGTGGGCAATTAAATAATGCGACAACATGCCCCAATCTTTTTTTGGCGTGATCTTCATCAAATCCTGTTCAATTTTTTCGGCGGTTTTTTCTTTACTTAATCCCAGTCGATGCGATAGCCGGATTACATGCGTATCAACCGTAATTCCATCAATTATTCCAAAAGCGTTAAACAAAACCACATTGGCGGTTTTACGCGCGACCCCCGGCAGCAAAATCAATTCCTGCATGGTTTTAGGCACGTGCCCATTAAATTTTTCAATCAGCATTTTGCAGGCATTTTGAATATTTTTGCCTTTATTTTTATAAAATCCGGTTGAACGCACGGCTTGCTGCAGCTCTTCCAGGTTAGCATCTGCATAAGCTTTAGCAGTTTTATATTTGGCAAAAAGTTTTGGCGTTACCCTGTTTACAACTTCATCGGTACACTGCGCCGAAAGCATTGTCGCAATTAAAAGCTCCAGCGGAGACTTAAAAATCAAAGCGCATTTTGCATCCGGATAATGCTTTTTTAGCAATTTCAAAACGCCGCGCATTTGTTGCTGCGGCTTCCGACTTTGGATCACACGTCCTGGTTGTTTCCGTTTTATAATCCGCATCGTTTTGCTGAAAAGCTAACATTTGCTATTATAGGGCAGCTTTAAGAAAGTCCCAACCAATTCTCAAACAACAAATGAACATAAGCAATTTAAGAAACAATAAGCGCGCCATCCTTTGGATCATGGCGATTGATGCGGCCCTGGCCATTTCTTCCACGGTTGTTGATTGGCCATGGTTGATTCGTGTTCCACGTAACCTGATAATTTTTGCTCCGATTTGTTCGCTTTATCCGCTGCTTTTGCTCATCTGGCTGACACTGCATTATTTCCAAAAAAAAATCCCCACCTGGTTTACAACTTTTTTGTTTATGGGACTTGTGAGCTACGGAATTATGTCTTACATCTATTTCCCTTTGTACATGAGCTGGACCGGCATCAACTTCCACGATGTTGGTAGCATTTTATGGGTTACAGCCTATGCAATTCAGGCCTTCATCATCGCGCCGGATCTTAAAAAAATCCCGTGGTATCAGTACCTTATTATTTTTGGTTATTTCTTTTTGAAAGATTATTCCGATCGTTATTGGGGAACTTTTTTAGATGTTTTATTGGATAGTTATCCGGAATATCTAAAACTTGGCTTCACCATTAGCGTAGTTACACTTCATAGTTTTGCCGCAGGATTAATTCTGTATTTTGGATTTTCTAATTCGAAGCAGAAGCTTTCACCGGTACAGGAGCCACAGCCGGTGCAGACATTTGAAAAGCAGGAATTGCTTTAGTCAAAGGCCCCGCGGCAGGAGTAGCAGATCTGGGCACAGTAGTCGCAGCAGGTACAGGAACTTTTGTAGTTGGTACGATTGGGACGAGCATATTGTAGCTCTGACCCGGACTCAGGTTAGAACTCTGAAAACCATTATCCAAACTCAATCCCGTTGGGCCGGAAAGCTCGATTGGAGCTCTTTGAACTTTGGCCTGATCACCGGTAATTCTGCTTAAATATTTTTGAGGCAACGTACTAATCGGCAAATAAGAAAGCGGCATATAATCCAAAGGATCAACATGTAATCCGCCTTTAATGACTTCAAAATGCAAATGCGCGCCGGTTGTCATCGCGCCCGCACCTTTAGTTCCCGGCGTTCCTCCGGACAGACCAATTGTTTGTCCCTGAATAATTTTTTGGCCATTCTGAACCAGAATTTGGGAAACGTGCCCATATAAAGTCATAAATCCACCAGAATGAGCCAAAATAACATAGCTGTATCCAAAGCCATTATCGCGTGTTTTATAAACCACGCCATCCGCCGGAGCATGAATCGCCGTACCCTGATTTATTGGAATATCAATGGCCTGATGCTCCATTCCCATAACCACTCTATAAGCTTGATCATGAAAATAAGCGCTAAGTCCACGATTTGGACTAACCGGCCAACGTGGATTAAATCCATCAATAGCCTGTGTGTTGCGAATATAATCGTAAACCGAAGTTGTATCCTTCCCCAAAACAGCCTGATAATCGTTTGGATTAAATTTATCCCCAAGTTCATTAATTTTCTTTTGGATAAACGACAAATTATCACGCAAGGACTGAATATCCTTTAAAGTCTGATCTTCCTGCTGTTTAGACTGATCCAATAACTGCTGGTAAATTTCCTGTTGGCCCTGTGTTTCCGCCAAGAGTTGGGCTTTACCCTGTTTTTGGATTTCCAGATTTTTGCGTTCGCTATCCAATTGTCTTCCCAGCATTTGCATCATATTTCTGGCATTTTCAATCTCTGTTTGGTCGTTTTGCTGCGCCTTAACCAGATTTTCCAATCTGACAAAAATCGTATTTCCGGCATTTTCCAAAACCTTAAAATAGCGCATTTCCTGCAAAATTTCGCCAACCGGCTTGTCGGATAAAAGCAGTTTTGCCACATTTACAGACTCGTCACTGCCATCATAAACTGCACGATCCTGCTGGTACAAAATCTTCACATATTCAAACAACATCTGTTTCTGATTTTCAATTTCCATTTTTTTAATTTGGATATCCTCTTCCAAAGCCACAATGCGATTTTCTTTATCGCTGATTTGCCATTCAACATTTTTTATAAGATCAGTCGTATTGGCAATTTGATCATCAATATTTTGGAGTTGAGTTTGAAGAGTAAGAACCTGAGTTTGAATATTTTTCATCTTATCCTGAGTATCATTCATGTTGCGCTTGATGTTGATGTAATCACTTTGCGCAGCCTGTAATTGATCTTTAACCTGGGTTAAAAATCCACTTCGTGCAACACCCTGCAGATTTTGGGAAGGATCGGCCTGTTGAGCTTGTGCAGGGTCAGCGACGGTCTGTTGAGCCTGGGCAGGATCCATCACCGCCTGTTGCGCCAAAATAATTTTCTCGGACGCGCTAAAAGTAATGACAAATGCCAAAAGTGCGCTTAGAATAGTCCAAAATTTGTTTTTCCTCTGATCTTTCATGGTTTTTAAGTTATTCTCAATATTATAGCGAAAAAACAAAAATTGAACAATGCAAGAGGCCGCAAAAAGGTCGCCAGCTAGCGGAAAGACCTTGCAAATAAGCAATTTTATGGCAAAATGTACCCGCAAGAGCACAAAACCCTAAATTTCCCTTGCATCAACTCCAACATTTCAGTAAAATCCCACTGCTAGACATACTTTTTGAAGATGTCTCTTACCTAAAGTAATTATTAATTTAAGTTAGTATGGCACATAAAAAAGCCGGAGGTTCTACAAGTAACGGACGAGATTCACAAGCCAAAAGACTTGGTGTTAAAATTTTTGGCGGACAAGTTGTACGCGCTGGAAACATCATTATTCGTCAACGTGGAACAAAATGGCATCCAGGTAAAAACGTTGGTATGGGTAAAGATCACACCATTTTTGCTTTGATTCCTGGAAAGGTTCAGTTTCAGGAGAAGCAACTTAAAAAGTACGATGGTCGTGTGTTTAAGGACGTTCATGTTAACGTTGTTGCCTAACCTAAAAGGGCTTTCTTGGTGCACATAAGGCTATATTTTTTCGTAAAGCATGCCTGATTTCGAGTCATTTTCAGGGGGTAACGACCGTTCGGAAGCAATGGATCCGGCGGCCTTTGAGCGTTTCAAAGAAAGAATGGCGGCGGCCGCAGCTCAACTAAAAGCCATTCAGGCAGGGGAGCAAAAACAAAAGAAAAAGGAAGATGAATTGGTGAAAATTCTGTTAAAATTTATTCAAACAGGTCAAAAAAGAGACTTAATGCTGCTGGTTTCCAGACTTCTGGAACAAAATATACCGGCTGCGTTTATTGTTGGTATTCTTTTGATCAACAATCCGGAAATGCAGCAGGAAATTGGTTTAAAACTTTTGCCGGCAGGGGACATAGAAGATAAAATTGCCGTCCAGGACCAAAATCAGACTCTGCCGGATCGTTATATGCCGGACCAGACCCTGCCTTTAAAGATTAAAATTGCCATTGATGCCTGGATTCAGGAAATGATCAAATATGCCTACGAAAAGCCATATCGTCTGGTTGAAACGGGTTTGGATACGGATGGATTAATTAAACTTCCACTGCTTCAACTCACTATTATTTGTTTGGAGGATTTTTTGATTCAAAACGAGGTTCAATGCGATTATCAAACCCTAAAAAGTTTCATGAGCTTAATGCTCGAAGGCATTTTTAAGAAAATCCAGGAACAGCTAAAAACCCGCAAAGAGTTAAAGGATGGGACAGACCAAGCCTAAGCCAAGCCAAGCCGGGCCGCGCTCATGCCGCAACCTCACTCCATTTCATCCTTGCCAAGCGTTTAGGCCTTTTTAAAAAGCCCGCTTTTTTCTATGGCTTCAAAAATTTCATCTTCAGTTAAACCTTGAAGTTTTTTTATGATGATATATTCGCAAATTTCTTTTACCTCCTCCAAATCTTTCAAAGCAAACTCATGCAAAACTCTTTCCAGTTTTTCCAAATCCGGCTCGGAAATACTATTTTCCGCACCAAAAATCAAAAAGTAATCCTTAAGCTCTTTTTTAAAATTTTCATCCATAATCAACAATTGTTAATTACTAATTTTTAATTGAATGGGGTGGCCTATGGGGCTCGAACCCACGACCCTCGGGACCACAACCCGATGCTCTGCCAACTGAGCTAAGGCCACCATGCTGGCTGTTTTTGCTGGGAAATTATATATAAAGCGCCGGGAAAACACAAACCGCTTTTTTGCGCGCCCGCGACCGGAAATATTCCACTTCCCAAATCATTCCTCCTAAACTTCTGCATCCTGCGTCCGGATACACCAAGACACCCCCCGAAACTTGCAGGGGGCGTCTTTTGGGTCTTAGGAGTACCAACGCCCTAGAAAAGCCTTAGTATCCTAAAAACATGAAGGAATAATCCTTAAACGTAACAAAGTCTCTCTATGGCCTGAGCTTAGCGTATTTCGCCAGCCCGACCTCATCTATGTTCCAAAAAATTTATTCAGATCGTATGGGATCAACGTAGCATCGTAATTGCGCTCTACCGCGCCCACCTGCGTCGTTATACCCAAACGTTTCTCATCGTCATTAAAAAACTCTTCACCGTGAAATATCCTAGTTTTCAAATAATTATATTTTGCCTGTAACACCTTATTTTGAGTTCCCAATTTTCTGAACTCTCCTCCGTGTAGTATATAGTAATTATATGTTTCTGCAAAGTCTTCAAACGGATCACTCATTGCATAACCGGAAACAAAGTCCATTCTGGAAGCATCTGGTCTTAATGTTTTCTCATCCAGAAAGCTCAAACTGTAAAATTCCAAACTCGGATCGTCTTTGTAAACAGGGTTATTTCCATCTTGGAAATCGCTTTCTTCAGATGAAGAATTTCCTTCCACAACGCCCGTATCTACAATGTGTCCCATTTCATGTACCAAAACCGATACAAGTTCCGTGTCCGTAACTCCAACACATCTTAAAATGACGGTAGAGCCTCCGCCAAGCCCACGACGTGCATCCGCAGAAAATGACAATGTCAGATTTTGGAGATGAGCTGTGGCTTTTTTGGGGAGACTTAAGAGTGTCCGATAAGCCAGAGATTCGCAATGATTCAAAGAACCGGTAGAATCTGAACTAACAGATTCTGGGCCAGAGTGAAGATTTATGCCAAGATTTTCGATTCCTTTGGCATAATTATCGTCACCAACATTACTGCCCGAAACAAATTGATTATACTCAATATATTTAGTCTTAGCAAGCGCATTGTTTTCAAGGAGCTGGTTTAGTGAAGAGCCCAGTGTTGCTATGCTTGAGCCATTAAAGCCTGCTGTGTTCGCGCTTCCTGCGGAGGAAATTGATGCTTGCAGACTTGACGTTGACGGTCCTGCAAACCCAATCAAATTCCAGAGCAAAATCCAAAGGTTAAAGAATGTTACGAATTGTTTAGTCATAGGTACAAAAGAAATTCTCGGTTGAGTTTTTCTTTTTGTTTAATGACTAGTGATAGACCACTTTATTTTTGGGTCTTCGCCTTCTCCATTAGATTTTGTTCCGGGACTTGATTTTAGATTTTTTAACGAAATTTTTTCTGATCGATCCGATTACCGATGAGGATGATTTTTCCATTCCATCGCCACCATGTTTTCGGATTTTTCAGAAGATGTAATTATAACAAGAATTTAAGATAAGTCAAGGAAAACATTTACTTGATGTACTTTAAAGCACCTGCAGCGGTTCCAAAAACCATCGGCAATTTAATCCACCACGGAACTCTCCCCCCGCCTATTACGGTTACTCCACCTTCAGCCAGCGCAGCTAACACCATTGGAGTCATTGGCAAATCAAAAGCAATACCAAGGAGCCCCAATACAAGCATAATTCCGGCTTCAGTCCAGCCTTCAGTTTCAAGATCTTTTCGTCTAATTACCCCAATAATCAGAGCCATTAAACCCAAATTTAAAACCCAAGGAGAAACATCGGCTGTTGCTTTGACTATCTTATCTCCTCCTGCTTTTACAACCTCGGTCGTATCAAAATACGCTCCAGATATTCTATCGGAAATCGTAGGTTCAGGATGACGATATCCCGGCACGGATGCCCTTTCGCGATCTTGTTTTTCAGCTTGTGCTTGGGCTGCAGGGCCGAATCCCGAAGTATGAGAGTCTTTTGGAGGCTCTATTCCACATCCGGAAAGCAACAAGCCACCAGACAATAATAGTGGGGCTAACTTAGTTGATATTGCAGACATCGCACTTGTAATACGTGCCCTGGTTTCAGGGGAATCATCCAGAGTTTTGCCTGAAGAAGGCATTAGTTCGGTTCCGGTAGCGCTCATTTCAGATAACCCAGGTTGTAAATTGTGTGCAGCTTCCATAAGTATGCTTATTAAAGAAGCATACATTAATGCAAAAGCACGAAAAAGTCAACCGGAAGTCTAACTTAAGGTAACAAGTTCGCAAGAACAGGATCATACGCTTTTTGGTTTGAATAAATTAAATCGCTAGACATAGAGCTGAACAATGCGATATAAAAAGAAATCAACATCACTCACCCCACGAACCAGTAATCTGAATCCTTTTAATCTGGCATT
>JBAZYK010000014.1:0-33164 GCA_041659405.1 Candidatus Altimarinota bacterium
TACTTTCATTTCTACAACAATGTTCGTCCTCACCAGTCACTCAACTACAAAACCCCAGCCCAAATTTATTTCCAAAATCTCTCTTAAAAATCTCAAAAAACTGTCTGGACAAAGGGAACCACTTTAGTTTTTGTGTGTCATAACCCAACCATTCTGATTTATCAGCAGGTTGCAAGCATCTTATTCTCCACACATTATCAATTTGCCGTTCCGTACTTAAATAAGTAATAGTTTTTCCATTCTCATCTTTATCATTAACGATTTTTCCACCAATAAAATGGTATTTTAACTTTTTCACTGGTTTATCTCGAGGTTCTTTTTGATGATTGAAAATAAAATTTTTCCTATTTTTTACATAATATAAAATACTATCTGTTGCTCTAGGGAATACATTTTTACTTGCTCCGTGTAATTTATTGTAATAGTACCAATATATCTCATTCTGAAAATTATCTATTCCAAAAATTTCATTTAATATAAAACGCAATGCAGGAGACATTCTCCAGTCACAATGGACATAAATGCTACCGTCGTCCGCCAATAAATCGTGCATCAATTTTAATCGCTCGTAAATCATTGCGATAAAACTATCTGCACCCTTACCCCAAGTGTCACGATAGGCAAGTTCTTCAATAACTGAAGGTTTTTTGGTGAATTCTTCTTCTCCAATTTCTATATTTATAGAAAAATCCGCACCCACATCAAATGGTGGATCAATATAAATCAGCTTTAAACCACCCTGCGCTTCTATTTCCTTGCGCAGCGGACCGTTTTTAAGTGATGAGAGGATAAGTTTATTGTCCCCCCAAATCAACTTATTGGTCCAACCGGAAATTTGCCTACCGGTCATATCAAAAAGCGACCCCTGGGCATTACCAAATTTTTCATCGCTTCGCGGCTCATCAATCTGTTCAATCACCTGAAAAGGCAAAACGACATTGGTCACTTCATTGGTTTTACCATTCCACAGCAATTCGACCTCACGGTCATCATCAAACAGTAAAAAACGATACTTTTCTGGTAAAGGTTTACCAGCTTCCAGATATTTAATAACATCTCGTTTTTCGTTATCGGTAAGGTGCATCGCTATTAAAATGATGACTATAAGTATCTAACCGAAAGCTACCTTAGCATAAGATTTATGATACTCATAGTCCGTCGCCTTATAAACATCACAGTCCTATTCTAAAAAACATGAAAAAGAATAGCGACATACTTAAAAAATTCGGGCAGAGGATTAAGAAACTCCGACTAGAGAATGGCATCACATCTCAAATGGCTTTGGCTTTAAAAACGGGGATGGATCGCACTTATATTGGAGGTATTGAACGAGGCGAACGAAATGTCGCACTAATAAACATAGAAAAACTAGCAAAAGCTTTTGGCATCAGTATGGATGAGCTGTTTAAGTTCTAATCCCGGTCGCGCTAAAAGTCGCATACGACAGATTTTATTCATTTACATAAATTATCGAAATAGTTATAATCCAACCACTATGAAAATTATCCAATCTGTAAAAATAGGATTGCAAGTCACAGTTATCAAACAGGGCAAGCAATTTGTTGCTTATGCTCCTGCTTTAGACATATCCACTTCCGGCAAGACCTTAAAAGAAGCACAAAAACGATTCTCGGAGCTCGTTAACATTTTTATTGATGAACTTATTGAAAAAAACACATTGGAGGAAGTTTTTACCGGGCTTGGATGGAGCAAAGTAAAAAAACAATGGGAACCTCCTGAAATAGTATCCCAAAAATCAGTAGATATTCGCTTACCAGTAGCCGCATAATATGGGTCAACTTGGTTCAATTCATTGGAAAAAATTCGAAAAATTTCTTTTTAAAATAGGCTGTGAATTCAAAAGAGAAAAAGGGGACCACAGAATATACTGGAAAACAGGCTTAAATCGTCCCATTGTAATCCCAAGAGATAGAATTTTGCCTCCTTTTATAATAATGAACAACCTAAGAGTTCTTGGTATATCCAAGGATGATTTCATGAAAATTATTTCAGAATTGTAGTAAACTAAGGCGCAATTACTTTATTAGAGAATTCTGCAAGCTGCTCTGGCGCAGACGTGACTTGATCACCTTCCAGTCTATTCAACAGTGCTGCACAAACTATCGTTGCTGGAATGCCCGCCCTTAAACAAAAAGCCGCAAACGCATTTGACAAATCAACAATAAATACCTACAATACCACCTATTCATAAAATTTCCATGTCAGAACGAAAGCAATACAAAGGTTACGATTTACATATAGCTGATGAGCCACGGAGAGACATGCCCGAGTTCTTGCGTGAACATGGTTTGATGCAACGTGCACAATTAACTCCTTTAAGTACTCCCGCAAATATTGAAGAGGAATTGGCAGGAATAAGAGCCCAAAAGATTCAAACAGCTTCATCTATTTTTGAAAAGAATCGAGTTCCGGTCAGAGGCGCATTAAGAGCTATTGTAGGCTATGCGTTTGATGAATTTAATCTTCCCAAATCCGGTGGGGTTGATATTGGCTCCGGAGCAACCGGCGAAATGGTTGAAGAATTATTACCACGAAGCGTTACACAAAGTTCCTGGGTTCAACTGGAAGCCAATCCGTCAGCAGTTAAAGAAAATCAACGAAGACATCCAAATTCCAGAATTGTAGAAGGTTCATACCTGAATATGGGCGTAAGTGGCTTGGATATTGTAACTAGAACGCCGTTAGCGTGGGTGAACTTTTCCGTAGAAATTTAGGAAGAACCATTGAAAATAATTCCGGCATGGAGCTGTTATTTAATCAGTGGGTTACCGCCCGCAAGCCGATTGATGGACCTCCCGCTCTTTGGTACTTTATGAATATTCTTTTAAGAGCGGAGTATTTTCCACCGGAAACAGAGCAGGTGGAAGAAGTCTCGGCTGTGGTTACGGTTGCAAGGAAGAGGGCTGCTTAAAAAATGTATTTATTTCAAAAAAGTCTTTTTGCTTAAGATAAGCTAATAATATTGCTTTTAAAAGTACTTGTATATTATAATGCACAAGTAAATGCCCTTTAATGTATATTTAAATGAACAAGAAAGAAGAAATCCTGTTTTTCCTCCAGAATCAGATCCAAACCAACGCTGAAAGGTTGAAAAACTATACAGAAGACTCAAGTGGTAAAGAATACCCAAGACGACATGCTTTCATAAAATTACAGAAATATGTGAGTGAATTTATGAAAGGAAATAAAGATCAAAGATGGGTCATCATTCCAGGTCTTCGTGGTGTAGGTAAAACAACACTATTATCTCAAATATACTTTAACTGCCTTGAAACCTATAAAGAACTTACGCCTCAAAATGTTTTGTATATTTCAGTTGATGATATTAAAACCAAGCTCGATGTAACACTGGACGAGGTTTTAACAGTTTATTTTGAGATTTTAAGAACCAGAATCGAAGAACTAAAGCATCCAGTAATCCTTTTTCTTGATGAAGTTCAATATGATTCAGAGTGGGCTAAAGTTTTAAAAATTGCCTGGGATAAGACTAAAAATCTTTTTATATTTTGCAGTGGCTCTTCAGCAATTTCTCTACAGACAAATCCAGATGCAGCAAGACGGTCTGTGGTTGAGAAGGTATATCCTGTGAGCTTTGGAGAATTTTTAATGATCAAATATGGTATTTTGCCGGAGAAATCTCTTAAGAAAGAATTAAAGAGCGCAATATATTCATCTGCCAATGCTGAAGATGTATTTAAAAAATTAAAGCAAATTGAAAGTAAGACCTCGCTTGCTTGGACAAAGGCTCCAAGGTACGCTCAAATTGAATATCTCGAAACAGGTTCATTGCCTTTCGCAATCAATGCCCCGAATAAAGAAAAAATTTATGATGTTATTGATCAACTCTTAGATAAAATTATCAGCAAAGACATACAGTCTCTTGGTAAATTCGATTCAGATACACTTGGCATAATAAAGAGAATGCTTTTGATTGTTGCCGAATCAGACACCATTAGTTACAGCACTCTGGAAAGATTGCTTCCAATCAAGCGTATTACAATTATGAATGTCTTTGATGTACTGGAAAAGGCCGAGTTGATTATCAAAGTTCCCGCCTATGGCTCCAGCACAACAGTGGCTAAAAAACCAGCAAAATACCTCTTTATGTCTCCTGCAATAAGACAAGCATTGATGAGTATCACAGGTCTTCCAGAAACCCAAAGAACAAGAGAAGGAAAGTTGATTGAAGATGTTGTTGGTATGCATCTGTACAGAGAATTTTTAACCCCAGCAATAGGCGTCTTAACTTACGACAATGCTCAAGCTGGCGCTGATTTTATTTTACAAATAGCTAATCAAAGACAAATAGCTATAGAGATTGGCAGAGGTAAAAAGGGCTGTAAACAGGTCTTAAATACAATGCAAAAAGTAAAATGCGACTACGGTTTATCTTTTGGAAAGAATGAACTTACCTTACACAAAGACGATAATATAGTTCAAATTCCTTCATATTATTTTCTTTTAATGTAAGCAAGGAATAATCGCAAAACCTTGCGTGTAAAAAAGTGATGTTTTCCTTATATTCAATGACCCTCGGGTAAAGCCCCAGGGTCGCTGGCTGCCACTTTTAGGCATATGCGACATTGAAATTTTGGCAGAGGAATAACATCTTTTGGTTGCGGGGGATGGATTCGAACCACCGACCTCCGGGTTATGAGCCCGACGAGCTGCCACTGCTCTACCCCGCGTCGCAATAAATTCCTAACTTAATTCCGCTCTACACTACGTTCTTTAGGCGTGAATGTCAAAGAAAAATTTCCACCACTTTTGCGGATTACTCAAGGATCTAACCGCTAAATCACTGGTGTTGGTTCCATTATTTTGATCCGCGCCATTAACCGGTAAATCGGAGGAGGGGATCACAATTACCTGTTCCCCCGGCTTCACCAAGCCCAAATTCTGCTTGGCGATTTTTTCCACGTAAGCATTGGAACTATAATAACCATAATCGAGCTCCTTTTGCTTATTATCCAGAGCGATTTTCTCGTTATCACTCATGAAAGTTGCGATGTGCTGGTCGATCTGATAGCTCTTATAAACCGACACCGTTAACGTATAAAGCAAATAAGAAACTACCAAAAATTCAACAATTATAACCATTTTTGTGACTTTTGAGGTATGATTAAGGTTGAAAGCCATAGTTGAAAAAAATGCTAAAAAAAATATACTATAAAGGCTTAAATATCGCAAATCGCATGATCAACGAATTACAATCGGCAAAAAACATCCATTTTATTGGAATTGGCGGCAGCGGCATGAGCGGTTTAGCCCGAATTTTAAATATTATCGGCAAAAAAATCAGCGGATCCGACCAAAACGTAAGCAATACTTTTCTTGCATTAAAAAGCGAAAATCTAAAAATTCACGCCGGGCACAAAGCGCAAAACATTCCGGCAAAAACCGATTTGGTTGTATATTCCGCGGCAGTTCCCAAAAAAAATCCGGAATTGCTGGAAGCACAAAAACGCAAGTTGCCTTGCTTAACTTATCCGCAGGCAGTTGGCCTTTTAACGCAGCATTATCAAACAATCAGCATTTGCGGGACTCATGGGAAAACCACTGTAACGGCCATGACAGCCTTAAGTTTTGCAGCTGCCAAACAGGATCCAACCGTAATTGTGGGCGCGACTTTAAAGGAATTTAATCACAAAAATGAAAGGTTTGGCAAAAGCGAATATTTTATTTTGGAAAGTTGCGAATATCGCCGGGGCTTTTTGAATTATCATCCAAAGGTGATCGTAATAACCAACATTGAACCTGATCATCTGGATTACTACAAAAATTTGCAGGATTACCGCAGTGCCTTTCAGGAATTTTGCGAAAAATTACCCAAAGATGGCTTGATCATCTGTAATTCCGACGATGAAAACATTAACTATGTTATGGGAAAAATCAAAAATCATCCTAAAATTATAACTTTCGGCACAAATAAAAAGGCGGATTATCAAATCAAATCCAATAAAATTTATCACAATAAAAAACTTCTGGGTTCATTGGACTTAAAAATTCCCGGCCAACACAATTTAATGAACGCCGCAGCAGCAATAGCCTTAACTCATCATTTAAAATTTGATTTAGGTAAGATTTTCCAGGCTTTAAATAATTATCACGGAGCATCACGCCGTTTTGAGGTTAAAGGCAAAATCGGCAAAACCGTTTTTATTGATGATTACGGCCACCATCCAACCGAAATTAAAGCCACACTCAAAGCCGCGCGTGAAAAATTCGGCAAAAAAAAGATTCTCTGTATTTTTCAGCCGCACCAATATAGCCGGACCTACAAGCTATTAAACGGCTTTGCTGATTCTTTTAATGACGTCGATGAAGTGATTATCCCAAATATTTTAAACGTTCGTGATTCCGCAGCCGACCTCAAGAAAATCAATGAACAAATTCTCGTCCAAAAAATTGCCAAATTTCAGCCAAACGTTTCTTATGGCAAAGGATTGGAAAACACGACAAAAATAGTCCAGAAAAAACTTAAGGACTACGACGTCATCATCACCATGGGGGCAGGGGACGTGTACAAACTCGCCGACAATCTTCTGAAAAAGCACCAGTAATTGCGGCGCTTGCCAGCAAACCTCCCGGCAGACCCACCTAAACCTTTTTCCAGGTCGTCCCTTCCGGCGTATCTTCAAGCTGAACACCCATTTTTAAAAGTTCATCACGAATTTGATCGGAAGTTTTGAAGTCTTTCGCTTTTCGCGCAGCATTGCGTTTTTCGATCAAATCAGCCACAGCTTGATTAATCGTCATCGCTTCTTTTGGCTCCAGGACTCCTAAAACCGCGTCCAATTTCATCATAAAATCAATCACGTTTTTCTGACCAGCCGCCGAAATTTTCTTTTCATCCAGCAATTTATTCAACGCCTTCATGCAATCAAACCAGGCAGCCAAACCACCGGAAGTCTCAAAATCATCATCCATTCTTTCTTCAAAATTTCTTTTGGAAGTTCCCAAAACCTCATCAATTACCTCATCGGTATCGTTTTGATCCTGAGCAGCCTTATACGCTCTTATTTTTCGTGAAAAATCATGCAACCTCATTAAAGTATTTTTGGCCTGATCCAAAATCTCATTACTAAAATCAATCGGAGACCTATAATGCGTCTGCAAAAACAACAACCTAACAGCCTGTGGATCATACTTTTCAAAAATATCCCTCAAAGTAAAAAAGTTCCCAAGTGACTTGGACATCTTTTCATTATTGATTTGAATGAAGCCATTATGGAGCCAGTAATTCACAAAAGGCGCGCCGTTTGCCGCTTCACTTTGCGCAATTTCACACTCATGATGAGGAAATGTAAGATCCGCGCCACCACCATGAATATCAAAAGTAACACCCAGAATTTGTTTACTCATAGCGCTACATTCAATGTGCCAGCCCGGCCTGCCAACACCCCAGGGACTCTCCCAAAAAGGTTCACCCGGTTTGGAAAGTTTCCACAAAACAAAATCCTGAGGACTTTTTTTTCCTACTTTAACAGCCACTCTTGAACCGGCCTTCAATTTATCCAGCTTTTGCTTTGAGAGCTTTCCATAATCCTTGAATTTGGTCACATCAAAATAAACTCCATCATCCAAAAGATAAGTAAATCCTTTCTTTTCCAGATCCTTAATTAGCTCAATCATTTGCGGAACATATTCGGTAGCCTTTGGCTGAACATCCGGTTTCATTATTCCCAGAGAGGCATAATCACGATCATATTCCGGAATTATTTGCGCAGCCAACTCCGCCACGGTAATTTTTTTCAGCTCCGCGCGTTGAATCAGTTTATCGTCAATATCGGTATAATTGGAGACATAAGTCACTTTATAGCCCTTATAGACAAGATATTTGCGAATAATATCAAAAGAAACCGCCGACCTTCCATGCCCAAGATGCCCCAGGTCATAAACCGTCGGTCCACAAACATACATACTAACTTTGCCTTCTTGCAGCGGTTTAAAAGCCTCCTTTTTTGCCGTTAAAGTATTGTGAATATTCAGCATTATTTCGCACCTAATAAAATAAAAATCAGAGTTTTCAAAAGATCCAATGCAAAAATAGCAATAATCGGAGAAAGGTCAATCATCCCCAAATTTGGCGTAATCCTTTTTGCCAAATTCAAAATAGGATCGGTAACATCCTTCAAAATATCAATTGCCCGATTTGATTGCATTGGCATCCATGAAAGCAAAACTCTCGCCAAAATTGCAAAACTAAGCAGGTCAAAGAAAATGTTCAAAAAAGTCACAATATAATTAATGTACATATATCTGTTTAAAAAACATCAGGATTTTATCAGGAAAGTCCCTTAAAATCCACCTAATAACCGCCAATATTAAACTCTATTTTTTCAACTTTCTGCGAATTTTTTGAATAGTCATAGAGGCCAGGCCGGATCCGGAAAGAATCCAAATCAATTCAGGGCCGTAATCATTCTGCCTTGGCATTGTTTCAAGTGAATCCAAAGCGGAAGCATGCAAATCATTAACTGTATTCAAAATATCTGCAGCCGTCTGTGGTAAAGAACTTACCTCGGAAGCAAAAGGAATTCCCGTTACAAAATCACTCTTCATTGAAGTTTCATTGCCGGCTTCATCAAAAGCGGTAACCGCAAAATAATATTGCTTGCCATTATCCAGATTTGGAACATACCAGGTTGTGGAAGTATCTTTTGTATCCGCATAATCCTTAAGATCACTGGCATTATTACCAAAATATACACGATAATGCTTGATTACTGTATTTGGAGCGGTTAAGGCTTCCCATACCAGAACGACTTTTTTATCACCACCATAAGAGATAACGCCTGAAACCCTGCCGGCAAACTGTCCACCTTGTTGAGTTTGCTGCGTGCCCTGAGTCTGTTGTGATTCTTGGGTAGTCACGGTTTCCGTTACTGTTACCTGAGCTTTTCCTTTATATGAGCCCTCATTACCAAGTTGATCAACCAAAATAACATCAACCGGATAAGCGCCTGCAACATTGGGAGCCTGAATAGAGGCAATATAATGCCCCGGCTTATCCAAACTTGGATTCAAAGAAATGATATCCGAATTGAACACCGCGGCCGACTGAGACAAGTTTTCCTCACTTAATACATCAAGACTTATAGCCTGTCCGGGTTTTACATTATCGGCAGGAGTAAGTGTAATTTGATCAACGGTTGGAGGAGTTGTATCAATTGTAATTTGCACAGGATCGGAAGTGCCCTGAATAGTTTGATTTTGATCCAAAGCCACTACATAAAACTTGTGAGCCCCATCAATAAGTGGAATGGTTTGATAGGTGAATTTACCGGTATTATCCGCCTGAACAGTTCCCATTTCTTGCTGATTATCAAAAATCTTAACTGTATAGCTAGCAGGAGCGGAACCTGTAATAGATTGATTTTTTTGACTAAAACTGCCGGCAACCGGAGTAGTAATTAACGGCTTGGATAAATTTTGCTGTGAACCCTGTTGTCCTTGATTACCAACTGTAACGGTAGCAGTTCCCTTTAAAAGAACATTACTTAAATCATTAACATTTACTTTGTAAGTTCCATTCGAGGTAAAACTTAAACCCAAACTAAATTGATGAACACCCAAATCACTTGCCTTAAAAGTGTAATCTACCGGCAAAGAAACATTATTGCTGTTATCACCTCCAGCTGAAAAATGAACCGTACCAACATAATCTTGAACAGTCTGATTAGAGGAATCCTGAGCAGTTATCTTAAAACTAACATTCTGACCGGACTGAATACTTACCGGAAAATCAGAAATTTGGAATTGACTCAACGCGCCAAAATCAGCAGCCTGAGCCACATTAATAAAATTGAAGTCACCACCGACATCTTGCATATATTGCTGAGAAGACAAAAAAGCGACCTGAGGTCTTTGATCAAGCACAACATTCGCAGTAGAATCAATTACGCTAAAGATAGAAACACCCTTATCCAAAGAAGAAACGGCAAAACTGGTTTTACCGGATCTATCCGAAATACCGGCAAAACTCAAAGCTTTGATTACATCATTGTTTCTGCTGGAAACGAGTGTTACAGCATGTCCGGGATACGGAGTGCCAAAAGCATCCATTAGTTGAACCTGGAGCGTTGCTGAGTCCCTGCCATCGTTTTGAATAACAGTTCTACTTACGGTAACGTTCGATTTTTGAGCTGAAACGGCACTAACGGTAACCTGGCCACTGGATGCCAAAGCCACATAAGGGGTCAAAAACATCAGAATAGTTGTTGCTGAAGCCAAAAATTTAGATATTTGTTTTTTCATAATGTGAGTTTTATAAATCTTTACATTATAGCAGAAAACCGCCTAAAAAACAAACATGGCATCACCAAAACTATAGAAACGATACTTTCTTCTTATAGCTTCATCATAAGCTTTCAGGGTAAAATCCTTCCCGGCAAAGGAAGAAACCAGTAGCAGCAGCGAACTTTGAGGCAGATGGAAATTGGTTATCATCCCCCTAACACATTTCCATTCATACCCGGGATAAATAAAAATACTGGTCTTTTGAAGACCGGTCGCAAAGCCGGTTTTTTGGTCAAAAGCACTTTCCAGAACCCTAACGGAAGTAGTTCCCACAGCCACAATCCTGCGTCCTTCCTGCTGCGCCTTAAAAAGACGCCCGGCCGTTCCATCATCAATTTCAAAAAACTCCTCGTGCATTTTATGTTCTTCAATTTTTGGAACCTTAATTGGCAAAAAAGTACCAAGTCCAACATGCAAAGTCACAAATTCCAGCTGGATCCCCTTATTTTTCAGCTTGGCCAAGAGCTCTTCCGTAAAATGCAAACCGGCCGTTGGCGCCGCCACACTCCCATGTTTATCCGCATAAACGGTTTGATAATCAGCAAAACTCGCCTGAGGATTTTTAATATATGGCGGAAAGGGAGGTAATCCAACCTTAAAAAGTTCACTCTCTAGATCCGCGCCATTAAGCGAAAAAGCCACCAGGCGCTGTCCATCTTCCAGAATATCTTCAACCACAAAAGACAAATTTTCATTGATTTTAAATTCCGCCCCTTGCTTTAAAACCTTTCCGGGCTTGGCTAAAACAAACCAACGCTGATGATCTTTCTGTCTAATCAGGAAAATTTCCAGCGTTCTTTCTCCACGTTTAAACAAAATTCTGGCAGGAATAACCTTGGAATTATTAAAAACCAAAACATCACCGGGATTCAAATAATCTAAAATATCATAAAAATGCTTATGCTCAATTTGCCGTTTAGCACTATCAAGAACCATTAATTTACAAGAATCTCTGGGTGTAGCCGGCTTTTGCGCAATCAGCTCCGGCGGCAAGCAATAGTCAAAATCCTTTAAGAACATAATTATAAAATTGATTTCTCTTTATCATTAGCTGCAGGAACTTGTGGCTCCGCCATATCACTCCAGCTGGTCGAATTTTTAACAGCTGTTTCGATTGTGTCTTTAGAGCCGCTAAAACGAATCGCCATCAAAGTCACATCGTCTTCCTGAACATGATCCTGAACAAATCTGGAAAAATCACGTGCAACATGAAACACAATTCCTTCAGGGCCATATTGCGGCGCATAAAGTTGAATTGCCTGCTTTAATCTATCCAGTCCAAACATTTCACCGGCCATATTTCTGGCTTCTGTAAGACCATCACTGTAAAGAATAATCACGTCATCTTTCATCAATGGAAGCGTAACTTCTTTCACGATTTTGCTGTTATCGGCAACCATTCCAAGAGCAATACCACCGGCCATTTTATCTTCACATTCTCCTTTGTGGGCTCTGTAAACAAGCAAATGCTCGTGACCGGCTCCCACATAACTCATTGTTTGAGTAGTCGAATTCCATTTCAACATCAACATCGTCATGAACATGGTTGACTTGATTCTGGCCTTTAATTGGCGGTTTGTTTGAACCACAACATCATAAGCACTATCATAAACATCAACCAAAGTATGAATCAGCGTATTCACCATCATCATGATCAAAGCCGCAGGAACTCCATGTCCGGTCACATCTCCAATGTAAATAAAAGTATTATCTTTATTAGTTATGAAATCGAAATTATCACCACCAAGCTCAACAGCCGGCCTTGTTTTGGCTACAATGTCCAATCCCGCAATGTGTGGCGCGGCAGTCGGCAAAATCTCTTTTTGAATCTGCCCGGCAATTTCCAGCTCACCCATCATGCGTTTTCCTTCACGCAGTTGATTGGAGATTTTTTCAAAATTTCTGGTAACTTCATTAAAAAAATGAGCGATAACCCCAATTTCATCAATCCTTTTACTAAAGAATCTTTTGTATTCTTTTCCCATTAACAAAGCCCTGATTTCATTTAAAATAACGTTCATTGGTCTGACAAACTCATACCAGTAAACAAGCAGGAAATAAGCCAAAAAGAAGACAAGCACCCCGGCAAAAGTAACCAGACTTATATTTTGATAATTCTGAGAAAAAAAGTAATAAACTATTACAGCGGCCAACACTGTAAAAAGAATAAAATAGTTAAATACTTTCCAAAGGATGCTTTTTCTGAAGAAATTCATAAAAATAAATTAAGCTCCGATTTTTTCCACAAACTGGTTTAAAGTATCATAGTAAGTAACCACTGAAAAAAGACCAATTACCTGAAAAATATCTTTAACATTAGCCTTGGCATTAACAACAACCAAAGCCTTTCCGGTTTTAACCAAATGTGAATGGATAGCCATTAAAAAGCCAATACTTTCACTGTTGATATAATCCAAAGCACCAAAATCAAAAACCAGATATTGCAAACTGTAATTTTCGATTAAGGCCTCAAGTTTGCCCTTAACTTCGGTCAAACCGGCTTTATCCATTTCACCACGGAATTCCACCACCTGATATTTATTTAAAGGCGGAACAATTTGAATAGTTAGATTTTCTGCTGAATAGTCACTCATATTTAAAAAATTAAATTATACAGGCTCTAATACTTGAGCATTTTGAATTAAAGAAGTAGAAGCAATTTCAATTTCGGAAGATTTTCTTTTCTCTAAAATATCATCAATCAACTGTGCTTCATGATAAGCCTCCAGACAAAGATAGGCTTCTTTAAGCTTAAATAACAATTCAGAGTCGGCACTTTGCAATAAAGAATTCATATTGGGTGACTTGAAAAACAAATGATGTAATTTTACCGAAATTTCTTTTTGTAATACCGAAACCATGACCATCTGCAAGTCTGGACTCAACTCATGCAAAAGTTCACGCGTCTTGGCTAAGACTACTGAATTTTTCCCCAAAAGTAAATGAGCAAGATAGCTTCCGGCTTCCCGATAACCCAATTTCAAAAGCGAACAGGAGGCATACAATCGCAACTCCGGATTGGAAACGGTAAGATAGGGGATTAATTCGTTCCTTCCCTCGCCAATATCTCCGGCAATCGAACACGCAGCGACCTGATCGTTGAAAGAAATCGATCTCAACATAAAATAAAAAATCTTCTTCAACCTGGTGCGCAACTTTTTAAATTGCCAAAGCGTCACCAACGCCTGCGCTCTAACAAAAGCATCCCCGGCGTGCAAATAAGGCTCAACATAATAAATAATATTCGGATCATTAAATAACTCGCAAGCACGAATGGAAGCAGCCTGCAATTTAGGCCCGGAATTCTTTAAAATATCCAACAAAAAAGGAACAATTTCCGGATCACGAAAATGCGCCAAAGTTTTAATAATCGCAGTTTGAATTTGTTCATTTGGCTTTTCTGCAAACAATTTCTTTAGTTCATCAATAACCCTGTATCTGGCAAAAGACTGTTTAAGCATATATTTCTTCAACCGAGGAAATGCTTCTAAAGCCTTTATTGCAGCCAATACTAGATGTTGATCCTTGGAATTAAGAAAGTGCAAAATATCGGGGATATTTTCAATATTTCCAATCTTCCCAAGCATTTGTAGAATTTTGACCTTGATCAAGGTATCCTCGGAACTCTTATGTAAAGCCTTAACCAAAATAGGAGCGGCATTTTTATGGCCCTGTTGAGACAAAATTTCAATTGCATGCAGTTTTGAAATGGCATTTTCACCAATCGAAAGATTATTTTGAGCAAGCTTTGTATAACGATTTTGAAGTCTGAATGTAAGAACCACCATTGCCAGTGCCAAAGTCACAAAGCTCAATTGTATGAGCAAAGACGCATCTTTTTCCAGAAAAAACCATTGAATAAACAAAAGCATGACTGTTCCAATGATAGTTCCAAGTGGCAATAAAAGTGCTTCAAAAAGCTCTCTTACCTGGCGTTGTGTCCCATGCTTTAAGGCATAATAAGAAGCCTCATAGGCATTCCTGTTTATTACACCGGAAATCTCAAAATTATTCTTTGCCAAGATCGTAGTAAAAGTTCCAAACCCAAAAAATAAAGATAAAGCGCTAAAAAACGTCATCAAGGCATGAATCATAAAACTGGCCACAGTACCATATTTTTTCAAGATTCTACTTGCAACAAATAACTGAACAAAAAGCGCGCAGGCATTAAACAAGATATAAAAAGACGCCAATCCCTGAGTCAGCCCTTCTTCCTGAGCAGCCTCCGTTTGAACGCCATGCAATCCACCTTCAATCACGTTAGTATATTGATACTCAAGCAGATGGGCAATAATCCATTGTAAAAGGAAAATCACAAATAAAGATTGTAGAAAAGGAACAGACCGCAAATGAGTTACCGCAGACTTAAATTCCCTAAAACGTTCCACCAAGAATGGCTTTTCTGAAACCTTTTTAGCATGAATGATATGATGATAAGAAGAAACTTTTGGTTGCAAAAACAAAGTAACACTTACCAGTAAAAATAAGAAAAATGTCCAAATATAGAGTAATTTAACCGGTTGAACAAACATGGTTAAACTGGCAGCCAACAAACCCGCAAAGATACCACCAAGCGTTTCCGAAGAATCAATAATCGGGGAGATTCTTTCACATTCCAATGGCGAGAAAAAGTCCTCCAGATAGTTCGAAATAAATATTGTTAATTGAGGAACAAAAATACCAAAAGTAAGCAACAAAAAAGCAAAGAATATAAAAACATGATTCAAAAACAAAGTCGCAACAAACAATAACGAGCCGGAAATCAGAGCACACATAACAATAAGGCTCCTAACCGATAAATGCTCATGTAGAAAAGCAAACAAGAACATTCCCAAAATATTTAAAAGAGCCTGGATCAAGAAAAGATAGGGGAGCGAAGTGATCGAAAATCTTGTAACAAACATGGCTGTTAAAACCGTCCAGCCAATCACAAACCCCACACGATGCAAAAACTTCACAAACCAGGCGTAAGCCGTTCTTGGCAATTCGTGAGGAGAAATATTAAAGATTTTTTCAATAAGTTTTAGCATTGTTTTTTATTTTTGAGTTTATTTTGAGCTTCTTCAATAATTAATATATTATAATACACAAGCGCAAATATAGCAATGCTAAAGCCAAGCAGCGAAGCGTTCGCCAAGAAATAATTCTCTCCTAAAACTTACCTTTATACCGAATATCCCCAACAATCAAAACATCCGGCCCAAACCTTTTAGTTTCAAGATTGATTAAATCTATACTTTTAGCCATTTTATTGATTCCAAGATCATTAACAAAGGGGATTCCTCCGCCAATAATCCTTGGCGCAATAAAAAAGTAACTTTTCTGAATCAGTCTCTCTTTCAAAAAAGCGGTAAAAAGCCCACCACCGGCCTCCAGCATAATTTTTCCAATATTTTTTTGGTATAAATCCTTAAGCAAATTTTTTAAAGGAATTCTCTCCCCGGGATAAACCAAAACCTCGATCCCTTTTTGCTTAAAAGCCTCAAATTTAACACCTTTAGCCACATTTGTAGCAACAATCACATTTTGATCACGATAAACTTTGGCATCAAGACCGGTTTCAAGCCTGGAATCAATAATAATTCGCTTAGGATCTTTTCCCTTAACCATCCTCACTCCCAAATGCGAATCATCACTTAAAACGGTTTTAGCCGACGTCACAATCGCATCCACCCAATTTCTCATTCTGTGAACTTCTTTTCGTGATTCCTCACCGGTAATCCATTTTGAATCTCCTGTAGCTGTCGCGATTTTTCCATCCAGCGTTATTGCCATTTTAGAGATAACAAACGGTGATTTATGCAGAACATTATGAATAAAAACCTCATTTAATTTCCGAGCTTCCTGCTCAAGCAGTCCAATTTCAACCTTTATTCCGGCTTTTTTTAACAACTCCATACCCTTTCCATTCACTAATTTAAACGGGTCACGCATGGCTATTTTAACGTGCTTAACACCTTTGTTGATCAAATAATTTGTACAAGGAGGAGTCTTCCCAAAGTGAGCACAAGGCTCCAAAGTAACATATAAAATTCCGCCTTTAATCTGTTGAGGTGATAACTTGGAAAGCGCCTCAACCTCTGCATGTGGCCGACCGGCTTTTTTATGATAACCTTCAGCAATAATTTTATTATTTTTCACAAATACAGCCCCAACCATTGGATTAGGGAAAGTTCGCCCCCTGGCTTTTTCAGCAAGCACAAAAGCCCTTTGCATAAAAAGCCTGTCCTGTTTAGAAAATTTATTAGACATAATCAAGCAAGTGACCTAAACGATTTTTTTTTGTTAACAAATAGCCTTTATTTACTTTATTAGGTTTAATTTGAATTGATATACGCTTAACAACATCAATGCCGCACTGCGTAATTTCTTTTATTTTTTTAGGATTATTGGTAAGAAGTTTAATTTTCTTCACTCCAAATTCAGCCAACATCAAAGCGGCAATATCATATTCCCTGGCATCCGCTTCAAACCCCAATTGCTTATTTGCATCCACCGTATCAAAACCAAGATCCTGCAAAGCATAAGCCTTAATCTTATTGACCAAACCAATACCACGCCCCTCCTGTCTTAAATAAAGCAAGATACCGGACTTTTCTTTTTTGATTTGTTTTAAACTTGCTTGAAGCTGGGGCCCACAATCACAACGCAATGAACCAAAAATATCACCGGTTAAACATTCAGAATGAATTCTAACCAACATCGGTGTATCTTTTTTAATTTTCCCCATCACCAAAGCAACATGCTCTTTATTATCTTTTCCTCTAAACACATACAAATGGAACAGGCCGGATTTTGTTGGAAGCAAAGCGTCAGCCACCTTTTTTAACTGATTTTTTTTGTTGTTTTCTGTATTCAATGAGATCCTTTATTGAAATAAGTCTTAGTTTATAATTTTTAGCAAATTCAATCAAAAAAGGCAAACGTGCCATTTCCCCACTATCTTCAGCAATTTCACAAAGTACACCAACTTCCTTTAATCCCGCCAACTTCATCAAATCCAACGTGGCCTCTGTATGTCCCGGTCTTTCAAAAACACCATCATCACAGGCACGAATAGGAAAAACATGTCCGGGTTGAGCAAAATCATCGGACTTGGAAGAATCGGAAGCCAGAGAATTTATTGTTTTAGCTCTATCGGAAGCCGAAATTCCTGTTGTAGTTCCAAAACGATAATCAATCGAAATAGTAAAATTAGTCCTAAAAGCCTCATTATTCTTTTTAGCCATATGGTAAAGATCCAGTCGATCCGCCAACTTATTTGAAATAGGAGCACAAATCAACCCACGGCCTTTTTGCGCCATGAAATTTATGTCGGCAGCTGTCACTTTTTCCCCGGACATAATCAGATCACCTTCATTCTCCCGATCTTCATCATCAACCACCACAAGCATCTTGCCTGCTTTAATATCCTCAATAGCGGCCTCAATACCTTTCAAAATATCCTTCATTATTAAAATTTAAACGGAGAAACGTGCGAAACGAACGATTTTAATATTTTCACCCATCTTTGTAATTGCATGGACCAAAAGCCCTTCAATCGTCTTTTCCGGATCTTTAACAAAAACCTGTTTTAAAAGCGCATTTTCTTCACGGAATTTTTTTTCTTTACCTGTCAAAATCATTTCGATCATTTTATCGTTTTTTCCTTCATTTTTTAATTGCTGATGCCAAATTTCACGCTCTTTTTCAACCAATTCATGAGAAACATCATCAGGTGATAAAACCAAAGGATTCATCGCTGCGATATGCATGGCGATATCTTTTGCCAAGTTTTGGAACTCTTCATTCTTAGCAACGAAATCAGTTTCACATCCAATTTGAACAATAACGCCAAGTTTACCATTTCCATGAATATAACTCGCTACAGTACCCTGACTTGTAGATCTTTCACCTCTTTCAATAGCCTTGGCTTCACCCTTTTTTCTAAGTGTATCAATAGCTTTATTTAAATCACCATCAGCCTCTTCCATAGCCTTCTTACAAGCCATCATGGATGATCCGGTGACCTCGCGTAATTCCTTAATTTGCTCAAGTGTAACTGCCATTTCAATGAAAAGTTATAAAATAAGTAAATATAAAACCAAATTTAAGACTGAGGTTTATCTGACGATTGTGGCTGTTCAGCATCCTGCGTAGAAGTTGGTTGCTGGCCGGTTATAGCCTGGGTAGCCGCTTTTGTTAAAACAGTTACCGGCAACTTTTCCGCAACATCACCTAAAACAGGAATCTTCCACCAATTACCCATAAATGCCAAATAAGCTGAATATATGGACAAAACAAAAAGTACAAATTGACCCAACATCCCCAAAATTGGACCTAAAGGCCAAAACAAAACGTACATAATAACAGTACAGAAAAACAAACCCAACATCAGCAATCCCTGTTTACCATGAAGCTTCACATAGGCACTTTCAGGTCTAACAATCAAAGCCAATAACGCCATCATTGGTATATAACAAATAGCTCCCCAAAGCCGATCATCAGAACTAACGGCTGGTTGCACAATTGCAGTTACTGGTGCAGGTGACGAAACCGAAGCAGCAGTTGGACTTTGAGCCGCTACAGGCTGAACCGGCTGAGTATTTTGACTCTGCGCATTTTCAACAGGAGCGGAAGAAGAGGATTCTACTTTATTATCAAGCATTTTGATGAAAATTATTATTTAGTACCTTTCCCACCCAAAATAGCACTTTTAACTTTGTGAATCAAATACGTAAGAGACTTAACCGCATCGTCATTTCCGGGAATTGGATAAGCAATACCGTCCGGGTTAGCATTGGAATCCGCAATAGCCACAACCGGGATTTTTACCTTATTAGCTTCACGAACAACAATACGATCACGAACCGCATCAGCCAAGAAAATTACATCAGGAAGCCTTTCTACGTCAATAACACCACCTAACGCCGCATCAAGTTTTTCGATCTCTTTTCTTAAAACCACTGCTTCTTTTTTAGTGTATTTTTCAAATCCACCTGATTTTTCTTGTTCTTTTAAAGTCTTATAATAACGAATACGTTGCTTCATTGTAGTGAAGTTTGTCAACAAACCACCCATCCATTTGTGAACAACAAAAGGCATTTTAACAGCTTCTGCGGCCTCTTTCATCAACTCGGCAGCTTGTGGCTTAGTGCTGACAAAAAGGATTGTTTTACCACTGGCAGCGGCGTTTCTTAAAAAATCAACAGCTTTATCCAAAGCAATTTCTGTTTTTTCCAAATCAAAAATATGAACTCCATTTCGGGCTCCAAAGAGGTACTTTCTCATCTTTGGGTTCCATTTTTGAGTCTTATGTCCAAAATGGACAGCGTTGTCCAACATTTCCTTTATAACGGTCTGATTCATATATCCTTGGGGTTAATTTACCCTCATCATCTTGCGCTTAACCCATAAACGGGAGGACAGCACAATCTAAAGGTAAACTGAAATAAAAACAGCGAAAATCTATAGTAATTCCGCCATAAATGCAAGGGTATTTGACCAAACAGGGTAAAAAATGCTAAAATTATATGAACTTTTGAGAATTATATGGAAACACCAACTCCGGAAAACAAACCGGTAAAAATAACAATCACCCTGCCTACCAATGCTTATTTCATGTCGGGGATAAGAGATTTTACTTTATCTCTCATTCGCAACATGACCGAATTTTCGGAACAATGGGCATTCAGGTTTCAATCCGTAGTTGATGAACTTTGCAATAACGCAATTGAACACGGCACAGCGCCGGGAGATGATATTAAAATAACTTTCATCAGCAATCCTCACGAAAGTATTGAAATATTGGTTGAAGATAAAAATAACGGCACAAATAAAACAACCGCCGAACAACTAAAACAACTGATAGATGAAAGAAGAAAACCAAACTACATTCACAAAGGTATCCGTGGCAGAGGACTTTCTAAAATCGTCGCAGAATGGACGGATGAATTGGAGTTTAAAGATATAGAAAATAATGGTATTTTAGTTAGAGTGAAAAAGAATTTAAACGATCCAAAACTCAAAGAAATGGCACAATCCTCAGCGGATCCAAGTCATCTTGTGCTCAATTAAGCGCCCAGTCCCAAATCCATCATTTCTAATTACAAATTATTAATTACTAATTAAAAACCCATGACAGAAATAAACATTACAGTTGAAGACATTCCGGCAACTACTCAAAACCAAGCGGTAAAACTGGCTAAATTCCAGGGACAGCTTGATGAAAGCAACGTTGACGAAAAATCCAAAATTATTTACGGACTCATCGAGCAAAATCCTAAAAACTTATATTTACTTTTCGACTTTGAAGAATTGGAATATATGAATAGCAAGGCCGTAGGATACCTGACCGACTGGTATGGCAAAATTGCGGAAGCCCAGGGCAAAATCGTTATAGCAAAAGCTAAAAGCAACATCTTGGATATTCTTCAGGTCGTGGGTTTGACTCAACTGATTAACACCTATCCAACTTTGGACGAAGCGAAATTTGCGTTATTGCATGACGTTGCTGCACATTAAAAATCCTTAATACGGATAGGCTATGGACAGCACCTTTACCCTCTATCTTGTTTCTGGACTCTTAGCCCTCGCCCCGGCGGCAATTTGGTTAACCGTGATTTTCAAAAAAACTAAAAGACACGGATTACAAGTACTGCTCTTTCTTGCGGGAACACTCTCGGTGATTCCGATTTTTGCAATGCAGTACTTCCTGAACTTCTTCCCTCAATTTAGCATTGTCAACTTTCTTCAGGAAAACATCAATGATCAAAATTTCAATTTTATCGTACTTTTTATATGTGTTGGAATAACCGAAGAAATAGTTAAACAAGCCTTAATAAGATTCATAGACAAAAGGTACTTGCTGATAGAAACAATCAACGAATCAATTCAATTCAGCCTGGTTGCAGCTTTGGGGTTTTCATTCATTGAAAATATTTTTTACATCTATCATATTTGGACAAATCTGGGTATCCAACAGCTTTTCATAGCCTACTTATTCAGATCAATTTTCACTACCTGCGCCCACCTTATGTTTTCCGGCATATTCGGTTATTATTATGGAATTGCAAAATTCTCATTAAATATTCGTGAACAATCGGAAATGGCCGGCAAAAAACATCATTTCCAAAGGTTCCTGGCAAGAGTCTTTAACTATTCCAAATCTCAAGCCTTTAAAGAAACAACTATCTTAAAGGGACTTTTTATTGCAATCGGACTACATGCGATTTTTGACTTCCTTCTACAATTAAACCAAATTATACCGGTAGTTATTTTCGTAGTGATCGGTTATGGAATTTTGCGACTTCTATTAAAGCAAAAAACAGGAAGGCTTGTTTTGATAAACGATATCGATAACGTCCGTGAATCAAGCATGGCAAAGACGGATGAAGAAGTTGTTGTTGAGCTACTCGGCATGTGGTTTAAGGAAAAAAAGTATGTCGATGTAATTCATATCTGCGAAAGACTTTTGGAACGTGATCCGGACAATAAGGTCGTTCAATTATTCAAGAGTAAAGCCATAGATAACATGAGCAATAACAGTATTTATGCCAAAATTTTGGGAACAATGTTTCCAGCCAAATCGATTTCCATTTCAAAACTCATCAAAGTAAAAGAAAAAGACACCAAAGAAGAAAAACTTTAGGCTTTACTCAAGAGCAAAAAATTCGTATCATAAAAAATGCTTTTGAGTAATTTTAAATGTCCCTAAAAAACGTTAAACTGGCAATCGTTTGTGACTGGTTAACAAACACCGGTGGAGCAGAAAAAGTTATTTTGGCTCTCCACCATCTTTTTCCGAAAGCGCCAATTTACACTTCCATTTATAATCCACAAAAAATTAAAGGATTTGAAAACGCGATAATCAACACTTCATATCTGCAAAACCTTCCTTTTGCAAAAGACAAACATCAATTGTATTTAGCATTGATGCCACACGCCTTTGAAAGGTTTGATTTGAGCGGGTACGACATTGTTATTTCAAGCTCTCACTCTTGCGCTAAAGGCGTAATAACCAAACCGCAAACTTTACATATTTGTTATTGCCATTCCCCAATGCGTTATGCCTGGGAAAATAGTCACAAATATATTCAGGAGTACGAAGTAAACAGTATTGTAAAAAAGATCGCACCGCTTTTCATGCACAAAATAAGAATGTGGGATCGATTAAGCGCAGACAGAGTGGATAATTTTATTGCCAATTCCAAGCACATCCAAAATCGAATCAATAAATATTATCGCAAACCATCAAGCGTTATTTATCCATTTGTTGATTGCAAAAATTATAATGTTAACCCAAATCGACAAGACTTCTTTTTGGCCGTAGGAAGACTAACGCCTTACAAAAAATTTGACCTTATAATTGAAACTTTTAACGAACTGAACCTGCCCTTGAAAATTGTTGGAACGGGAGTTGCCTACAAAAAATTAAAAGAAATGGCCAATGACAATATTGAATTTCTGGGCCACGTTTCAAACAATAAATTAACGGAACTATACAGCCAGGCAAAAGCCCTTATCTTTCCGCAAATTGAGGATTTCGGGATTACTCCGTTAGAGGCAATGGCTTCGGGATGCCCGGTAATAGCCTATAACAAAGGTGGTGCCCTGGAAACAATCGTCGATAAAAAGACCGGAATATTTTTCAATGAGCAAAATGCAGTTACTTTAAAGGCGGCAATTGAAAAATTCAACAAAATGAATTTCGATCCACAGGCAATCAGAGAACATGCCGAGAAATTTGATTTAAAGATCTTTAACGAGAAAATGCTTGAATTTATTGAGAAAAAGTGGGAAAACTGGGTAACCGATATGCATTAATTAATCAATTATGGAAATTGTCGAATATTTAAATTTCATAAAAAGGAACTGGAAAGTCTTATTGATGCTGACAATAGTCACAACACTAAGCGCACTTTATTTTGCCAATTCAAAAAATAAAATAAGTTATGAAGACACAATTTATGCAAGTATTGGCGCAAAACAAACCGCTTCCACCAGCTTATATGAAAGCGTTCAGGCCGCGGATCAATTCGCCGAAACAATTACCGGATGGTTCAAAGATCAGAATTTCGTTAATAAAATTTCCGGCAAAAATATAAATGATAATTTTAATATTTCAGCAAAGAAACAGGAAAGACAAAATATTTCAATAAATTTCACCGGTTCAACCAAAGAAGAAGCTGAAAAAATAAGTAACAATCTGGAAAAAGAGCTCAATAATCAGCTAGCCATTTACAATAATCTAACTCAAAGTGGTTTTATAATCGGATCATATTCATCAAATATAGAGCCAAAGAACTATCCTTTCATCTTAGTCGTTATTTTTGGAATGATTGGTGGATTCATACTCGGCCAAATAATCGCATTGGCCCATGAGTATTTCTTCATGCTTGCCACAACCCAAGAACAGATTATCTCCATTCTTAATAAAAAGCCTTTGGAAAGATTGGGAGATGAAAAAATAAAGAGCCTGGAGACTGTTGGTGCCTATTTAAAGGGCCAAAGCGCCAAAAAGGTTATCATTGCCGGATTGAATATAAATCCCGAAAAAATCAGTAAACTTCTTCAAAAAACCAATTCTGGAAAAACTTTTCAGGCAATTACACTTCCACAAGACTCAATGGAAATAATCAGTAAAGAGTGGATTATCTTGGTTTGCAGACTCGGAAAAACCAAGCTTCAAGATTTGGAAAAGATTCAAAAACTTTTACCGGGCGATTTTGAGTACCTTATAGTCAATGCATGAATATCGTCATTGATATCAGGCCACTGATGGGAGGGAAAATCAGTGGAATAGAAATCTACATTAAAAATCTTATCGAGAATTTAGTCAGTATAGATCAGACAAACACCTATATTCTTTTTGCCAATGCTTCGAGTAATCAAATGCCGTTTTTGCCGAAAATTAAAAGCAAAAACCTGACAATAATTCAGACCAGAATCCCCAATAAAATCCTAAATTTTCTGCTTATTGCCGTTCAATGGCCAAAGCTGGATCAATTGATTTTAAGGCACCTTGATAGAAATCCACACCTAAGGCCGGAATCGCTAAAAAAAGACCAAATAGACCTGTTCTTTATGCCGGATTTAAGGCCAAGCGCTTTATCTAAGGAGGTAAGGAAAATCTTAACAATCCACGATTTATCTTTTTTGCATTTTCCGAAGTTTTTTTCATTAAAAACACGGCTTTGGTACAAATTAATAAATCCCCAAAAAGAAATAAAAAGCGCAGATAAAATAATTGCCGTGTCGGAATTTACTAAAAAAGATATCCTGCAAAACATTGATTATAAAGGCCAAATTAAAGTAATACACCAGGGGATTGCGGAAAATTTTTGCCAAAATATAAAAACTGAAACCACCAAGCAGGTACTCCGAAAATATCATCTTCAAGAGCCATACCTGCTTTTCTTATCAACAATAGAGCCAAGAAAAAACGTTAACAGGCTGGCAGAGGCTTTCAACCTATACAAAAAAAGGCATTCACAAAGTAAAATCAAGCTCGTCATAGCCGGCAAAGAAGATAAGAAAATTTTCTCTAAAGTAAAACTGGAAGAAAATAAAGACATCATCTTTGCGGGTTTTATTGAAGAAAATCAAAAAGAATCCCTGGTTAAGGGAGCAACCGCCTTCATTTACCCATCGCTTTTTGAAGGCTTTGGGTTGCCATTATTAGAAGCCATGAAATGCGGAGTTCCGGTTATCACCTCCAATACAAGCTCAATGCCGGAAGTTATCGGTGACGCCGGAATTTTAATTAACCCCAAAGATATAGAATCAATCTCCAAAGCAATCGAAGAAATTCAAAAACCGGAAATTCAGGAAAAACTCAAAAATAAAATGAAGGAGCAAATCAAAAAATTCAGCTGGGGAAATTGCGCAAAAGAAACATTGGATTATTTTGATTTCTCCAAGTAATCTTTAACGAAAATAGCAATAATTGTAGCCAGTGGAATAGAGATGACAAGACCCAGAATCCCCAAATACTGCGCACCAACCAGCATTGCGAAAATAATGATAATAGGGCTTAAACCAATAGCCTTGTTCATTATAAAAGGCGCAAGGACATTTACCTCTATTTGCTGAAGAATAAAATAATAGATTGAAACCCAAAGTGCCAAGACAGGGGATTGATTCAAAACAATCGGCATAGCCAAAGCCCAGGCAAAAACACGTCCAACAACCGGAATAACCATCAAGACACCGGCAATAACCGAAAGTGTTAGCGCGTACTGGACATTAAGTATTAAAAGACCAATATAGCTTAAAACCGTACCTGCGACACAAAGCAAGAGTTGACCTCTTACCCAAAAACCGATTTTCTCTTTAACAGCTTCTAGACGGGTTGAAATATAAACTCCATAACGGGACGGGAAAAGTGAAAGATAAAATTTCTCCATCGATTTTTCTTCCACAGTCATGAAAAAAGTTAAAATCAAAACCAAAAGCACATTGATCAAACCAAAAGAAATATTCAAAAGCTGAGAACCAATCACCTGCAAAGCAGTTTGAATTTGACTTGCGGCTGCCTGTAAATCAACAGTTTGATAAAGCTGAAGAATATAAGGCCTCAACTGTTCCGAAAAAGGAAAATTAACATTGCCGGAGCCCAAATCCTGAACAAATTTCCCTACGGTATGGGCCATATCAACAACTTGTGTAGCAATTAAAGGAACAAGATGAGAAATCAAAATTCCAAAAACTACGAATACTAAAAGATAAATCAAAAATACACCAATACTCCTGGGGATTTTTTTATGTTGCAAATAACTGACCATTGGATGCAAAGCCGCGGAAAAAACAAAAGCCAGGAAAAATAAAATTAAAATCCCATTTATCTGATACAGAAAATAAAAAAAGACCATCAACAGCAAAACGACAGCTGTGCTTTTTGCCATGCTTGCAGGTGAAATTTCCACAATTACTTTTTCTTCAGTTTTTTGTGTTTTATGTGAACTTCTTTCATTAATAAACTCAGAGCCGGAAGCCTTTAAGTCACTCATTTTTTTTTGCAGCTGTGAAATTTGTTTTCTTGTATTATCGAAGATTTTTTTAAAAATATTGTTTTGCATAATTAGCCTGTGATAGCTTTAAGAATAATATTAACAATTGACCAAGCAAGTAACGCCAACCCCATGCCCATAAGTGCGGAGCTGATAGTTTTTTTACCCTTTTCTTTATCTTCACCAAGGCCACCAACCACGTACCTGTAACCTCCAATCACAATGAATAAAACGGAAATTAAACCAACCAGGCCTAAAGCAAAATCAATGATGTAGGTTATAAAATATGGAACCAATGCCAAATTCATTCTCCCGGTTTTGATAGCACAACCTAAAAGATTTTTTCTAGCATCAATAATTTGATCTGAATTAAGTTTTTCATCCACACTTCCTCCAACAGCATCAAATTCATCTCGCATTTGTTTAAGATCCTGCTCTGCAGAATTCAAATTTTCCTGTAATTTATCAGTTGATACCTTCAAATTTGCAACTTTACTCCGGGCATCATTATATGTTTTTTCATAATCATTACACTTAAAAGGTCCACCCACACCCGCTCCATCCAGACATGTTTTCCTTGCTTCCGCTGCTTGTGTAACAGCATCATTCGCCTTCTCCTGCTCCCCTAATGCAGTATTTAACTCATTTTGAGCCTTTTCATTTGCCTGTTTAGCATCATCCAAGGTTTTAGAAGCATTATTGTAATCAACTGCATTTTTTGCTTGGTCAGCATCAGGAACTATGCCATTTGATAAAAAATCATTAATTGTACTTTGACACTCCTCAATGGTCTTACTCGTACTCGGCAAAAGCGTGAATTGCGCATAAGCTGGCGCAACCATCAACATTGAAAGTAAACAGGAAACGGAAAGGTAACGAAAAAGTTTCACAATATGAGGGAAAAAATCATCCAAATCATACAGAGAAAATTCAGAAATCTCAAATTTCATTTTTAAATAAATAACTTCCAATTCTGATTTCGGTTGCACCTTCTTCTAAAGCCACACGATAATCATGACTCATGCCCATCGACAAAGTATCTATCTCGGCAAACTTTTCACTATAAAGTTTAAAAACAGAACTCATTTTTTTGAAATAAATTCTGGCATTTTCCGGATCATCAAAAAAGGGAACAATCGCCATAAAACCTTTGCACAAAATAAATGGTAATTTTTGAACTTCATCCATCAAAGCTGAAATTTCACCTTCAGCTATACCGTGTTTATTAGGATCTGAAGCGATGTTTACCTCTACCAAAATAGGCATTTTCTTATTCAATTTTTGGCATTCCAAATTAATCTTCTCTGCAAGCTTCAAAGAATCCACAGATTCAATACAATCAAACAACCTGACCGCATTTTTAACTTTATTCGCTTGAAGATGACCAATAAAATGTCTTTTTACCGGCAATAATGATGGAAATTTCTTCTCGGCATCCTGAATTTTATTTTCACCAATTAAACCGATTCCGGCTGTAATCGCCTGATTGGCAGCTTCAACATTAGCGCTCTTGGTAGCCGCTAAAATCGTAATTTCAGCAGCACCCCTCCCCACTTTTTTACAAATATTATTGATGTCCTGCTGCAAAAATTTCAGTTTATCCGGATAAAATGGCATTTTAAATTGTAAGTTTGATAAAACACCTGTACTATAAGCCAGAATTTAGCCAAATCCAAGCATGAAAGAAGAACGAGATCACAATATACCAATCGTCGCCATTATTGGGCGACCTAATGTTGGAAAATCCAGCTTATTTAATCGTTTGATCCAAAGAAGAGTAGCCATCACCTCGGAAGTGGCTGGAACAACCCGCGATCGCATCTATCATCATTCGGAAATTGGTGAAATTCCTGCCATTTTAGTAGATACCGGCGGTATGGAATATGGCAAAAAAGAAAACATTGAAGCCGATGTCCAAAGTCAGGCCAGACTCGCCATGAATGAAGCTGACTTTATTTTATTCGTGGTTGATGCCAGTGAAGTTCTAACTTCAAATGATTACGAAGCTGCTCAAACTCTGCGAAAAAGCCATAAGCCGATTATGATGATTGCGAACAAATGCGATCATCCAAGCGTTACAGAAAGAATGGAAGATTTTAAAAAGTTGGGTTTTGGTGAGCCAATTTACATTTCGACTATCCATAAAATCGGTTTTGATGAGTTATTTGAACAATTGGAGAAGAGACTCAAAAAAGAAGGCTGGAAAAAGCAGAAAATAATGGAACGGAAAGCGGAAGATGTTACCAATATTTGCTTCCTTGGACGCCCAAATGTTGGCAAATCGTCTTTGGTTAATGCGCTACTTGGTGAAGATAAATTGATTGTTTCACCAACTGCGGGAACAACCCGTGATGCAATTGATATTGGAATTACCTGGGAAAATAAAAAATTCAATTTGATTGATACTGCCGGAATTCGTCGCAGAGGCAAAATCGAAAAAGGACTCGAAAAACTGAGCATGCTTAGATCATTGGAAGCGGTTGAAAGAACGGATATTGCGTGCCTTATTCTTGATTATGAAGCCGGAATAGCAAAACAGGATCAACACATTACCGAATTCATTACGGAAGCGGGAAAGGGCCTTATTCTGATAGTGAACAAAAGCGATCTTATGAAGAATCGCGAAGAAAACGAGACAAAAACTCTTTGGAGATTGAAAAATAAGTTTGATTTTTTGCCATGGGCGCCGGTAATTTTTGTTTCCGCTCTTAAGAAGCGCAACATCGAAAAAATATTGGAGGTTTCACAACAAATTCAAAAAGAAAGATCCAAGATGGTTGATACCGATGAACTGGAAGGCTTCATGAAAGCGACTATTTTCAAGCATTTGCCACCTAAAACCGGGCCAATTAAAGCCAAAATCTATTCATTGGATCAAACAGGTGTTAATCCACCAACGTTTGTTTTCAAGGTGAATGACTCAAAAGCGCTACATTTTTCCTATCGCCGTTATTTGGAAAATGAATTGCGCAAAAAATACAGCTTCACCGGAACATCAATTAAAATTATCTACGCCGGCCAGGAAGAAAGACGCAGAGAAAAGAAATAAAAACTATTCCTGTTTAAGGAAGAGGTTTTGATCTGAATGTCACCTCATTAAAGCGTTCCTTAAACGATTCCGTAATTTCCTTTCTACGATCAATATTGTGGAATTTTAGCATTGAAGAATTAACGACAATCGAGGCTTCATCGCCCAAAGCGTTTTTATTTTTCTGAAAACGTTTTTGGTAAAAGTTCTTGAGCTTAAGCTCGACCAGATCACCAAATTTGCCGCCAAAAACGAATTCACCAAACTTTCCAAATACTGAAAACCAAGGATCCTTTCTTAGCATTTGAAGATCAGGTTCAGGTTCACGATCAAAAAACGCAGTAAGCCAGTTATTATTTTTCAAAAAATCCAGATAACACTGTTTACCTAAAAAAGCCTTCAATGAAGCCATCCAAAATGGCAAATAAATATCGTCATCAAGCTGGATTGAATGAATATCAAGAACATCATCGGCCAAATAAAAGCTTAAACAAAACCTGCCGGCAATTTTATTGCCATGCCTTCTAACTCCCAAAATTGAAAACAACAAAGTAACAAAAGTGCGGGTTAGGAAAATTCTACCTTTTTTCGTGATTATAAAAAGGTCAATATCACTATCCAAAGTAGGAGCGTCAAAAGCCAAAGTATTGCAGATCGCGACTAATCGCACAAAGGGGATTAATCTAATAATTGGCAGGAAGAAGCCAACTTTATGCCACAATTTCCTGGCAATTATCTGTTTCTCAAGAAAATTTTCAAAAATATTTTTTCGGTCGGCAAAAAAATAAAGACCTTCCTTCAATAAAATCTGATGATCATTTTGCAAAAAGTTTTCCAATTCCTTTTTATTGATATTTCCAAAACGATAAAGATAGATTTCGTCTAAGGTCAGAGGTCTATCAAACAAGTCAAAAAAAACCAGAGTTGCGTAAACACGCTCTTTTAGATTTTTAAATTCACTAATTCGAAGCATAAACATTTAACAATAATCCAAAAAGAGCTTATACTCGAGCCGAAAATAATCAAGCAAAAATGGAAAAAACACCGGATTTACAAACATATTTGGATCATATCCTGAAAAATATACCGCATGAACCCGGGGTATATAAAATGAAGGACAAAGATGGAAATATCATCTACGTTGGCAAAGCCAAAAATTTAAAAAATCGCGTTTCCAGTTATTTTCAAAATCGCAACGATAAGGCCATGCGAACGCAAAAAATGGTCGAACATATTGCCGATATCGAATATATCGTTGTTAAAACGGAACTTGAAGCTCTTTTGCTGGAAACAAACTGGATTAAAGAAATAAGGCCAAAATACAACATCCTGATGAAGGACGATAAAAGTTACGTTTACATCAAAATAACAACTCAGGACCTTTATCCGCGAATTTATTTGGTAAGAAAAGTTGATCGGGACAGGGCACGTTACTTTGGCCCAAAAACTGCCGGACATAAAGTCATCAAAACACTAAAAGTATTAAAAAAAGTTTTTCCTTTTAGGAATTGCGAACTGGCAATCGACTATACGATTCACACTGGAAGCACAGTTAAAAAAACTTTATCAGAGAGCCAACTGCAATATCACATTAGTCATTGCATTGGGCCATGCGTAGCCTCGGTTAAGCCCGAAAATTACAGAAAAATGATCGATGAGGTTATCAACTTTCTGGAAGGAAAACATGAAGGAATTATCGAAAAAATCAAAGAAGATATGTACAAAGCGGCAAGTGAAAAAAAGTTCGAAGTTGCTGCGTCAATTCGTGACCGTCTTAAAGCTGTTGAAGAGATTATTGAGCCACAACGCATTAGTGATCCACACCAAAAAGACCTGGACATCATCAATTATGTTGAGCAGGATGACAAAATCTATTTCAATCTTTTTCAGCTAAGAAATGGCAAACTAATCGGCCAGGAAAATTTTATTTTTAAAGCCCAGACAGAAAGGGAACAGGAAGATCCTGAAGCACTCAATGCGTTTTTGGAACAGTACTATGAAAAAGCCACCGATTTACCAAAGGAAATCCTGATTCCTCATCACGTTGATGAACCTGAAATGATCGAACAATGGTTATCACAGGTGAAAGGACAAAAGGTAAGTTTAATTATTCCTGAACGCGGGAAAAAGAACCAGTTATTGGAACTTTCCCTGGCGAATGCCCAAAGTTACGCTAAACAAAGCCAAATTAAATGGCAAGGAGCGGAAAAGGAAACTCGAACAAAGGCACTTGAAGGTTTACAAAAAATCTTAGGACTAACCAAAATCCCCAGACGCCTTGAGTGTTATGACATTTCACATTTTTCAGGAACCGAAACCGTTGCGTCCATGGTCGTATTTGAAAATGGATTCCCTAAAAAAGATGATTACCGAAAATTCAAACTCCATCAACAAACGGCCGGCGCGCCCGATGATTTTGCCTCAATGGAAGAAGCTTTAACCAGAAGAATCAAATATCTTAAACCTTCCATTAATCTTGAAAATCTCAAAATTAAAAAAGCCAAGAAAAAAGAATTGGAAGAAATAAAGAAAGAATTAAAAGCCGAAAATCTTCCTGTAGGCGACTTTTTAGCAATAGAAAAAGAAAAGAAGAGGATTGGATACGCACATGTGAACGTTTTCCCAAGTAAGAAAACTCTTATTGAAGACATCCACATCATTGAAAAATTAGACACAGGCTTTCTCATAAAAAAACTTATCGAAAAGTATAAAGTGCACAGAATGTATCTGCTTTGCGATACAGCTGATCAGGCCAAATATGAAGAATTTGGCTTTGAAGCCATCAAAAAACTGCCGGACGAATTCGCCGAAAAAGAAGGTCAAACCTATTTGGTTTTTGACCGAAACAAATATAGCGAAGATTCATCTTTCAAAAAAGTACCGGATTTAATCATTATTGATGGAGGAAAAGGCCAATTAAGCTCGGCCATAAAGGCATTAAACAAGTATGGCCTACCCCTAACCATGATTTCAATCGCCAAAAAAGAAGAAGAGCTTTTTAGACCTAATGAAAGCGAATCAATCAAACTCGAAAAAAACAATCCAATCCTGCACATGATTCAGCACATTCGTGATGAAGCGCATCGCTTTGCCATTACTTACCACAAAAACCTAAGAAGCAAAGCATCCATGAGTTCAATTTTAGACACTTTACCCGGAATTGGGCCGGAAACAAAAATCCTACTATTAAAACAATTTGGCTCCGTAGAAGGAATCAAAAATGCCCAGGAAGAAGAGTTGATTAAGCTTATTGGGCCAACGCTTGCAAAAAAACTTAAGGATTCACTTTAGGCGGCGCTGGCTCAAGGCTTACCACGTTATCAGCACCCAAAATTTCCCTAACTAGGCCAGCTGAGAATTCTCTTGTTGTAACTAAAACATTGGTTAAACCATCTTCTCCGGTTTCAACATGATCAATACCTGTTTTCGCCCGTAAAGTCTCAATCTGTGCGCCAGCTAAAGGGTTCCTGGTAACCAATTGGAGATGCTTCGCTCCCTCTCCAAGACTAGCCCAAGGATTTTTAGGGGTTTCCGCAGTTATGCGAGGAACCGTTACCTCAGGGGTTTCCGTAGTTTCACCAGACTCTGATCCACTCATATATTAAATTATAACAAATAAAGGCCACTTTATAACTCACACATCAAAAAATGTCAAATTCAGCAAATAATTTGGGGAATTAAAGCATGAGAGAAGAAAGGGATCATACGCTTTTTGGTTTGAATAAATTAAATCGCTAGACATAGAGCTGAACAATGCGATATAAAAAGAAATCAACATCACTCACCCCACGAACCAGTAATCTGAATCCTTTTAATCTGGCATT
>JBAZYK010000015.1:0-26854 GCA_041659405.1 Candidatus Altimarinota bacterium
ATGCCAGATTAAAAGGATTCAGATTACTGGTTCGTGGGGTGAGTGATGTTGATTTCTTTTTATATCGCATTGTTCAGCTCTATGTCTAGCGATTTAATTTATTCAAACCAAAAAGCGTATGATCCCATATTATACCGCTGCCAATAAGTTCGCATTGCGTGCGAACGTTGTGCAACATGGCAAAATCAACTATAATAACATCTAGTCTTTACAATTTTAATACAATTAATATGTCTAATCCAAATTCACCGAGAGATCTTGATCCAGCTGAAAAATTAGAAGAACTGGGTTTAGCAGTGGGCCCCGATGGCATATTAAGGGGTAATGAAATAACTGGTTTCACAATAGGTTTACCAAATAAAGAAGGTGTTGTTTTAATAAAAGGTCCCGATGGTACTGAATTCAAGCTTGAAGGTGTAAAAGGGATACAGATTAAAAAAATGAATGTTTCTGGCCGTGGGAAAGTAGGAATAGTCCTTTAAACATTTTGCCAAATCGCACAACAGCACCCAAGCGGTTCGCTGCGGCTCACCCAAATTTTTTGTGGCGGTGGTCGCTCCGCTCCAAATTGTACCGCCATAAAAAACTTCAGTTAGGCGCGAACGTTAGCGGTTCGGTTTCTTTGCCTTATTTTCTATTTTTTGATAAAATACAGGTGCTTAAAATTTTCCTATGAAAACAACACAATTCACCGTTTATATAGAACAAGATGAAGATGGAATGTTCATCGGCTCCATTCCGACAGTCCCTAGTTGTCACGCAGAAGGAAAAACACAAGTTGAGATGTTAAAAAATCTTGATGAGGTTTTGGAGTTATGCCTTCGCAATGTGAACAAGAAAGAAATTATGAAAACAAAATTTATTGGCATCCAAAATCTAGAGCTTTCCCATGCCTAAACTCATCCCCATCAAACCAAAGAAGCTCATCAAAATACTGATCTTCATTGGTTTCGTCAAAAGAGATGCACAGGGTTCACATGTGTTTTTCGGACATAAAGATGGAAGAACAACAGTAGTGCCAATCCATAATCGAGAGCTGAGTAAGGGACTGCTTAGGAAAATTTTAAACGACGTTCAACTATCAATTGAAGAATACGAGAAATTAAGAAAATAAGGCAAGTAAACATCACCCAAATTGACTGGTTATGGCCTTTCGGCACATTATACAACCAGCCAAACTTCGCCAACGCGCGAACGTTAGGTGAAATTGCAATTTTTTAAATATTTATCATTAATTATGAAAAAAATAAAAATTCCTTTGTTTGTAGCAATAACATCGGCAATTGTTTTTTTGCTTGAAATGTTTTCTTTTTCTATCGGCAGAGTTATCTATAAAATTTTTCCTTGTAGACAAGATCCGATGAACTCATTTCCATGTTTTGGTATTTATGACATATACGCTGGCTTTATAAAATACGCTGTCTGGAAAGAAGGGAAATACTACGTTTCTCAATGTCTCAACGTAGATGTTTCCAGTTTTGGGAAAACCAAAAAAGAGGCTTTGAAAAATTTGGAGGAAGCTTTAGAGCTTTATTTTGAAGAGTCAAAAGCCCCAAAAGTAACAAAGATCATGGATGTTCACATTGTTTCTGGATCTTTAAAGTATGCCTAAATTACATTCATCAAAAGAAATTATTAAAGTCCTTGAACAAAAAGGCTTTGTTTTTGTTTCTCAAAAAGGAAATACCGGAAGGGACTTTCAGGTCAATCCTAAGGCAATCGAACACAACTGAAGAAGATTTCAAAAAGAAAAAATAAGTCAAATTGCAAAAAACTTCGGTTCGCGCGCAAACGTTGTGCGACATATTTTGTGCTAATATAGGCTCACATATTTTTTAAATTTTTATTATGAAAAAAACCATAATATTAACAGTACTCATTAATCTTATGATCACAGGAACAGCCTTGGCACTTGTCCAAATAAAACAGTTCTCTGATGTTGAAAAAGGAAGTTTTTATTCTACAGCAGTTGATAACATGGTTTATCAAGGCGTTGTTAAAGGATACGATGACGGATTATTTCATCCAAATGACGGTGTGAATCGTGCCCAAGCCGTAACAATGCTAGATAGATATGATCAAAATTTAAAAGATACAGAGATTAAATATTTAAAAACAATGGTATGCACAGGATTTAATGAAAATACAGGTTCATATCCTGACTATAAAGCAGCATACCAAAAATTATGCATGCCTTTAGTAGCTAACTAACAATACGCCTAACAGCGCCCAACCGGTTCGCCGCAAACATTATGTGACATTTATTTTTATGCTTGATATCTTCATTGAAGTAATAGAAAGGTTTGGAATCGCAGGATATTTCCTCGCAATTTCCTTATTTATATATGCAATAATATTAATTATTGCATTCCCATTAGCCCTAGGAATGTTAATTTATTCTTTAATTTTCAAAAACTGGAAAATTTGGCGAAATTGGAAATATGTAGGTTATGCTGCATTGGTAGGATTAATCATTAGAATAATAGGAATATATTTGTTAAAAGCATAAAAATAAACAGCGCCCAACCGACATTAAAACATCTAAAAGATGCTGTTTTGCTTTACATGGAAGTCGAGAATTAACTTGGTTGCAAACACTTTGTAGATATTTTAGTTGAAGTATATGGCCCACCAACATTCCCGCGATCACGCCAGGTATCTGTAGTCTCCAGGATATAATCTTCAACGCCGAAAGTATTTTGATAAAACTTTTTACAGTATGTGAGTTTATCCAAGTCTGCTCCGGAAACTCCATCGGAATCAGTAAGCCAATTCCCGTTTGCGTCAGTATGTTGATTTACTTTTCCCCACCAGTACATAATACGAGGATTAGTACCTGGTGCTGTGTATTGCGTCGCCGCAACTGTCATAATATTGCCGGCAAAAAGTTGGCCCGATCCGTTATTCACCATTAATTCACCTGAAACATTAAACTGTAAAGATCCGCCATAAACACCATAGACCGTCGAACCAATAAGAGCTGAAGGACTAACATCAGCAACAACCCTCAAAACCAGTGTTTGGTTGGCTATAAGCTGTATATTGACATAAGGAAAGTTCATGCCGGCGGTGGTAACATTTTGAGTCGTGCCGAGTTGTACACCAGTCACATCGTCGTAGAGGCGTAAAGTGGAAATATTCTGGTAGCCGTTTGGCATTGGTAATAGCGAAACAGCGAAGCTATTTAAGGTACCGTCGCAATTCGGAGTTGCGTTGAATTTCGTTAGAGTAACCCCGCTTTGACCGGGACTTATGTTTTGCGCCGCAGGAGTTGTTGGAGCAACGGAGACCGAGAACAAGCATGACGGAGTCGTAGGAACGCTTGGCATGCTCGTGACGGTGAAATATTGACCAAGGCTCATCTTGCCATAAGCGTTCACCACTTTAATTTGAATTTTGCACGATCCGGGCTTTATTTTAGCTAAGCTCGCCGAACAATCCGCCTTAACTTTGTCGGAAATGAGATTAACATTAAAAGTAAGTGTCTTCCCGTCAGGCGAAAGAATGGGTTGGTCTAAAACTTCACTTTGAATTAAAATATAGTTGCCTGGGGCGTACACCTTTCCGTTTATTTGAGTACCGGTGATTCCTTGAATTGACGATGAAAATCCGGAACCCGATATAACAACTTCCGTTCCGGTAGCACCCTGGTTTGGTGAAATTGAACTGATTTTCACCATGCTTTCCGCTTTTGGTATAGCACCCTGGAATAATATTATTCCAGCGATAGCAACCGTACTAAACATCGAGGCGATTTGAACTTTTTTATTTTTCAATAATTTTTTCATATTTTTATTTTAATGATTTATAATGGAATCGTGACTATGAATATTGTACCACAATTAGGCAATTGTTGCAAACTTAACAAAGAGCGCCCACCCAATTCGGCCGCAGCCTCCCCCATTTTTTTTTGCATATGAAAAGACCAAAGCTGGTAAGGATTGATTTGGACAAGCCAATTACAGAGCTTGTTAGTCAAAGTGACCACAAAATATTAGGAATCTGGGCAGCTGACTGTGCCGAGCGGGTCTTACACTACTTTGAAGAAAAATATCCGGAAGATAATCGTCCCCGAAAAGCTATAGAAGCACTCCGGACGTGGATTAAGACCGGCCTGTTTAAAATGGCCGATGTGCGAAAGAGTTCACTTTCGGCTCATGCGGCAGCCCGTGAAGTGAAAGAAAATGATGATGCCGCCCGATCCGCCGCCCGCAGTGCAGGACAAGCAATGGCGACTGCGCATGTTCCCACTCATTCCATTGGCGCTGCTGTTTATGCAGCCACCGCCGTCCGCGACGCAACCGGCTCCATTGATGACACTACCAGGGAACGAGATTGGCAATACCAGCACTTGCTCAATCTGAACAAAACATTTGGCACAACCCATCCCGCAAAGAAAACGCTCTGGAGGTTCCGGCAAAAATAAAGTATTAAAGCTCAAACGAAGGTTCCACAATTTCCACTTTGTCGCCAATCAGTTTAAACTTATTGGACAGATGTGGATGCGCGTGAATCGACAGAATTTTCCAGGGAACAAGTTGGTCCGCAGCTATTCCGGTCTTGCCCAAATCAGCTTTTTTGGGCAAAAATATCAGGTTTTCTTCATCCAGTACCCTAATGATAACCATCGTGTAATCAGTTTCAAATTTGACGGAAACAATGCGGCCGCCAAGCGAAACAGTTTTATTGAGTGCGAATTTACTTTCCGGTTCAAATTTTTCGTCCGGCACATGCTTGATATCCTTTAGATCAGCCAAAGAAAGGCTGCCACCGAATTTCCAAGCGCCAGCTTCGTTGTTAAAACGAAGCATTAATTCCTGAGTGGAATTTTTTTTATCTTCAGTCTTCAGCGCTCCGGTTATATAAAGCAGTGCCTTTTCACCTTTTTGATCCAGGTGCGAAACGGTAAAGGAAACGGGAATCATCATTGGTGCCATTTGTAAGATACTCGCCTTCCCTTCCGGAGTTTTGAACATCTCCAGAAAAGATTTTTTGCTTTGTATATCTACAAATTGCATGGCTTTATCAACATCACCGGCCAAAATTGCCTGATTAAAATCATCGAAAATTTTCTTCAATTCCTCCATTGTTGCAGGTGCATTCATAGTGTTAATTTTAATGAATTATTTGCACAATTCTATCACAATCAGAAATTCAAGTCATCGACGGGCTTCCCCTTTTTTGCAGTAATGGCCTTTCCGGCGTATGATGCTATCAAATACCTTAACAAAAAACTATGAAAAAACTCTTAGTCCTATCTCTGACCGTTTTAGCTTTGACCGGTTGCACTCAACAAGTACCTGCCGTAAATCAAGACATCAGCCAGCCAAAAACCAGCGTTAATCAACCGATCACCAATGCAAAAGAACCAATAGCAAATGTTAATACGCAAGTGGCCAATCCCGCTCCAGCCGACAACCAGGCGCCGCAAATTATCTCGGCCATTTTTGATGGTAATGGCATTGTTATCCAGGGAAAAAATCTGAGTGATTCTTATGTAGCTTTCAATGCCCCACCTTCCAGAGCACTCTGCCAAGAAATGATTACTCCAAGCTGCGTTTTACAGAAAGCTGTAGCAACCGACACCACCATCAAATTTATCAGCAACTCAATCGGTTCGCCCGGTTCTTATCAAATTTATGTTGAAAATAAAACAACCGGCAAAAGCAACGTGGTCAAGCTGACAATTCCCGTACCTCCGGCAAAATAGTTCAGTTCTTGATAGATAAAATCCTAAACTATGGACCCAACTCCGGAAATAAAAAAAGAGGAAGAATTGCACGATGTGGAAGTTACAAAAGAGCAGTTTAAAACCCTCTATTTTCAATATGCCACACCCGATAGCGGTTGGGGTGAAGCCAATTGGCATAGTACTTTTGAAAAACAAGAAGGTGAAAAATATTTCTTCATGAAATCTGCAAACCCGGAAGCAGTCATGTGTATTTCCACGGGGCAAAAAGAAAACCGCATCTATTTTTTAACGGAAGACGCATTAGACTCATTTTACGATTTCCCCGGAAAAGACGATTAAAATTATTCTTATGAATCAACTCGAAAAAGCAATTCAAATAGCGCTCAAAGCCCATGAAAAACAGGTGGATAAGGGCGGCCATACTTACGTTCTTCATCCGCTAAGAGTCATGGTACAGATGCCGACCGAAGAACTGCAGATTATTGCTGTTTTGCATGATGTGGTGGAGGACAGCAATTATACTTTTGAGGATTTGGTCAAAGAAGGATTCAGCGCTGAAGTGCTGGAAGCTTTAACGGCTATAACTAAACAAAAAAACGAGCAGTATGATGATTTTATAAAACGCATTAAAAAAAATCCCTTGGCGGTTCAGGTAAAACTCGCCGACCTGAAAGATAATTCCAATTTAGATCGCATTCCAAATCCAACCGAAATCGATTTGGAACGGGTGGAGAAATACAAAAAAGCGATTGAATTTCTTACTTCATAAAAACATATGAAACATTTAAAATTTACAAATTTCGCAGTATTCATAATCTTCTTTGGAATAGCTTTAATTGAAGCACTGCAAAAACAAAATTGGCTTGAAGCGGCTCTTTTTCTAGCTTTAGGAATACTTTCTCTTTGGGCTGATTTTAGAAAAAACTAAAGCGCTCTTTTTGCTGGAATCACTATGTCTAAAATAACATTCTCAATAATCCGGGACGAAAACGAGCTGGAGATTTTGCGCGATAAACGAAGGAATTACCTATAAACTCAATTTTTAATTCACACCATGACTTCAATCGAATATCTAAGACAATTTAAAGTTCTTGATTACGCCATTTTTGATCTTGTCTTATCCTTTGTGGGAATTTATTTACTCGCGCCTCTACTATCAAAAATCTTTCTAAAACTCCGACTAAAAATTTCCAAAAAAAGTTGGATGTTTTTAACCTTACCAATCAGCATTTTGGTCCATATAATGGTTGGAACCATGACTCCAATGACCAAATATTTTCTGGATATTCAGGATCATTATATTTTAAAAATAATAATCCTGGGCTTATTGGCCCTTGGAATAAAAGATATTAAAATTGTCCCAAAGAAAACTTAGTTTTAGCCTAAGCCCAAAAACCCTGGTACGTCAGCCATAATCCAAGCAGAACCACAATTACCAAAGCTACTGGATACCAAGGTGTTAAGCTGACTTTTTTGATAATTTTCTTGGAAAAATCACTGAAAAACAATCTGACAACCCCCTTTAGCAATGCAACCCAGCCTGTTAACGTAATAATTACACGCCAATCCGAGACCCAAAGATTATGGCTTGCCACCATCAAAATACCAACTATCAAAGAAATTGAACCGGTTATCAGCAAAAAAGTATCATCCTGCGCCTCATGAATAATTAGCTTATAAGCTTTTTTATTTACCAACAAAGCAAGTCCAACCACGACAAAATAAGCCCCCAGAACTTTTGCCAGGAAAAGAGAAGTTTCCATAGGAAGGAAATTAAAAAAATATTTCAACCGACAGAATTGTACATCCAAAAAGCAATTTTTCAAAAAATACATTGCTTTTTTCCCGCGAAAGTCTAAAAATGAGTCGGATTCTTTTTCTGCCAATGCTGATATGACTTTCTTAAAACTGCTAGATCGACTTTTCTTCGGACCAAAAGTAACCGAGGATAAAAGCAAATTCCTCAGCGGAAAAGATATAAAAGCAAAATTCGCCCCACCAACGGAAGAAATCGGCAAAGAACTAAAAACAATCATCGCTAACCTATATGGCGGGCGATCTTTACGAATCCGCGCAGTAGATGGTGGTTCAAGTAATGGCGAAGAAATCGAATTAACCGCTCTTGGCAATGCTTATTACGACATTGACCGCTTTGGACTTTCTTTTGTGGCATCTCCAAGACACGCCGACATGCTTTTTGTAACCGGACCTGTCACCAGAAACCTGGAACGGGCCGTGCGCACCACTTACGAAGCCGCACCGCAGCCATGCATCGTTGTAGCCCTGGGTGATGGCGCCTGCACCGGCGGCATTTGGAAAAATTCCTATGCCGTGGTTGGCCCTGTCGAAAAAGTCATTCCCGTTCATTACAAAATCTATGGAGACCCACCAACTCCAACTCAAATTTTAAGCGGCCTTTTAAATATCTTAAAAAACAAAACTCAAAAATGAATAATGAAGTTTTAATCACAACCGGTATTTTGGTGAGCCTGATCGGAACATTCGCAGGTGGAATTATTTCCTTATTTGGAAAAAACAATTTCATCCAGAGAACCGCGCAAATAGTTACAGCACTTGCACTTTTGCTTGGAACGGCTTCCTCGGGCGCTTTTTTAATGATGAACCTTCAACCGCTAACAATCTTTAATCTTGGAACTTTATTTCCCGGACAGTTTGTAATCGATCACCTTTCGGCAATCTTTTTTTTGCTTGTTAATGCAGTTGGATTTTTGGCGACAATCTACGGCACAAGATACGTTTTGAACGAAGCGCACCTTTATAATATTTCTTACGTCCAGTTTCTAACGTCATTTTTCCTTTTGGGAATGCAAATGGTTGTGCTTTCCACCAATGCCGTTTCCTTTCTTTTTTCCTGGGAAGTAATGTCACTCAGCAGCTTTTTATTGGTAATAGCCGACTTTAAACACTCTTCCATTAGAGCGGCAATTTTTTATTTGATCATGACTCATCTTGGAGCAGGAGCGCTTTTAGCCGGATTTCTTTTACTTTCCGGCGGTTCGTTAAGCCTTAACTTCAGCCAAATTGCTCAACTGGTTCCACAAATGTCTTCAATCACCGCCATCAGCGCATTTCTATTATTTTTCTTTGGATTTGGATCTAAATCGGGACTTTTCCCTTTTCATGGCTGGTTACCGGAAGCGCATCCACAAGCCCCAAGTCACATTTCAGCTTTAATGTCTGGAATTATGCTAAAGATTGCCGTTTATGGATTTTTGCGGGTTATACTTTTCATGCTGCCGGTTATGCCAATCGAAATCGGCATGACAGTTACCGTAATCGGCTTATTTTCCGCAGTTTTTGGAGTTCTTTACGCTACAATTGAAACGGACATAAAACGAATTTTGGCTTTCAGCAGCATTGAAAACCTTGGTCTGATTTTTACGATGATCGGAATTTATCTGATCGCCAAAAATTTACAAATGGATCTCCTGGCTCAAATCAGCCTTATAGTAATCTTGTTCCAGTCGATCTGCCACGCTTTTTTCAAGTCAGGTTTATTCATGAGCGCCGGCGTAATCGCCCAAACTTTCCACACCCGCAACATTGAAAAAATGGGCGGCATGGCCAAAAACATGAAACTGTTCTCTTTCGCGGTTTTGCTGCTTGCCTTAACCGCTGCGGCGTTACCACCTTCCGGTGCCTTCATTGGTGAATGGATTATTTTACAAACAATTATTGGAACCCTGGCTATTGCACCTTTAGGCTTTAAAATTATTTTGTTACTGACCTTTGTTGTGTTTGGTTTTGTTGCAGGAATGGCCGTTTTTGCCATGGTCAGATTTTTTGGAATCGCCTTTTTAGCAAAATCAAGAACAACCAACGCCCACGTTGAAGCCAATTTAAAACATGACCCGCAGGCGGAACTGCTTATACCAATCGTCATTTTGGCCTTTGTAGTTTTTGGACTGGGGTCGATTGCCCAGTTTATTACAAAAATAATCGGCAATGGCATTCTTACCGAATCTTATCAAAAAACATTTGATACAAGCTTCAACCTCTTTGGCACATCTTTCAATCCTTCAATGCTGTTGGTAATTATCGTCGCGGCAATTTTGGCGGCTTACCTCTTCCGCTATTTCACCTCAAATCGCAAAAACGAACGCCAATATCACAGTTGGGATTGCGGCCAACCGATTGATGCTTCCATGGAATATACCGGCACAGCATTTGCTTCACCTCTGCGCTTTTTCTTTAACATGATCCTTCGCACAAATAAAAAAGTGGAATCTAAACCTGTGCTAGCCAGCAATCCCTGGATTACCAAAAAAAGCATCAGTATCGAAACTTATCCAATTTGGGATCAATATTTTTATGAACCAATCGTCAAGCTGGTAGCTTTCATTTCGGCTAAAATCCGCAAACTTCAAAGCGGAATTATCCAGTTCTACATCGCGTTAATTCTTATTACTCTCGTCATAACCGCAATCGCCACTCTATGAATCTTCTCGTCATTTTTTATCAATTTTTGATCGTTGCTTTAGTCGCTCCTTTTGCAGCGGGACTGGTTAAATTTTTTAAAGCCAGACTCCAGGGACGCCGCGGCGCATCGCCATTTTTGCCTTACTTCACAATCCTGACTCTGCTCAAAAAACAAATGGTTATTTCGGAAAGTACCTCCTGGGTTTTCCGCATTTCTCCATTCATCGTTTTTGGAACATCTTTATTCATGGCACTGGTTTTACCTTTAATGACAGCCAATCTCGCCCTGGTAACCTTCAGCAATTTCATCATCGTTGCCGGAATTTTAATTCTTGGCGCGATTTTTCTGGTTTTTGGCGGACTCGAATCTGCTTCCGCCTTTGGTGGAATGGGAGCAAGCCGTGAAATGACCATCACTGCTTTAATCGAACCAACGGTTTTGCTGATTTTTGGGACTCTGGCACTCAACAGCGGAAGCACGGAAATAAGCAACATGGTGCTTCATCTCGATTTCCTTAAAAATCCTTTTATCATCCCCACAATCCTAGCTTTAGCATTGGTCGCCCTTGCCGAAAACGCCCGCTATCCGGTGGATAATCCGGCTACACATTTGGAACTTACAATGGTTCACGAAGCCATGGTTTTGGAATATTCCGGTCCATATTTGGCGTTACTTGAATATGCTTCATTTCTTAAACTGACCTTCTTTTCGTTACTGGTCGCAAATTTCATCTGGCCAATCGGCTTAATTACAGGCTCAATCACAAACAACTTTGCTTTATCTCTTGTCATTGCTCCACTCATCCTGCTGGCAAAAATAATTGTGATGATGTTTTTATTGGCACTTTTAGAATCCACAATCGTCAAAATGCGTTTTTATCGCATTCAGGAATATGCAACTGTAGCCTTTTTCCTGGCTCTTGGCGGAATTATTTTGACTCTTGTTAATATCACCATCCTATGATCTCGACCCAACTTCTTGCCGATTTTTTTGCAGGCGGACTATTACTTGCCACTTTCATGATGATCGGCAAAATCCGCTTACTGCAGATGCTCCGCTATTTTGCGATTGCCTCCTTTTTTCTGGCTGCTCTTGGCGGAATTATCGCCTTTTCACGCGGAGAACCGGAACTGTATATCGGCTCGATCGCCACAATTCTTTTCAAGGTAATTTTTATTCCCGCCTTCATTTCTTATACAGCCAAAAAAATCCCGTCTTCCTACCAGTTAAAAATGTATATAAAACCCGCTACCACCTATTTTCTTTTCGCACTGATTTTAATTATAAGTGCGATCATTGTCAGAAATTTACCTTTAACTTTTAGCAGCAGTGACGGCATTTTCCAGGATGTGTTTTTCTTCAGAAGCCTGCTTTTTATTTCCGTTGCGCTGATTTTATCGGGATTTTTACTCATCATCATCAGAAAAGATTTATTTTCACAGGTACTTGGTTTAATGACAATCGAAAACGGTATCGCCGCTTTTGGGCTTGTAGCCTTAAACAACGTACCCCTATTCCTGGAAATGGGCGTCTTTTTTGTGATTATGGTTAGCACGATTATCCTGGCTCTCCTCACGGAAAAAGTCCACGAAGTGTACTCAAGCGGAGACACCGAAAATTTAAATGAATTAATTGACTGATCACACTATGCCTATCCTAATTTTCGTCATCTTCACGTTAACTGCCATCTGTGCTTTTATCCCAAAGCAGGCTAAAAATGTTTTCAACCTGGTTTTGGGCATGGGCATTGTCTCTTCCGCAGTGGCTTTTTACACAATGATTCCCCCGCTATTTTCAAATCAAATTTTGGAACTGGGAGGAATGTTAAGAATCGATAAATTTTCCGCGCTGATTGGAGTTTTGATTACAACTCTCTACTTTTTTGCGGTTTTAATCAGCCATCGCTACATTTCGGAAGAGTATCGCGAGGGAATTTTGAATTTATTTAAAGTGCGCCTTTATTATTTGCTGCTGCCATTATTTGCCCTAGCCATGTTAACCGTAATCATGGCCGACAACCTGGGATTATTGTGGCTGGCTCTGGAAACAACCACTTTAGTTACAACTCCATTGGTCGCAATTTACAAAAAAGACGGCTCGCTGGAGGCAGCTTGGAAATACATGATTTTATGTTCCCTTGGAATCAGTCTGGGACTTTTAGGAGTGCTTCTACTAAGCTACGCAGGCGTACAAAGTGGTCTTAGCGGCCTGGATTCAATGTCGATTAAAATGTTGATCACCAATGCTCCAAAAATGATTCCGGAAGTTATGAAATGGGCTTTTATTTTCTGTTTCATTGGACTTGGAACCAAAGTCGGCTTTTTCCCTTTACACACCTGGCTTCCGGACGCTCACGGCAGAACTCCGGCTCCTATTTCGGCAATGCTCTCCGGAATTCTTTTAAACGTCGCCCTTTACGCTTTATTAAGAGTTAAAGGAATCACCGATATCGCTTTAGGATCTGATCAATGGACCAATAATTTATTTTTGATTTTTGGGGTGATGTCCATAGTTGCCAGCGCCTTTTTTCTTTTCATCCAACGCAATTACAAAAGAATGTTGGCTTATTCCAGCATGGAACACATGGGCTTAATTGCTGTAGCCATCGGCCTTGGCCCGCTTGGACTTGTTCCGGCCACCATGCACATGGTTGCCCACACACTTTCCAAATCATTACTTTTCTTTGGCTCCGGCGAAATTTTATTACACACCAAAACCGCCAAAATCTACAAAATAAAAAGCCTGATCAACCAATTACCAAAAACGGTTATTTTGTTTACCATCGGCATGATTTCCCTGCTGGCCTTCCCTCCATTTGCGACTTTTTCCAGCGAAGTAATGATTCTATCCGCGGCCATCACCAAAGGACAAATCATCCCTTTCTTTTTGATCATAATTTCTTTGAGTATTATTTGTATCAGCTTTTTTAAACACGCTTTTGACATGTTTTCCCACAGTGAAGATCAAACGGAAGACAGCGCTAAAATCGCTCAAGCAAAAGAAAAGTTCAATGTGACTCATCTGGTAATGATTATCCAAATTGTTCTTTTGATAGCGGGCGGAATTTTTATGTTTACCAATACCGGATTCGATTTCTTCTCAAGTATCGCTGACTCTATTTATCACTAATTTTTGGCCGCACCATGGAAAAGAAAACTACAATCAGCAAAGAAAACACGCAGCGACAAGCCACAAATCAGACTTCAAACCTTGAGGTCATCAAGACCGACGCCGAACATTTTAATAACATTGTTTTCAACCTTTTGGAAAAAAATTATCGTCTTGCGCACATGTTTGCCACTGACGATATCGCTTCAAACAAAACTTTTGGAGTGCACGTTTTGCTCACACCGGAAGCCAAAAACGAATGGATTCAAGTTTCAATTGCCTTGCCGGAAAAAAATCCCAAATACGAATCTCTGACCAAAACTTTGCCTTCCACCAACTGGTACGAAAGATACATCATGGATATGTTTGGAATTGTTGCGGAAGGTCATCCCGACCACAGAAGGCTTGTTCATCACGAAAACATGCCACTCAATACTCATCCGTTACGCAAAGATTTTGCCTGGAACACGGTTTTGAAAAAAGAAAATCATCCTCATCCAATGCATCACGTTGAGGGAAATGGCATTTATGAAATTCCGGTTGGACCGATTCACGCCGGCATTATTGAACCGGGACATTTTCGTTTTAATGTAGCCGGAGAAAGAATTATCACGCTGGAAGGAAAATTATTTTTCACCCACAAGGGCGCGGAAAAAATCATGGAAGGGAAAAAACTTGAAGAAGCTTTACCTTTTGTTGAAAGAATTTCCACAGATTCAGCCGCAGGGCATGCATTAGCCTACTGTCAGACAGTTGAAAAAATTACCAACACCAAAATAAGTGAAAAAGCCACACTTTTAAGAACTTTGATTGCCGAATTGGAGCGCATCACCATGCACATTCATGACCTTGCAAACATTGCCGGCATGGGAACAGGTTACAGCGTAATGGCTGCACATGGCTTTAGAATCAAAGAAAAGCTGGTTCGTTTAAGTGAAGAACTTTTTGGTAATCGTTTTTGGCGAGGATTTATTGTACCGGGCGGAGTCGACAAAGATCTGGAAAAATCAGAACTAAAACTTATTTCCGAAACGACAAAAGAGGTTGTGGAAGAAATGCAGGATCTGCTTAAAATGGGCCTTAATTCAGATGGTTTATGCGAAAGACTTGTTAGTAGTGGCGTCTTAAAACCAGAAGCGGCCAAGGCTTATGGCGCAGTTGGAATTGCCGCCAGAGCTTCGGGGATCAACATGGACACCCGCGTTGATCACCCTTATGCAGCTTATCCAAAGCTTAATTTCACAGTTGCCGTAAAACAGGGTAATGGCGTTTTTGCCCGTTACATGGTCCGCGTTGAAGAATTGGAAGCAAGTTACGCAATGGTTCAGGAACTTCTTAAATTCTTGGGACAATCAAAAGAAGTTAAAGGAAAAGCTCACGTCAAAAGTGAAATCAATTTCATAGCTGCACAAAGCGCAAACAAAGCAAATCAAAAAAACGCAGCCGCTTCGGCAAACGAAGCCATTTCCGCAGTAGAAGGCTGGCGCGGCGAAATCATTTATTTCATCCGTTTGGACGAAAAAGGCCTGATTGATCGCATTTCCGTCCGTGATCCATCATTCTGCAACTGGCCACTTTTTGGAGAAATCGGCCCAGGCAACATCGTCCCAGACTTCCCTCTTTGCAACAAATCGCTCGACCTAAGTTATTCCGGAACGGATTTGTAAGCCAGGAACAATCTTCAGTGTTCATTATCCAAACCCTAGGCAAAGTCGTTGATTTTCAGCCTAAAAGGTATACATTTGTGGCAAATAGCCATACGTATTTTTTATGGAAAAATCCTGCGCCCAATGTTCCACAAAGTTCGAAATCACTGAACAGGACTTAAAATTCTACGACACCATCTCACCTGTTTTCGCTGGGAAAAAATATCCCATTTCCCCACCGACTTTCTGCCCGGATTGCCGTCTTCAGCGCAGAATGAGCTGGCGCAACGAAAGATTTTTATACACCAGAAAATGCGATAAATGTAAAAAAAATATCGTATCAGTGCACTCACAAAACAAGCCCTTTCCGGTTTATTGTAATAAATGCTGGTGGAGTGACGATTGGGACGTTCATCAATATGGAAAATCTTTCGATTTTTCCCGCCCTTTTTTTGATCAACTCAGGGAACTCATGGACAAAGTTCCGCAACTGGCCATTCAAAACGACAATGGCACCGGAAGCGTAAATTCCGAGTTTTGCCAGGACGCCTCACACCTAAAAAACTGCTATCTTGTGGTTGGAACCTGGTACACCGAAGACAGTTTTTATTGCAGCATCAACTCTTCACACAACCGCAACATCTGTGACTGCATCAACATTTCCAAGTCCGAACTTTGTTATGAATCCATCGATTCACAGGGGCTTTATAATTGTGCCTTCGTGCAGAACTCCGAAAACTGCAGTGACTGTTTTTTTGGCTTTGATCTGAAAGGTTGCAAAAATTGTTTTGGCTGCATCGGCCTGCGTCAAAAACAGTTTTACATTTTTAATAAACCCTACAGTGAAGAAGAATATAAAGAAAAAATCGCCACATATAAACTTGATTCATCTGAATCATTAGCCAAATTTAAGACAGAATATTTTCAATGGATCATAAAATATCCACGCAAAAATATGAACCTGCAAAATTGCGAAAATAGCGAGGGAAACGATTTATTAAACTGCAAAAACACCTACGGCTTTAGTCTTTTAAATTCCGAAAATTGCAAGTATTGCCATCAGGGCGATGAAAATAAATTCAGTTACGACATTTCCAACAGCGGCAGGCCGAATTGGTGCTACGAAGGAATCACTCCGGACAATTCCTACATGAATCATTTTTCCTGGTTCTCATGGGCAAATAAATACCTGCTCTACTGCATAAACTGCCACAGCAGTGAATATCTTTTCGGATGCGTATCGCTGCATCGAGGCAAATATTGCATCTTAAACAAACAATATACCAAAGAAGAGTACGAAGCGCTTGTGCCAAAAATCATCGAACACATGAAGAAAACCAGAGAATGGTCGGAATTTCCCGATACCAAATTTTCTTTTTTTGGCTACAACGAAACCGTCAGCAACGAATATTTCCCGCTAACCCAGGCAGAAGTCGAAAAAAGAGGCTGGCCATGGCAACCCAAAGCCCTTCGAGAATATGAACCTCAAACCTGCATAATTCCCGATTCCATCAAAGAAATCCCTCAAACTATCACCAAGGAAATATTAAGTTGCACAGACTGCCAAAAAAATTACAAAATCATTCCTCAAGAGTTGGTCTTCTATCAAAAAATGGGGCTTCCCATACCCAAAAAATGCTCTAACTGCCGGCATCTTGATCGCCTCAAACGTCGCAATCCCTACAAACTCTGGCAAAGATCCTGCGCCAAATGCGCCAAACCAATCAAAACCAGCTACGCCCCAAATCGTCCGGCCACCGCCGCAGCGGGGTCCCCCGCTAAGCGGGGGAAAATCGTTTATTGTGAAGACTGTTATTTAAAAGAAATTTACTAGAATAGCCTCCAAGGAAGACTCGATGGAGGCTAAGAGACCATGTGGAATTACCAATCCACCTACATTTTATTACTTTAAATGCTCAAGGGTCAATGTAATTTGATGCTACACATAATATGGTGCTAGCCCGTGGTGGAGATAAGGGGAATCGAACCCCTCGTGATTGGATTGGTAATTCCATCACGGCACCTGCTATCCCCACCTTAGGCCAGCTGTGGACAATATAAAGAATATAGATTATAAAATTCTAAACAGATTCTGAAATTATGATGAAAAATCCGCCCACCCTAATCCCAACTTAAATGTGAATCCCCCGTTATCGGGATTTTTGGGCCTAAAAATTTTGGCAATGCGTAAAACTTAACATCAAAAAAAGCTTTTACGCGCGCAAAGCTTTCGCGAAAATTATTCATAAATTCAGATTGATACCGTTGTTTATCGGCAACGAATCCAACGGTATCAATCCCCATTGCATTGCCGATATAAACCGCACGTGGCAGATGAAAAGCTTGAGTAACAACAATCATACTTTTCACTTCAAAAACGTCGCGCGCCCTGTAAAAACTGTCATAAGTGTCAAACCCGGCATGATCCAAAAATATATCCTGCGCCAAAACACCATGATCAAGCAGATATTTTTTCATAGTATTCACTTCATCGTAAGTTTTTGTCCCATGATCCCCGCTTAAAAGAATTTTCTGAGCCTTGCCAGCCTGATAAATTTCCAAAGCCGTTTGCACCCGATCCAGCAAAATACTGCTCATTTTATCGCCAACATAAACCTTTGCACCCAAAACCATTACCACAGGTTTTGCAGGAACTTTACCCAAATCCGAATAAATATAAGCGCCGGTTTGTTGAAACATCGAAAAATTAATATCAATCCCAACAGCAAAAATCAGCACCATCGCAAACAAAACAAAAAAACAAAATTTATGTAACACGCAACGATCAATTTTTTTAATCCAATTTTTAATTTTCATGAATTTCATAAAAATGGCCTCAATTAGCAAGATAATGCCAACGCATTCTACAAGAAACCTTGCTTTTCCGCAAAAAATCCTTTAAAAAGAGATACCAAAGAAACTCACCAAATCTCAATGAAACCAGAACTTTTAATGCCTGCGGGCGACATGGAAAAACTTAAAACCGCTTTTATGTACGGTGCTGATGCCGTTTATGCCGGCGTTCCCGTTTTTTCTCTGCGCGCGCGCGAAAATAAATTCAACATCAATAGCGTTAAAGAAGCCGTAGATTACGCCAAATCTCTCAACAAAAAAATCTACCTCACTTTAAATATTTTCCCACATAACTACAAAATCCCTGCACTTAAAAAAGCCCTAAGACCCCTTGCAGACCTTAAACCGGACGCTTTTATTGTGGCCGATCCCGGAGTTGTGATGCTTTGCCAGGAAATCGCTCCGGAAATTCCGATTCATCTTTCCGTGCAGGCCAATAACGTCAACTGGGCTTCCGCCAAATTTTGGCATAAGACTGGAGTTGAACGCATTATTTTATCGCGTGAAATTTCTCTAACCGAAATCAAAGAAATTCACGAAAAAAATCCCGGCCTGGAACTGGAATTTTTTGTTCATGGTTCGATTTGTATTGCTTATTCCGGACGTTGCCTGCTCTCCAGTTATTTTTCATATAGAGACGGTAACCAGGGAACTTGCTCGCACACCTGCCGCTGGGAATACAAAGTTTACAAGGCCCATGGCAAAGATGAAGTTGCCGAAAAAATCTGCACAACTCATCAAACTCCAATCCAAAATCACTTTCAAAAAACAGCAGAGCATGCCCCACTCACGGCAGAAATAGGCACTTCGTGCGTAGCCAAAGAATCCAACATTTCCTCCAACTACAAAAAACTCGACGGCGATTATTATTTGGAAGAAATGCAACGTCCGGGAAAGTTTTTTTCAATCGATGAAGACGAACACGGCACCTACATCATGAATTCCCGCGACCTTTGTTTGATTGAATATCTTAAAGAATTAAAAGAAGCCGGCATTTGCAGCTTTAAAGTGGAAGGCCGCAATAAAACCGCCTACTACGCCGCTTCCGTCGCGCGAATTTATCGCAAAGCCATCGACGAGTTGGAAGAAGGCAAACCCTTCAATCCGGAATATTTAAAGGAACTGGCAAAAACCTCCAATCGTGGCTTTATTCCAGGCTTTTTAATGAACAATCCATCCGAAAAAGCGCAAGATTACGAAAAAAATATTTCCCATCAAACTCATGAATTTGTGGGAGTAATCCGCGCAATTCAAGAAAAAAATGGCCATAAACTTTATGAAATGGAAGTAAAAGGCCGCGTTGATGCTCCGGAAAAAATTGAGATCATCACACCCAAAAATCAATACGAAACAACCATCAAATCTTTTAAAACCATGGACGGAAAAGAAGTTTTAACAATTCATCCCGGCCAAAAAGATCACGTTTTATTGGATCTGGAAGGCCTTACAAATGTGACAAATCAGCCCGGCACAGATATTGGCGTTGGAACAATTTTACGAAAAGAACGAAAAGTAATACAATAACCCCGGCTCGTTTGTATTCGTAATTACTTTTCATGAAAAAAACTTGTTTGAAAGAACAGCACATTTGGAGTCTTTTACGTTTTGCCCTTGGTGGAATATTTCTTTGGCCATTTTTCGACAAACTTCTCGGCTTAGGATTTTCCACAGCCGCAGATAAATCTTGGCTCGCAGGCGGATCACCAACTTACGGATTTTTAAAGATGGGCACGTCCGGACCACTTGCCGGTTTTTATCAAAGCATTGCCGGAAATCCAATCACAGACACACTTTTCATGCTCGCGCTTTTAATGATCGGCCTGGCTTTAATTTTGGGCATCGGCCTAAAAATCGCAGGATACAGCGGTGCGTTGCTTACATTATACATGTGGTCAGCAGTTTTACCTCCCAAACAAAATCCAATTTTAGATGAACATATTGTCTTCATGATCATCTTTATGGCTTTCACTTTTGTAAAAGCCGGACAATGCTGGGGACTTGGAAAATGGTGGTCAAACACCAAACTCGTCAAAAAATTTCCTATTCTGGAATAATTATTTAGCATAACCCAAAAACCATGATTACAAGAGCAAAAAACTGGGTCGTACAAAACGTTCTTTACATTGCCTGGACAATCGCATTGGTTGGCATGATCGCCAGCCTAATTTTTAGCGAAGTTATGAATCTTCCGCCATGTAATTTGTGCTGGTATCAAAGAATTTTGCTTTATCCGCTGGTACTAATTTTGCCCATCGGCATCATCAAAAAAGATAAACTTCTACACCATTACGTTTTTCCTTTTTCGATTTTGGGCGCAATTGTCGCATTTTATCACACTCTGCTTCAGGCAAATATCATTCCGGAAAATCTTGCACCATGTTCATTTGGAATTTCCTGCGTAACAAAAACTATCAACTATTTTGGTTTTATTACCATTCCTTTGCTTTCATTCCTTGCCTTCGTCACTATTGGCGTCTGCATGTTTATTTATAAAAAATTAACTAAATCATCATCATGAAAATGAAAAAAGAAATCAAAAACCTTATCATCATCGCAATTGTCGGAATTGTTGTAATTGGCGGAATATTCGCCATGCTTAAAACTCCAACAAATTCACAAACCGTTGATCAAGCCCTATTGATCCATGAAGACAGCTATGAACTACTCGAAGGAAAACCAATTAACGCAAAAGTAACGGTTGTTGAGTTTGGCGATTTTGAGTGTCCGGCTTGCGGATTTTCCCATGGCATCTTTAAGCAAATTTTACTGGCTTATCCTGATCAAGTTAATCTTGTTTTTAGACATTATCCTCTTCCACAACACAAAACTGCTTTGATAGCGGCAGAGGCGGCGGAAGCAGCCGGTGAACAAGGCAAATTCTGGCAAATGTATGATTTACTCTATGAAAATCAGGAAAAATGGAGTGCGAAAGCTGAGGCTTTAGATATCTTCGCAGAATATGCCAAGCAACTCAACCTGGATGTTGAAAAATTCAAAAAAGACATTCAAGATGAAAAATATAAAGAAAAAATCAAGCGTGATCAGGCCGATGGCGATAAATTGATACTAACCGGTACCCCAACAATCTACATCAATGGCCAAAAATATACCGGCGGTTTAAGTTTCCAAGGCATTAAAAATGCAATTGAAGCTCAGCTCAACCCAAAACCATAAAGAATATAAAAAAAATATTAACTACTAATTATTAATTACTAATTAAAATGAAAGCCTGCACCCTTAAATCCGCTTTCCAAAGCGATTTTAAAGTTTCCATCATTGGCTGTGGAAATGTAGGAGCCACAACAGCTTACGCAATGTTGATGGACGGCAGCCCCACCGAACTTGTTTTGATTGATTACAATAAAGATAAAGCCGAAGGTTTGCTTTTGGATTTTGAGCATTCGCTTTCATTTTTGCCTTATACCAAAATCATTGCGAGCAACGATTATGCCGCTTGCAAAGGATCACATTTGATTGTTATAACCGCAGGAGCAAAACAACAAGAAGGCGAAACTCGTCTACAATTAATCGACAAAAATCGCGCAATTTTTAAAGAGATGATTCCGGCATTGGCAAAAATTGCCCCGGAAAGTATTTTAGTAATCGTCACCAATCCTGTTGATGTCTTAACTTACGAAGCACTGCAGCTTTCCGGCTTTCCGGAAAATCGTGTTTTTGGAACCGGCACAATGCTGGATACCGCCCGCCTGCGCTTTCATATTGGCGAAAAGCTCTGCCTTAACGCAAAAAGCGTTGAAGCGTACGTTTTAGGTGAACATGGCGACACTTCTTTTCCGGTTTTCAGTTCTGCTAATGTTGCCGGAAAACCACTTAATGACTTTGAAGGATTCACCAATAAAGTCGCCGAAGAATGTTATCAGGAAACCAAAAATGCCGCTTACAGAATTATTCATGATATGGGCTACACCTGTTATTCCATCGCGATAGTTGTACGTGAAATAATGCGTAACGTCTTTGATCATTCACGCGTGGTTGTGCCACTTTCGGTTAAACTACATGATTACTATGGCGAAAATGACGTGGCGTTAAGCGTTCCCTGCGTCTTGGACAGCAATGGCATATCTGATGTTATAAACATTCCTCTTAACAAAATCGAACAAAAGAATTTGGCAAAATCCGCTGAAACTTTGCGTCAATATCTGAAAAAAAGTCATGTCTAAGCGATTACCGACAAAATCTTCCAGCCAAAATGTGCAAGACAAAAGCTTATTCGTAAGCGATATTTTTAGTTCCATTCAAGGCGAAGGAAAGAATCTTGGCAAACCTTCGCTATTTTTAAGACTCGGGATCTGCAACCTGCAATGCACCTGGTGCGACACGCCATACACCTGGAAAAAAGGCCAAACCGATTACAAACAACAAACAATTGAATCGATTTTTAAAAAATTATTAAACCTAAAAAAAGAATCCAATAACGAAAGAGTTCGCAGCTTAAAACCACGCACATCTCTGGCTAAGCAGCCCTTTTTGCCACCCCACGGCATTCAAAATTTAGTTATCACCGGCGGAGAGCCATTGCTTCAACAAACATCGCTCACTCCCCTTCTTCAAGAAATTTTTCGATCAAAAGAATTTAATCAAAAAGAATTCAAAAAAACAAAAACGTCCAAAAACATCACAGTCGAATTCGAAACAAATGGCAGCATTCCGCTTCTTCCTGCGTTTAAAAAAGCTTTTAAAAAACAATTAGAGAATGGAACGATTTCATTTAATATTTCGCCAAAGCTTAAAGACAGCGGGAATAAGCCTTATAAATTGCAACTCTATCCAAACTCAATTCTAAAATTTGTTTATGTGGATAAAAATAGTGAAAAACTGATTCTGGATTTTCTAAAAAAACACCAAGTCGAAATTGCAAAAAACTCCAAACAAAGCCGGGGCGCGCTCCAAAAACAGCATCCTCTCGCCAAAAATCCGCCAGTTTATATTATGGCCGAAGGCACAACCATCAAAGAAATGGAAAAGAAATATTCCGCTATCCTGAAATTCTGCATGGAAAATGGCTTTCAATTTACGCCAAGATGGCATATTTATCTTTTTGGTAACAAACGCGCAACTTAGCCAAATGCGCAACTTAAAAGCGCACATCCAACAAACACTTTCAAACAGTCGCCTGAAAAACTAAAACGAACCTCTTATGAAAATCCTCTTTATCCTTTCCGGCGGGCTTGATTCCACCACAGCGCTCTATCTTTTGCGTCAAAAACATGAAGTTGTGGAAACGGTGACCTTTGATTATGGCCAGCGCCACGTCAAAGAAATCAAATCAGCGCAAACAATCAGCAAACTACTCAAAATTCCACACACAATCATCAACATTAAAAATCTGAATCAATTTTTGCAGGGCAGCTCTTTGACCAGCAAAAACATTAAAACTCCGCATGGGCATTACCAAAAATCCAACATGAAAAAGACCATCGTGCCAAACCGTAATGCCATCATGATTAACATTGCAGCCGGATATGCAATTTCCAAAAAAATTCACGGACTTGGAGTGGGCGTTCATGCCGGCGACCATTATATTTATCCCGATTGCCGACCGGAATTTATTGATTCACAAGCCAAAACTTTAAGTCTGGCCAACGAGTGCGATTTCAAAATTTTCACACCATTTATCAATCAAAATAAAGCAGCCATCGTCAAAAAAGGGCTTGCTCTGGGCGTTCCTTTTGAACTAACCTGGACCTGCTACGAAGGCGGCAAAAAGCCCTGCAACAAATGCGGCAGCTGCACGGAACGCCTGGAAGCCTTCAAGATCAACAAATTAACAGATCCGCTTTCAACAAATTAACACACTTAACTTTCACATCATGCCTTCAAAAAAATCCAACCAGAAAATGTCTTTCAAGCATCTTGGCCATTCAACAGCTAAAAACGATTTTAACTTCACCCAACCCGAACCAAAAGTTTTGGAAAAGTTTGAAAATCAGCATCCGGACAGTCTTTATGTCGTGAACCTTTTGTGCAACGAATTCACATCGCTCTGCCCAATTACCGGCCAGCCCGACTGGGCGACCATCACAATTCGTTATGTGCCAAACAAACTTTGCGTGGAAAGCAAAAGTCTAAAACTTTATTTATTCAGTTTCAGAAATCACGGTGAATTTCATGAAGATGTCATTAATCGCATGACTAAGGACTTATTCGCTCTGATGAATCCGCATTATCTGCAAATTTACGGAAAATTTCACGCCCGCGGCGGCATTGCCATTCACCCTTTTGTGGAAAAATGGAACAAAATAAATCCGCAAGCCAAAGCCGAAATTCGCGAACTGCTAAAAAACAATCCCCAACTGGAAGCGCAATTTTAATCATCTTAAAATTATTGCATGGCAGACGAACTCATTGATCTTGTAGACGAAAAAAACGAACTGACCGGAGAGCAAAAAACCTGGAGCGAAGTGCATAACAAAGCCCTTTTACATCGTTCAGTCCATATTTGGATATACAACTCAAAAGGCGAAGTTCTGCTCCAATTAAGATCAGAAGAAAAATACACTTTTCCTAATCTTTGGGATATTTCCTGCGCTGGACACGTTGACTTAAATGAAGATCCCAAAACATCAGCCTTAAGAGAATTAAAAGAAGAACTGGGCCTAACGGTAGATCCACAAAATTTAAAATTCAGAAATATCGAACGAGAACAAAAATCATCCGGCAAATTTAAGGAAAACGAATTTTGTTATGTCTACCTGCTTAAATTTGATGGAGCAGCAAGCGATTTGGTTTTGCAAAAAGAAGAGGTTCAGCAGGTCCAATTTCTAACTCCACAGCAAATCGAAAAAGAACTTAAAATAAATCCAACAAATTACGCACCTCACAATTATTGGCCAGAAATTTTGGAAGAAATACAAAATGCCTCATAAACGCACGCGCAACCAATGAAACTTTGCACATCCACTGTCATCAAACTTTTCTAAAATAAAATCATGAATCTCACTTTCGTTATCGGCCTTCTCGGCTCACTAATCCTTGTACTTGGCGCTGCCTGGCCCGAGCCAAAGCATCCCAAACATCCGGTTCAATCTTTAAAAAATTGGCTATTTGCAGTTGGCGGCGTAGTGATGATGTTTTACGCCATTCTTGGCTATCTGCAGGGAAGTTCCATCTTCTTTGTGTTCATGCAGCTGCTGATTTTTGTTTCAACGGTTTTGATGATGTTGCACGTGGACGACCGCATCGATTCAGTCATTCTTGGCATCAGCGCGACAATTATCATCATTTGGTCTCTTTATCTTTTTCAAGGATATACCACAATTATTTTTATCCTCGGCCTGCTTGGAATCAGTCTTGGTTATGCCTTTGATATGGGCACATTAAGGCGCGATCTGGCCTTAACCATCGGCAGTCTTTTGATTGCTTATTTCAGTTATGTTGAAGCAAACTGGATTTTCTTCTGGCTGAATTTATTTTTCGCGATCTTTTCCGGATTTTATCTTTTGAAAAGGACCACACGCGAACAACACAAGCAAACCACCCACCTTCGAGCTACTTCAAAATCTAAAAAACATCAATAATTTTCATAATTATGTTCTACAAAAAATTCGATTCAAAATACGTAATCCGTCTGGAAAAAGGTGAAGAAATTGTCGCCTCACTCAAAAAATTCTGCACAGAAAATGGCATAAAAGCAGGATCAGTCCAGGGAATCGGCGCCAGCAACGATTTATCAATCGGATTCTTTAAAACCGCCGAAAAAAAATTCTATCCACGAGAATTTAAAGGTGATTTTGAAATCACTTCGTTAATGGGGAACATCAGCACTTTTAATGATGAGCCCGTTTTGCATCTTCACATCAACATTGCCGACAGCGACAATAACGTCCACGGCGGCCACCTGAACAGCGCTGTCATAAGCGTAACCTTTGAAATTATCCTTGATCCGATCAACACCGAAATCAAACGCGTTCCAAACCAGGAAGTCGGCCTAAATCTAATGGATTTGGGGTAAAATTACCGCAGCAGGCAGAGCAAATTACCCCCTCAAGCCCAAACGCAGCCCTTAGTTCGTTTACACGGACGCCTTTTTGTGCTACAATACTATAATAAATTTAAAACAAACACAAATATGGACAGTTGGGAAATAGTGGGGATTACAGCATCAGTGCTCAGCTCACTAACACTCATTCCGGAAGTTAGAAACGCAATCATCAGCAAACACATGAAAGATGTGGCCTGGGGCATGCTCTTTTTGTTATTTGGAGCGTCCTGTTGTTGGCTCACCTACGGAATTATGTTTGGCGGACACATCCCCCTTATACTTGCCCCATCGATCAACATAACCATGGAAATAACTTTGATGATTTTAAAAAGAAAATACGATCGCCAGCAAGAACTTGAATTAAAAAATTCCTTAGCCCCCGCAGAATATGAAAGCTGAAATAATTGGATATCTCGGCGCACTATTGGGCTCGATTTCATTAATACCTGAAATCAAAAAAGCTCTCCATACACATCATCTAAAAGATGTATCTTCTTTGATGTTGTATTTTCTGGCAGCTGGCAGCGTTTTTTGGATTGCCTACGGCATCCACATTAATTCTTATCCGAATATTATCAGCGATAGTGTGAATTTGTTTGCATCCAGTACGCTTATTTGGCTCAAAATGCATTACGAAGAACATGGACATCCGCTTATAACCGCAGAAAAAGCACCCAAAGAGCCAAACGCAGCCTTGGGGAATTTAGAAGTAGGACGATAAAAATTACGAATTAAAAGTAAAAATCCCCGCTCAAAATTTTGGGCAAATTTTAAATATTCATTTGCCGATAACAAAAAGCCGAACTATCATGTGCAAGCTTAAAGGGGAGAGATGGCCGAGTGGTTGAAGGCGCTACTCTCGAAAAGTAGTAAGGGGGCAACCTCTTCGTGGGTTCAAATCCCACTCTCTCCGCCAAGGCGTGCGCCTAAACCCGCAAATTTTCACTCCCATATGGGAACTGAAACTATGTATTACTTGGAGTTTTAAAGTGGTTCCCTTTGTCCAGACAGTTTTTTGAGATTTTTAAGAGAGATTTTGGAAATAAATTTGGGCTGGGGTTTTGTAGTTGAGTGACTGGTGAGGACGAACATTGTTGTAGAAATGAAAGTAA
>JBAZYK010000016.1:0-16902 GCA_041659405.1 Candidatus Altimarinota bacterium
TGGAGGGAATGGTGATGATTTAGTCATCTTTCATCATCCCTCTTTTTGTTGTGGCTTAAAACCTGTTTTTTCTCTTTCCCTCAATATCAAATCCGTCTCGCACTCTCGAAATCTTGGAAAGGGGTGAGATTTTTCTTGACACCTACCGCTATTTGGCGTACAATTATATGAAAGGTTGATTAGTTCTTTGAAAACCAGCAAAAGATTTTAGGAAGAGTTGAGAAACCAAATTAGTTGGCTTTTCAGCCCTTCCTAAAACGTTCCTCCTCATGAATAATGGGTAGGTTCCATAGGAAAACCTTATATTAAAGCAAAGCTTCGTGCTTTCTCGCTTTGGTGGTTTCGAAAGAGATTATCAAGGACGCTTGTAAGGGATTCGCTCCTTTTTTATTTCATTCTCGAGTAGTCTTGAAGGATGATTAAAAAAGAATTGAATTTTGATTGGTCGGTTTTGTAAGGGTATCAACGATCCTTATTATCGCAAGGTTATAAGGAAGAAGATATTCTGTGATTGAACAAGAATGATGGCAACATTGTTCAAGTAAAGATCATTGATTATAGATACGTAAAAAGAAAGTCTTTTCTACGATTTATATTTAAACAATATTGATTATTCACGGGTCGCCATGACGCAAGTTGTGGTCGCCAGGGTAGAAATTCGATTATAAAGTCCGGTACAATTTAATCTTTTGTGCTAAAACTTTGTGGGCAGTCTTAAAAAATCTTATGGGACAGAGAAAGGTTTTAGTTGGGTACAAAAAGAGCCCCGCCTTGGCGGGGCTCTTTTTTTTGTCGTGAATTTCCATTGATTTGCTAATAAAAACTCAAAGGACTACATTGAAGCATATCTCTTTAATAAACCTCATTTATGCTTTGGACAATTTTCGTAATTCTTTTGGTGTTATGGGTGCTTGGATTGGTGAGTTCCTATACACTGGGTGGATATATCCATATTCTGCTTATTATAGCTGTTGTGGTTTTTTTGATAAGAGTAATTCAGGGACGCAAGCTTTAGCTTTGATCTGAAAGCGCTGAAACGCGCGCTTGATTTAATTTACATTATGTGTTAAAATAACATGATGTATTTTATAAATCATTCAAAATGAAAACAAAAAACAAAAACCTTTATTATATCCTTGGTGGAGTCGTGGTACTTGGCGTTGTTGCCCTGGTGGCAATGCAATTAAGGGGTTCATCATCATTACAGGGAAATTTTGGGGGAGTTCTTCCAGGAGGTAAGCCACCCAGATCTACCGTGGGCACGGCAAAACCTAATACTTTAACGCCTAATCCGGTAGCAACAAATTCGTCACCAAATGTTGTTGCAGATTTAAGAAAGCCACCTGTGGTTAATATTATAACTAATCCTTTACCTAGTGGACAGGCTCAACTTGGCGATAAATTTACGGTTGCTACTCTTATTTATCAAGGCGATTTGGCTTTAGATCATGTGGAAGTTTATGTTAATGAAAAAATGGTTAGTACACAAAAAATAAACCCTGTTAATCAACTTACTTATACCTATAACGTGGATCTGACCGCTCTAGTTGATGGTACATATTCGCTACGGGTTATAGCATATGACAATGTAGGGCATCATGCCGAAAAGAAAATTGCATTTACTGTGAAACATCCTGTCAAAAAAGAACTGCCTCCTCATTTAACGGTAGCCATACCTAATATGGTGGCTCCTAAAGTTAAGGGACCCGGAGTCATTGGGAGCATTGATGTTGATGCTAATAAAGAATTAGTTTTCCGGGTAAATTTGGATGTTGTTGGGATAGACACTGTTAAATATTATGTGGATTATGATGCTGTTAAAAATCCTGATCCTATCAATACGGTAACTTCTCCTCCAAATCCAGACTTTAATTGGGTATCACCTGTCTATGCATGGGCCAATCATGATGGAATCAAGACTTGGCACATTTATCCTAACGCTTTTAATCCTAATCCTCTTAAGGCTAAGTTTCCTCCTGAACAGCCAACACCTTTGGAGTGTTTTCCTGATCCTCATGCGGCTTCCTGTCCTCACACAATTAAGATTGAAGGCTTATCGAAAGGTAATGTATTGTTTGCCAAAGAGATAATTATTAATGTATGGGGTCCTCAAGTGTGGGGTGAAATGACACAGGGGGCAATTTATATTGATGTGCAAAGCATAAAGGATGTGCAGCAAGTGGCTGAAGGTACTTTATAGGCGCTTATATATTGTTATTTATGAATACAAAAAGCCCCCAAAAGAGGATCTTGAGGGGGGCTTTTTGTTGCTTATTTTTTCTTTTGGGTGTCGCTAAGAGGTAGCAGCATAAAGAAAGTCGTGCCTTTGTTTTCCGTTGATTCAAACCAAATTCTGCCGCCGGTGTGTTCCATGATTGATTTGACTATGTAGAGGCCCAGGCCCGTTCCTTCTTTATCTTGCTTTTTGGCGTTATCTGCGCGGAATAATTTGGTGAAGATCTGCTTTTGTTGTGCTTTGGGGATCCCGCAGCCGTAATCGGCAACCGATATAAAAATTGAGTCAGTGGTGTTTTTTTCACCATTCATAACTTTACCTTTTTTAGATAGCTTGATTTTGACTTCCACTTTGCCTTTTTCCGGTGTGTATTTTATGGCATTGGAAATAAGATTTTGAAAAATCATGCCGGCAAATTTTTGGTCAATATTCACTTTTGGCAGATTTGGAGCGTATTTTTCTTTGAGCACGATTTTCTTCTTTTTAATTAGCGGCTGCATTTCCTTAACAATTGTTTTAGAAATATTGCTGATATTTGTGGATTTCTGCTGTATCGTGAATGTTCCAAGCTCTAAACGTGAAACATTTAAAAGTGAGCTTATCAGCTCTACCATGCGCTGACTGCTATGATAAATCTGTTCCAGATATTTTTTTTGTTTCTGATTTAACTTGCCGGCGTCACTCGCCAAAAGTAGCTCGGAATACCAGTTAATAACGGTAAGTGGACTTTTGAGTTGATGTGAAGTAAATGAGATAAATTCTGATTTAACCTGATCAATTTCCTCCAAGTTGGTAATATCTATTTCACTCACAATAAAGCCTGTCAATTTGCCGTTGGCTTCAATAATTGGAGCGATTGATAATTGGGCGATATATTGTTCCCCGTTTTTCTTCCTGTTGGTTATTTTGCTTGCAAATGGCTTTCTTTTGGTCTTGATTGTCTGCCACAATTTTTCATAAAACGATTGGTTCATCAGGCCTCCCCAAAGACGGGGTGTATTTCCCAAAATTTCCTGAATGCTATAGCCGGTGATGCGCGCGCAAGCCTGGTTGGCATATAAGATGCGGCCGTTGATGTCGGTAATAACCGTATGAATAAGCGAATCATCAGCGGCGAGTTTGTAGATGTTTGTTTCTTTGGGTTGATTATTTTCCAGCTCCAGTGAGTCGAGCATTTTTTCGGACGCAAACTCGGGATAATTTTCCTCGAACATCATCCGGTTTTTTGGTATGCCAATTGCTGAAACCACTGAGGATATTTTGTTGATCATGCCTGCTGGCCCGGTGAAATACCAGAAAGAATTTTTGTCGATTTTTACATTTTTTTTAATGAAATTCTCATCAAGTGGTCCGATGTTTATGGAGATTTTTAGAAATTTGTGATTTTTAACTTTTTTCTGCAGTTTCAATACTTCCGGAATAAGGTGATTTTTTGCAGATTCGCTATAAATTAAATGAATTTTTGGAGCGTTTTTGATATTTAAACTATTGCGGATAACGCTTAAAAATGGTGCCACTCCAACGCCTCCAGTCACAAAAATGTGGTTTTTTGCTTTTGGCAGCAATGGGGCGATAAAAAAGCCAAATGGGCCGATAATTTCGACTGAAGATTTTAAAGGCATTTTAAGTAATGTTTTTTTAAAGCCGCTTTTTTCACCTCTGAAAATGATAACGATTGTGTCTTCTTTAGGGCTTGAAGCTATGGAAAAAGCTCTTCTGTTGCCCCGCGGATCGGGGTAAAGCAAATTATCAAGTTTTAACCAGATATATTGTCCGGCCTGAAATGAAAATTGGCCTTCGGTTATTTTCAGCTCTATTCTAAAAGTATTCTCTGCAACGCGATCACGCTGCAAAATTCGGGCTTGAAAAGTTTTTTTATTTGTTGCATATGACATTAACCGGTTAGGCTTCTGCTCGATAATGCTGAAAAGATTGTAGCAAAGTATCTTTGAATCTACAATAAATGGTGAGCGGTGGTTTATTTTTCATACAGAAATTGGCCGATTTTGACGTGGCCGGCTTTGATGGCTCCTGCGTATAGCATAAAATAAAATTCCCATTTTCTGTATTCTTTGTCGGATATTTGGACTTTGCCGGCTTTTTTTTGATTGGTTTAAGCGGTTTTTCCAGGCGTGTAACGTTGGAGGATAATGTGCTGAAAGGTCTTCAAACCCAGCATAATTTGGATCATCGGTTGGTTTGAAATGTTCCAAGATTGCAGATTCGATTTCTTGGCGTGGCGCCAATTCTCCATTTGGGAAAATATGTTTATTGACCCAGGGATTTTGGGCTACTTCGTTGTGAGGAGTGTAAAGTGAATGAACCAAAACGCGACCGCCTTTTTTTAAATTTGCATGTAAAATGCGCATAAATTCTTGATAGTTTTTATGTCCAACATGTTCCAGCACGCCAACTGCACTTATGGCATCAAAGCTTTTTTTAAAGCTGGCGGGCATATCTCTGTAATCTCCTTCAAATACTTCCACTTTTCCACCGTGTTTTTGTCTGATGTGTTCCGCCTGCTTGGAAGACAATGTAACGACAGTTGGTTTTGCACCGTATTCATCTGCCATAAATCGCGCTAATCCGCCCCATCCGCCGCCTACATCTAAAACTTTATATCCGGGTTTTAGGTGAAGTTTTTTGCAAATGTTATGCATTTTGATTATTTGAGCTTCATCAAGATTGTTCGTTTCTTCAAAACGCGCGCAGGTATATTGAAAATTCGGATCTAAAAATGCCTCATAAAATGCAGTAGGCAAGTCATAGTGTTCTTTAATAACTTTTTTGGAGCCTTCTTTATCCTGCAAATTTGCTATTCGTCTTCTAACTCTGCCAACAATGTCGTAAACGGGGGCGAGTTTTTGATAAATGCCGGATTCCAGAATTTTTATGATAACTTCGTCGATTGCCGGACTGTCCCATTTTTCTTCAATATAAGAGTCCCCAAGGCCCATGGAGCCTCTTAACAAAACGTTGCGATAGAATGAAGGGTCGCGGATTATAATGTCGGGGGCGGGGGATTGGACGGACGCGTCAAGACTGTCGCTGGAGTCGGTGGATCGGCCAAAAACGTCGGCGGATTCAACGGAACTGTCGGCTGATTTGCCATTAGCCATCGTTATTCCCGCGTCAGCCAGCAAATATCTGAGAGCTTTTTCGGCACTGCTGTTAAGAAATCCCGGGTTGGAGAGTGGGGTTGGAGGTGTTTCGTGTGTTTCTGATGGTTTCATTGAATGAATAAGTTTCTCCAGTGGCTTCATAATGAGCCAGTTCATTTAAGATAAATTCTTCTTCTTTCTTCTGTTCCTGGAATGAAATTGTTGAACGTGGTGCTGACATTTGATAAATTCAAGTGGTTACGAAATCGTTGTATCGTAACTATTGGGTATTGGTCAAGATTTTAGTCTTTCGCTGCTTGTTTTTCCCGCCAGGGGAAGTATGATTAGGGAAAATCGATGTAGTGTATTATGCGAATGTTTTTTATCCTTTATATTTTATTCTAAAACTATGGCGAAAAAAATTATCTTATTTATAATTTTATATTTTATCTATGTTCCGTTGCTCATGTTTTTGGGCGGACCATTGCTTGTTGGCATAACATCAAATTGGTTGATCATCTTCCCAATCTTTATTGTATTAATGGTAGTTCCTTTCATCGTGTTTTTTGCCACTTATAATCGTCCTTCAAAAAAACAAAGACAATTATTGCTTAATGGGAAGGACGCTCAGGCGGTCGTCACAAAAGTGGAGGATACCGGTGTCACCGTTAATGGCATTTATTTTAATTTGCGACTTTCTCTTCAGATTAAACCTAAAGATGGTCAATCGTTTGAAGCGAAAACTGAATCTTTATTTTCCAGAGTTAACCTGCCTCGTCCGGGGGACGTGTTTGCTGTGAAATATGATCCAAATGATAAAAGTGAGGTAATGCTGCATAATGCGGCTACGGTGCAGAAAGCTGCGTAATGGCTGCATTTTAGATATTTAAGAATTTTTTTAAGATTATTTAATGTTTGTGTGGTAATGATGAATAATCAAATGACTTATTTTTAATTTCTTGAATTATGAAAAAAGAACTTATCCAATCGCTTACGGAAAATTTTGAATCTCACGCTCATCAAACCGAGCAGGGCGTGGAGTTTTGGTTTGCAAGGGACTTACAGCAATTACTTGGATATGAAAAATGGGATAATTTTTTGAATGTTATCTCTAAAGCAAAGACGGCATGTGAAATATCAAAGCACAATATTTCTGACCATTTTGCCGACGTCGGGAAAAAGGTTTCTATTGGTTCTGGAGCCGAAACTGACGTGCTTGACATTATGCTTACCAGATATGCCTGCTATCTCATCGCTCAAAATGGTGATCCAAGGAAAGAGCAAATTGCTTTTGCTCAAAACTATTTTGCCGTTCAGACTAGAAAGCTTGAGGTGATTGAGCAGAGGATAAAGGACTACGAAAGATTGTCGGCCAGACAAAAGCTGACTTTTTCCGAGAAAGAACTTTCGGAGCTTATTTTTGAAAAGACCGGTGATGACAAAAATTTTGCCATTATCAGAAGTAAGGGAGATGCTGCTTTGTTTGGAGGATATAATACGAGTGCAATGAAGAAAAAACTTGGAGTTTCCAGGTCTAAGCCTTTGGCAGATTTTCTTCCAACAATTACTATTAAAGCAAAAGATTTTGCGGCGGAAATAACTGTTTTTAATGCGAAAGATAAAGACCTGCAGACAGAAAAGCAAATTTCAAACGAGCATATTAAAAATAACCGGAGCGTTAGGGGCGTTTTGCTTGAACGTGGTATTAAACCCGAAGAATTGCCTCCGGACGAGGATGTAAAAAAGCTGGAAAGACGTTTAAAGAGCGATGATAAGAAAAGTTTAAAAAAGCCTCTAAAATAAAGGCTTTGATAGTTTTTTGGCTCCACAGGGATTGATGCTGTTCTGGAATATATTAGGGCAGCGAAGTACTTAATGAATGTTAACTAAGTTCATGATATTCATCGAAGGCGGAACTTCTGGCTTGACTTATTGACCAATAAATTGTATCATAAGCTTCCTGTTTTTGTCCGGGATATCTAATTCTGAATGTTCATGCGTGCATTAGTTAAACTACCCGAAGTCGCACAAAGGTTTTTTGAACCAGCTGATTGGAGGAATGATCCATATTCGCTTCTTGATCCGGTGAGGGAAACTGATGCAAAAGTATTTGCGCTTCATAGAGAAACTGGAGAAAAAATTAGACGTACGATTAAAGGAGGCCCAAAAAAAGAATATATGCAAGCTAGAGGTCTTGGAGCTTATGAAGTTGCTTTTAACCTTAAAAAAGGTGCTCTATCAAATATTATTGATCTTTATAGAAATAAAACAGGGTTGGCTGCGGTTTCTGTAATAGATGCTGGCTGCGGTGAAGGGCGTGCGACTGAGCAAATGTTTGTTCTTGATGCAGTTGATGAAAATGAAAGTATTGGTATAACAATTCATGAGCCAAATAGCAGTCGATCGAAAATTGCAGAAGTCAACATTGCTGAAATTAAGCCCAAAAAAGAAGGTGGTAATATGAAACGATTTGATTTATTTACCTGTTCGTATGGAGCACTGACTTATCATCCTATGAATCGCATTGTAAATGATTGCAATGATTTTGCTTTTGCTTTACTGCAAGCAATAAATTTTGTTAAGGATGGTGGATTGATTTTCTCCAAATCTTTTTCTTATATGAATATAAGTAGCTCTGATTTTATAAGTATGGGGATTTTGGAATTAGCTCCTGAACATAACCAATTTACCTATTTTAATTATAATCCAGCTTGTGTATTAAGGGTAGTGCGTCGTCCTTCACCCAGAGAAATATTAAAACTGTTGAGAGTTGAAGATTCAAAAGAATATTCAATGTTTTGATCGGCTGATCTTTAGAGTTATATATTCGGCTCTTTCTTTGTAAGTTCTTTTATCTGGCATACAAAAGAATAATTTTTTAAATTATATATCAAAAAAGCCCTTAAAATAAAGGCTTTAATAATTTTATGGCTCCCCCGATTGGGCTCGAACCAATGACCTACCGGTTACACTTATCCTTATGTTTCCATAAAGCGTGGACTATATCTTCACCATGTCGCCAAAGGGTTGGAATGACGATTTTAGGTGCGTTGGTATCTAGTCTCTACGGCGCTCCTCGCACTGTGCGAGGTTCCCACGGTATTGGCATGTTCGCTTGCGCGAATTTAGCTTTCACCGTTATCCCAACGAGTTTCAATCTGGCTTTAACCAGAAAGCTGCGTGTAATTTTTTAGTGTGTTCACAGCCGGTTGCTCTACCACTGAGCTACAGGGGAATGCCTGATTTTCAATAGCTTTCATGTGTCGCGAAAGCGTGTATTTTAAAAGCTTCTTTTTGGGAAGCACGAGCTACTATAGCTAAGCCGAAAAGTTTTTTCAATGCGAATTTATTTTTTGACCAATTTCCAGATTTCGCGGCCGACGATTTGGTCGGGGCGGTCGTAAACCAGGGTTGGGCGCTGGAACATGCGTAATCCTTCTCTTTGGGCCAGTTGATCAGGAATCAGCGGTTCCGTGTCATAGCCAAGGCGTGGGATTATTTCAGACAGGCCTTCAATAAAATGGAATTTCTGGTGATCACGATAAACCGGCACACTGATCACAATTGGCGTTCCTGGTTTGATGATTTTGCCGACTGCCTTCAAAAAGCCAAAAATAAGGGCCTTAATATTGTCGAAGGTTTTTTCTACATTCTCGGGGATTGGCATCTTGCTCACCGGCGGGCCCAGATAAGACTCGGTAACAATGGCGTCGATTTTTGCGGGAAGGTCTCTGGCGATTAGTTGTGTTGCGTCTTGAACGAAAAGGCTGGCAGAAGGGAATTGTGCGCGGTTTGGTCCACTTTGCAGCTGTTTAACGTATTCAATATTAGTTTGCGATTTTTCGATGACGACAGGTTCAATATCGGAACCGATGACATTAAAACCCATATTAAGGGCTTCGGTCAGCACTGTTCCAATTCCGCAGAAGGGATCGTAGATGGTTTTTGGCGGGGTCTGGTTTTGAGATGGATCAGAGCTAACTCCACTTAAATTCAGCATGATCTGGCACAATTTTGGTGGCAACATTCCAAGTCTGGGGTCGCGCGCGGGACGGTCGTAATCGCGCTTGCTGTAGCCTTCAAAATCTTGGAGTGCTTTGGTTTCGGCAAGGTAAAATTGGGTGCGGCCTTCAATTACTACAAGTTCAACGCCTTCCTGCAGGATTTTTTCTCCTTTAAGAGCGGCGTTTTCGGGATTGGTGAAGTTTTTGTTGATGAAACGGCTTTTAAAGCCAGCATCAACCAATTGGATTTTAACTTTTTTTAATGTTCTCCTTAAGAATTGGTCATGTCTTTGCTTTAGATTGTAGGCACTTATTCCATAAATTATTTTCGATGTAACACCTTCAAACTTTTCCTGAATATGGTTGGCTAAAGCATGAGCGATAGTGTCCTTTTGAGAAGAGGGGATTTCCTCAAAGATTTCGGCAATTTTAATGGTCCCGCCCAGGCGGTTTAGGATTGCCTGAAAATCGAAAGGGGATTCGGAAGGGGATGCCGAAGGAGTGGCGGAAGGGGCAGAATCGGCTTTCGCTTCCGTTGAAAATTTCGGATCTAACTTGGCAATCAGCGCCTCGTTATTCGTCTCTAAAATATTTTCCTCTTTTAGAAATTGAGCGAGTTCCGCGATTGAGAGCAGATGTTTTCGGCCTAAGATAAAAGCGTATTTATTCATGAGCTATATCATTACACTTTTTATTTAAAAAGCAATGCAGAATACTAATTTCACAAATTTGCAAAATGGCGGTCAGCAGCATGGGGTTTCGCATCTTTTGCCGCGTCCGGTTGGGGCAAAAACCTTTTGGCTTTGGCTTTTGATGGTCGTTATTTCAGTAATGATTGCCTTTGGTTTTGGCTATTTCTTTGGGCGATATGAGCAGATCCAGATCAATAAATCTCTGCTAAAAATCATTCCTGATATTAATTGCGGAGTGCGTCAACCTTAAGTATGACCATGAGCTTGTTTTAAAAATGGCGTCTTTATATAGTGGCCCTGATTTTTAATTTTTAATTCGATAAACTATGGCAATGTCATTAAATCGGGCTCAGTTGATTGGAAATTTGACGCGTGATCCTGAACTTCGTCAAATTCCCGGTGGTCAAACTGTTGCGACTTTTTCGATCGCGACAAATTTTAGCTGGACTGATTCAAGTGGTCAAAAACAGGATAAAACAGAGTTTCACAATATTACAGCATGGAGAAAATTGGCTGAAATCGTTGGTCAATTTATGAAAAAGGGGAGCAAGGTTTATGTAGAAGGCCGCATCCAGACTCGTGATTGGGAAGGTGAAGATGGCGTAAAGCGTTATCGTACAGAAATTGTTGCCGACAACGTAATCATGCTTGATCGTAAAGGTGCCGGTACAGGTGAAGGCGGCGAAGCTCCAGCTTTTAGTGGCGGTTTCCGTAAATCCGGATCAGTAAAATCAGCAGAACCTCAGGCTAATTCCGAAGTTTCCGAGGTTTCCGAATCTCAGGCTGCTCCTGCGGAAGAAGTTGCAATCGACGATTTGCCATTCTAACCTCAACCTCAAAGGTTGCCCGCAGTTGTGCGCGCGCACAGATCAATTTTGAACTGTGTCCCTAAATCCACATAGAAAAAGAGCGTCACCTTAAGTTTAAAGATGACGCTCTCTGTCTCCCTGATCTCACCTTACTTGCATAAAGTAGACCAGAAAGTCTTGTAACAGGAGCCCGACATGTTTCCTGGTACCGCCTTTCGGTGTGCCGAAAAGCTTTCTCCCTACCATTCTTTGGTGTTTTATTTTGTGACGATTTTCACCATCGTCTTTTTTGTATTTTTGTGTTTTTGATTTTCTCCCGGCAATTAAGCGAGAAGAAGATTTGTTTTTGGTAAGTTTGTTTTTGATTTTTACCTTCCGGCGGTGAATCGATTTGAATCGCCTACAGGAGGCTACTTTTTGGTGAGACATTAGTCGGATGTCTGCATCGAAAAGTAGGGAGAAGAAGGTTCTGAGAGTCCGTGCGGTCAACTGTGCTGCGTGTTAAGTGTTGCTGCGAAAGATTGCGCACTTTATTTTCAGCCACTTCTTTTCGCTACTTTTGCGATGACTTTCTAGTTTTTAAGGATCGGGAAATCTTTAAATTATAACATTTTTTCATAGGTTTTACAATCCACATAGAGCCAAATTCACAGGAAAACGCCCTCACCCCCTTATCTTTTTTGAATATTTTGATAGAATGCGGACGTTCACGCATGAAGTGCCTATTTTTATGAGGCCATGGGCCGAGTGCGAAGCGTCCGGGTTTCCCGGCGCTGAGCTTATAAACAGTAGTGGAGCGAATTCCATATTTAAAGTCCGTTTAGCTTATGGCAAAGCCAATAAATCCATCTTATAAAGGCAAACTGGTGCTGATTTCCGGCCCTTCCGGGGTTGGAAAAGGCACGGTGATCAGTGCTCTAAAAAAGCAATATTCGCAGTTTGTTTATCCGATTTCGGAAACAACCCGTCAGATTCGTCCAGGTGAAAAGGATGGCGAGGTTTACCATTTTATAAGCAAGGAAGCTTTTCTGCAGGCCAAAGCCGCCGGTGACTTTTTAGAGGTGGCAACGGTTCATCAGGATAATTATTATGGAACGCTCAAAAAACCAATTATGGATGCGCTGGAAGCCGGTCGTGTGGTAGTGCGTGAGGTTGATATGCAGGGGTTTTTGTCGATTAAAGCCGTTATTCCTGCGGAAAATTTAGTGTCGATTTTTTTGGAGGCCGAGAATATGGAGGAGCTTCAGAAAAGAATTGCCCACAGAGGCCAATTACCCGCAGAGGAACTGGCGCGCCGCATGGAAAGTGCCAGCAAGGAGCTGGCGATTGCGCACATGTATGATTACCGCGCAAAAAGCCTGGAAAACCAGATTGATCGTTGCGTGGCCGACGTCGAAAAGATAATTTTGGACGAGGCTGAAAAAGGTGGGTTGCGGATTTAGGGGGTGGAGGTACAGAAGCGGAAGGCTCAGGGGATTTGCTGAATCAATTGTAATACTTCCGGACGTTGGTCTTTGGTTTGCATGATTGCTTGCTGTGAGACTCTGTCATTTCTCTTTAAAAGTTCATTCCATGCTTGGAGTGAAAGTTTGCCATCTTCGGCAAGAATTCCAACTATATGAGCATCTTGATCAAACGGGTCCAGGGTATAATCTTTCACAAGTTTTACTTGTAATTCAGGGCTAAAATTCGGGTTCCAACTGCGAATTGCACGAACAGTGCCTTCTCCTGCTAATAAGCCTCCTAAAGCTAGATCTTCATTTTTGAATTTATAGGCAAGGTCGCCATCGTGTGTATTTGTTAATATGGCTTGAAGGCGTTCTTTGCCGGTTCCACCAACGAAATATAAACTTGCAGTATCAGGAATAGCTCTTTTTATGGCGCAACGGACTTTTGCCAAGACTCTTACTCTGATATCGACTACTTCTTTGCCAAACGCTAGTGGATAGGTTTTTTCTCGATGTTGATCTCTGTCTCCTTCGTTCCACTCTGTTTTCCATTCACAATCAACACTTGCCCCACTAATGGCTTCTCCCATCAGAGCCGCTCTAACATCAGCTAAAGTGTCGTCTTGATAGACTTCTAATGTGAGGTCGCTAAGGGATTGTCCAAAAGCTTCATCATTAATAATCTTATCAACCAATTCTTTGTCATCAAAATTCAATATTTGTTCAGGGGGAAATTTACTCATATGTACTTTGTTAAAGGAGGGGTGATCGTAACAAAAACGTAATGCAAATGCAAAAAGATATGCGAGTGGACTTGATGAAACAGCTTTCTTTGGGTAAGATCGTTTTGCTCGACTGCAAATTCGAGCACAAAATGAAAATTGACATACTGTCCAGAAAATTGTTCTCAAGTGTGCACGTGCACACTTTTACAGTCGAAAAATGGCTTACAGCAATGATTGTGGTATCATGATCGTGCGTTGGGGATTCGCCAAGTGGTAAGGCACCGCCCTCTGGAGGCGGCATCGGGGGTTCGAATCCCTCATCCCCAGCCAGAACGTACACCAAAATCGCGAAATTCCTTCCTCCCTATGGATAGGAAAAAACAAAAGTCAGTGTTTGACATTAACGTCGATGGATTAATAAATTAATGTAATGCTTTAGATTTATGAACAAAATTATTCTACAGAAATTGAACAAAAAAAGACTTTTAGGGCTAGCTATCTTGGTAGGCTTGTTGATATTGGTGGCGGTTATATCGCTTACATATTCCAAAAAAGATACAACTAATACAACGATAGTTTGGAAACAATCCAATACGGGATTAACTACCCTTTCCGTAAATACGATTGCCGCTGACACAAACAATCAATCGATTCTGTATGCCGGAACAGATACAGGAATTTTTAAGAGTATAGATAAAGGTGAAAGTTGGACTGCTATGAATAATGGTTTTGGTAATCCGACTCCTGATATCCAAAAAATACTCCTCGCCACCACCAATATTAAAGCGGTTTTCGCTTTGAGTACGGCAGGCGACTTGTTTGAGACGCTGGACGGAGGAAACAATTGGAGTTTGCGCGGAATAAGGATAAAAGATTTCGCGTTAAAACTACACTCTTCAGAATCACCATTTGAAAAAATTTATATTCTTTTAGATGATTATGCAGATCTAACAAGGGAAATAGGTAGCCCTATAATTTATTCTATAAGTACAGGAATTGGATTTTTAAATAAGCCTTCAGAAAAAACTCGAACAGAAATTAACTCATTCTATGAAGATCTTTATAAAAATCAAGACGAAATTAATAAACGCAACGGAGGAGAAAGCAAAATTATAAGTAAATTTATTGTAGACACCGGTTCGCGAGAAGATACTGTTAATGCCACAAAGATAGATTTTCTAAAAGAGAAAGAAGAAATTCTTGCTCTTTTGCCACAGAATTCTGATTTTACATGGCTTCAAACAAATAGGACGGTTTATTTCTGCCTTTATAACTTTAAAGGCTGTGAAGGAGATATTGAGAAAGAAAAAATAAATGCCCATGGCTTTAACCTACGTTATGGAGCAGTAACGTCGTATTCACAAAGCGGCATATCTCACATTTACATTAATCCAGGTAATTTTGTAGGCAGATCCGATAAATTATTAATACTACCATGCTTAGAATTAGGAAGTGGCCAATGGATACTCAATGATTCACTCAGCAAATTAGGAGTAATACCAACACATATTTTTGTTTATTCTAAAAATAATTATATCAAATCTTCAGAATGTTATGACAAATCAGAGATAAAAAATAAGGTAGGAAGGGATTACCTTGAGGATGTAATTTTCGCGGTCGCTGATATTGAAATCGCTGATTTTCAAGGATATTATACAAAGCTTTTAATCAGCAAAGATAATGCCCAAACTTGGAAAGTGTTTGAAGGAAATTTGCCAATTTCAGAAGAATCCATGTTCGTAACTAAAACTGACCTTGGATATAATGTTTATATCACAACGGATGATAACGGAATTTTCAAGACATCAATTTCTTCCCAAGAACTTTATTCTAGTTAAATCATTATGCCTCTTACCTACAACGAGCAATTAATTACCATTCAATTGGAAAATGCCATAAAAGAGATGTATGATTTTCTTTTGGCTTTGGGAAGTCCTAATGCAATCAATTTAAACGATGAAAAAATATATGCAGAACATTATGCTAAAATAGGAAAGTTGAGTATAAAAGTACGTGCAGAAGGGTACAAAGGATATGAGCACAAAAATCCGCATAAAACACTTGGTGAATTTTTGAAGTCCGGTAAAATCAACGATTTTGTTCTGAAATTTTATTCAAAACCAGTTTTCAAGAGAGAGATCATCAAAAAGCCAATAGCATTGAAGGCGATAGACGGCATAATAAAACGAAGTATTAAAATCGTGAGCGTTTTCAAAAAGAGCCAGAACAGGTAAAAACTGACCAAAAGGTACTAGACCCGACCAGTCAGCCAATACGGGCAGTTTGATTAGGGTTCTATTATTCTCAGAGCAAGCATGTTAACACCTATAGATGTACATTATTTGGTTGGGCTGCTTTCACGAAATATTGAAGGGGCCTTGGTTGATGTTATGCTAGGTGACATGGTTTATGATGTTGCAAAGAATGGGAAAAGAGACGTAGATATAACTGTGAAAGACAAGAGTGGAGTGATTACAGTATACAAGGGCATTGAAGTTAAGGCCTTCATAAAAGCAAAAAAGTTGAGACCTCTCTCATCAGACATTGTTGATGGGTTGATCCGGAAGCTTCAGGATATGCCTGAAATTACACATAAGGCGATTGTATCTGCTACTGGCTATACGGCAGGAGCTGTAAATAAGGCGAATTATCATGGAGTGAACTTGTATGAATTTAAAACATTTGAAGGTGACCTAGATGGTGATCACATTAAAATGACTTTTGGTGCTGAGAATAACCAGTTTATTAATAACGTCTACTACTGGATAGGCAACATTCAGCTCGTAATTAATCCGAAAGAAAGCCTCAGTGAGGATTTGGTAGAAAAAATAAAAAAAAGCAAGCAGTTTATTGGCCGAGATGGACACATACTCAAGAAATGTCCAACTCTTGATTTATTCTTGAAGAATATAAAAGACTATTCTTTAAATAAGATTATTCAGGATGAAACAATTGTGAAGCCACCCATTGGTACGCCATTTGTGGTTGATCAGATCATCACAACGCATGATCAGCCTTTAGTGTACATTGAAGGTGCAGATCCCGTCACAATTAAGGAAATACGTGTTACTGGCCGCGTAAATTCTGAGCAGAGGATATGCGTTCCACAATTTAAAGCATTATTCAGACAAGGCATGAAGGATCCTGACATTGTTAGTATGCTTTTTGAGGATGCTAACAGAAACTTACACGGTATTTCCATACCGAAGCATGGAAATATTATTTCAGCACTTCATGTTCCATTAAGTGACCGATTGAAAAACCAAATTCGCCAGCAGAAAATTTAAATCCAACATAAAATTAAACAGGAAACGCCACTATTGTGCCTCACGGCAAGAAACGGCAGGATGGGATCGGCCAAGGGTACTAGACCCACTTAGCCAGCCAACAGGTATACCAAAATTGCGAAATTCCTTTGTCCTCATAGTGAAGGCACGGCTTGAGAATTTTGGCTTTTTTGTTGTTAATTACTGTGGTGAATGATCAGAATTTCATCTGCGTTTTCCATTGGCTTATAATCATGGGTGTATCGATACATCTCGGTTCTAAAAGTTCCTAGCTTATAGGGGCCCTGTTTTTCCGGATTCTTAAGTTTATCAACAAAATCTGTTAGCGACTCTACATCTTTAATAATTATATCGGAATCTTTTTTTGATTTTTCGTTTATCTTCCAATCCTCAAACCAATCCTTTTTCGTGGCGTATAAAAATTTATCTGCTTTAAGTTCCAATCGTTCTAAAACTTTTAACAATAAGATGCCTTCTATAATGGTCCCGCAAAATCGGACAGAAAAATGGGGTATGCTAAGAGAGGTTTTTAACCCCAAAAATTATGCCAAAAGGTATACGGAAACAGTACGATGGAGCGTTCAAACTTAAAGTTATCCT
>JBAZYK010000017.1:0-15883 GCA_041659405.1 Candidatus Altimarinota bacterium
CCTGCTTGGAGGCCTCAAAAAGCTCTATGAAATGACCGCTGAACCACCACTTGACTTAAAAGTTATTTTTGCAGACTCCTAAGCCATTATTTCGGCTTTTGTTCCTTGAAATCTTGGAAAGGGGTGATGGTAATTTTCCGGTCTATGGTGGAGGTGTAACGCCAACTGGCCGGTATGACAAGAAGAATACTCCAGCTGGGTCTGTAACTATTGGACGAAGAGGAACTATTGGTTTCGTAAATTTTATCCCTGAAGATTTTTGGGGGACATCAAATTTGTTCATCATAACGCCAACAACTGAAAAATTGCTCACTAAATTTGCTTACTACGCCATTAAAGTGCAGGAGCCTGAATTGCGAAAGCCCAAGAAAGTCGGAGGAACACCTGCAATTGATAAACCTGATATAAAAAAAATAAAAATTCCTCTACCACCCATTGCAATCCAAGAATTAATTGTCAAAATTCTTAATAGTTTTACAGAGCTAGAAGCAGAGCTAGAAGCAGAGCTGGAAGCAAGAATGAAACAGTATGAGTATTATTACAACCAAGTGTTTACATTTGATGATAACGTTGAAATAAAAAAGATAATGGATGTTTCGGTTGTGTATGATTCATTGCACCAGACTCCAAATTACTCAGACGCTGGATTTCCAATGATAAGGGTTACAGATATAAAAGGTGGATATGTAGATACAAAAAAGACTCTCAGAGTAAATCGCGAAGCATTTGAAATGTTTACTAAAAAGTATAAACCACAGTTTAACGATATTGTTATATCAAGGGTTGGTTCATATGGAAATTTTAGCTTAATCGGAGAAGAAGACGAAGTGTGTTTAGGGCAAAATACAGCTATAATCCATCCCTTAATAAATGCAAAATATTTATACTACGTATTACATTCAAAAAAAGTCACACAATTTGTGGAAAATAATGTAGGCGGCGGAAGTCAAAAAACCATTAGTCTTGCTAGTATAAAACAAATCCCTATTCACGTTCCCTCCATCTCCGAACAAGAACGAATCGTTTCAATTTTAGATAAATTTGATGCCCTCGTGAACGACATCTCAATAGGTCTACCGGCCGAACTCTCGGCTCGTAGACAGCAGTATGAATACTACCGAGGGAAGCTTTTAACTTTCAATGAATATGCCAAATAATAAATACAATTTAGTTGCTGAAAATTCTCAAAGCACCGTTGTTGGAGAATACATTCCAGACAGCAAGCGTGTCGCTAATTATCAAAGTGAGGCGGATTTGGAGAGGGCTTTTATCAAACAACTTGAGACGCAAGCGTATGAATATCTGCCCATCACATCCGAAGCTGATTTGGTATTGAATTTGCGCAAGCAACTGGAGAAACTCAATGATTTTACTTTTACCGATAGTGAATGGGAACGGTTTTTTGCCAGTGAGCTTGCCAATCCAAACCAAAGCATTGCCGAAAAGACCGCCACCATTCAAGAAGACCATATCAAAAACCTGATGCGCGAAGATGGCACGACCAAGAATGTGTACCTCATAAAAAAGGACAACATTCACGACAATAGTTTACAGGTGATCAATCAATATACCACCGAGGACGGTCAGCGTGCCAATCGCTATGACGTGACGGTGCTGGTGAACGGGTTGCCTTTGGTGCATATCGAGCTCAAGCGCCGTGGAGTGGCTATTGCCGAGGCATTCAATCAGATCAACCGTTACAGCCGAGAAAGCTTTTGGGCTGCGTCGGGGCTTTTTGAATATGTGCAGTTGTTTATTATTTCCAATGGTACACATACCAAGTATTACAGCAACACCGTCCGTTGCGAGCACATTAAAGAAGCTGGTGAAGGTGCAGTGAAAAAAGGCAAACGCTCGAGCAACAGTTTTGAATTTACCAGCTGGTGGGCAGATGCTACTAACCGACCGATTACGGATTTGATGGATTTTGGGAAGACTTTTTTTGCCAAGCACGCGCTTTTGAATATCTTGACCAAGTACTGCGTGTTCACTACAGATCATCAACTTTTAGTAATGCGACCGTATCAGATAGTGGCGACGGAGAGAATACTCAATCGCATTGAAGTCAGCACCAACTACAAGAAACTCGGCACAGTTGAGGCTGGTGGGTACATTTGGCACACGACCGGATCGGGAAAAACTTTAACCAGTTTCAAAACCGCCCAGCTCGTGAGTAAGTTGGCGTATGTGGATAAAGTGGTGTTTGTGGTTGATCGCAAGGACTTGGATTATCAGACGATGCGAGAATATGACAAGTTTGAAAAAGGCGCTGCAAATAGTAATACCAGTACGGCGATTTTGAAGAAACAACTGGAAAATCCGAACGCGCGAATTATCATTACCACTATCCAGAAGCTCGATCGTTTCATTAGCCGCAATTCCGGGCATACTATTTTTGATGGGCATGTGGTGTTGATTTTTGATGAGTGTCATCGTTCACAGTTTGGCGATATGCACGCCGCTATTACCAAAACATTCAAGAATTACAATCTGTTTGGTTTTACCGGTACGCCGATTTTTGCCATGAATGCGCCTGCCGGTGGACGGCCGGACTTGAAAACGACCGAGCAAGCTTTTGGTGAAAAATTGCATACTTACACTATCGTGAACGCAATTGCTGACAAAAATGTTTTGCCGTTTAAGGTTGATTATGTTTCTACTGTTCGAGAAGCGGAGAATATTGAAGACGCACAGGTGCGAGATATTGACCGTGAGGCGGTGCTGGCTTCACCGGAAAGACTGGCTAATATCGTGGGCTATATTCGCGAGCATTTTGACCAAAAGACCAAGCGTAATAGTTTTTATAAACTGAAAGATAGAAGATTGGCGGGCTTTAATTCTATTTTTGCAGTTTCATCTATTGATGTGGCGAAGAAGTATTATGCAGAGTTCAAAAAACAACTTGAGGGTGCGCCAAGTGATAAACAACTCAAAGTAGCAACAATTTATAGCTTTAGCGTAAACGATGAAGATGCCGATGGAATGATCGATGAAAACTCCGAGGACACAAGCGGGCTTGATGTGAGTTCCCGTGATTTTCTTGATAGTGCAATCATCGATTACAATGCAATGTTTGGTACATCCTTTGATACTTCATCTGATAGGTTTCAAAATTATTATAAAGATGTGAGTTTAAGAGTGAAAAATCGTGAGATTGATGTTCTGATTGTGGTCAATATGTTTTTGACTGGCTTTGACGCTACAACGCTGAATACGCTTTGGGTGGATAAAAACCTGAGATTGCATGGACTCTTACAGGCATTTTCGCGAACCAATCGTATTTTGAATAGCGTAAAAACTTTTGGAAACATTGTTTGCTTCCGTAACCTAGAGAAAGCGACCAATGAATCCATCGCTCTTTTTGGGGATAAAGAAGCAGGCGGTGTCGTGCTTCTCAAAGCATACGAAGAGTATTACAACGGTTACAAAGACGGTGAAAAGGAAGTACGCGGGTACGCAAGCATGGTAGCGGAGCTCTTGGAAAAATTTCCTGCTGGACAGCGAATTATAGGCGAGCAAAATCAGAAAGATTTTATCAAGCTTTATGGCGGGATTTTGCGCGTGCGAAATATTCTGACAACTTTTGACGAATTTGCCAGCAATGAGATTTTAACTGAACGTGATGTGCAAGATTATCACAGTGCATACATCGACCTCTACAACGAACTTCGTAAGGGCACAGAGGTTGATCAAGAAAATATTAACGATGACTTGGTGTTTGAAATGGAGCTTATCAAGCAGGTAGAAATAAATATTGATTTTGTATTGGGGCTCATCAAAAGATACCACGAAGATCACAATAAGAATCGCGAGATTTTGGTTGATATCAATAAAGCGATTGATTCAAGTGTTGAACTACGAAACAAAAAGGATCTCATCAATCAGTTTATCACTTCACTTGATATCCACTCAGTAGTTGATGATGATTGGCAGAAATTTGTGGATAAGAAAAAGATTGAGGAGCTCGAAAAGATTATTGATAATGAAGGTCTGGATCACGATGCAACGTATGCGTTTGTACGAAATTCTTTTCGTGATGGAAGCGTGGCAACGACTGGCACGGCAATAACCAAAGTTTTACCACCTGTTTCTCGCTTTTCTCCGACTGGCGAGCGCACCCAAAAACGCGAAAGCGTGCTAAGTAAATTGACAAGCTTCTTTGAAAGATTTTTCGATATTTCAGGCGGAAAGTTATAACAAAATTAAAAAATTAATATGAACGAAATTATATGCCCATATTGTGAAAAAGCCTTCAAAGTCGATGAGGCGGGATTCGCAGACATACTTAAGCAAGTGCGTGATCATGAGTTTGAAAAAGAACTGCATGAGCGATTAGACATGGCAAAAAAAGAAAAAGAAAATGCTATAAAACTCGCCGAGGCTAATATTACAAATACATTGCAAAAGGATATTGCAAAGAAGGAGACTGAATTAGTTGAGCTAAAGGCTAAAAAGGACCATGAACTGGCTGAGCTTGATGCAAGGAAAGAATCCGAACTAGCCGAAATGAAATCAAAATTCAATAATGTAGAGCTTGAGAAAAAACTTGCCGTCACCGAAGCGGTCAATAAAATTGAGAAAGAGCGTGACAAACTTGCCGGCGAGCTGAAAAGCAAAGAGACCGAGAAGCAATTACTTGAGAAGTCATTAAATGAGAAGTTTTCCACTGAACTCAAGAGCAAGGACGACATTATCAAGATGAAAGATGAGGAAATTGCTCTTCGCAAAGACATGAAGGTCAAACTCTCAACAAAAATGATAGGCGAAACACTCGAACAGCACTGCGAGACCGAATTTAACAAACTTCGTCCAACTGGTTTCCAAAATGCATATTTTGAAAAAGACAACGATACGAAAACTGGTAGCAAGGGGGATTATATTTATCGCGAAACCGATGGAGCTGGCAATGAAGTCATTTCTATCATGTTTGAAATGAAAAATGAGGGTGATGAGACCTCTACAAAGCATAGGAACGAAGATTTTTTACGCGAGCTTGATAAAGACCGTGTAGAGAAAAAATGTGAGTACGCTGTCCTTGTTACGCTTCTGGAAGCCGAAAATGAGCTTTATAACACCGGCATCGTCGACGTCTCCCATAAATATCCCAAAATGTATGTAGTTCGCCCACAATTTTTCATCCCAATTATAACCCTGCTACGCAACGCTGCTACGAACTCACTTAAATACAAAACTGAGCTTGCCTTGGTAAGGAGCCAGAATGTCGACATCACCAACTTTGAGGAAAATATTAATGAGTTTAAAGATGGTTTTGCTAAAAATTATGATCTCGCCAGTCGTAAATTCAAAACTGCCATCGAAGAAATAGATAAAACCATCGACCATCTTCAGAAAACCAAAGATGACCTCCTGTCGTCTGAAAATAACCTTCGTCTCGCTAATAATAAAGCAGAAGATTTGACAATCAAAAGACTAACGCGCGGCAATCCTACAATGGCAGCTAAGTTTGCAGAGCTTTCCGATACCGACAAAACTATCAACAATTAGAACTTGGCGAAATGCCAAAAATTTCAGAATAACAATAAATTTATGAATAAAAAAATTCTATATATAGACATGGATAATGTGCTCGTAGACTTCTCCTCGGGGATTGCAAAAATTAGCGATGATCTTAAACATGAATATAACGACAGACTCGATGAGGTTCCGGGCATTTTTGATTTAATGGATCCTATGCCGGGCGCTATTGAGGCCTATAAAAAGCTGTCTACTTTATTTGATACATACATTTTATCTACAGCACCATGGAAAAACCCATCGGCGTGGCAACACAAACTCGAGTGGGTGCATAAATATCTTCATGATGAAGCTTACAAAAGATTAATTCTTGCACACCATAAAAACCTACTTCGTGGCGATTATTTAATTGATGATAGAGAAAAAAATGGTGCCAAAGAATTCGAAGGTCAATTAATACTGTTTGGATCTGAACAATTTCCAGATTGGTCGCATGTGCTCACGTATTTAAAAGAAAAAGAACAATAAGGCGTTTTAATCGGGCATTCATCCCCTTAATTCCCCTCTGTACTTCGCCCCAAACGGAAAAACATCGCCTATACCAGGCCGTTAGGACTAATTATTTTTTCACATAAACATGAGTGACTGGTTGTATAGCAATAGTTCCGATAATAAAAACAGATTTATACTTGGCGAAAAAGGTCTCCATCCTCTTATTTGCATTGGCATAAACCCAAGTACTGCTACACCAAGTAAGCTCGACAACACGCTAAGGACTGTTAAAAACAGAGCATTATCTTTGGGCTATGATTCATGGATTATGATAAATATTTATCCTCAGAGAGCAACAGAGCCAAAAAATCTGGATAAACAATTAAATTCAGAAACACATAAAAAAAACATTGAAGAGCTTAAAAATCTTTTTTCAAATACACAGCATGATATATGGGCTGCATGGGGCACTTCCATTAAAATTCGTCCCTATTTAACAACCTGCCTTCAAGAAATTAACCAAGTTATTCCATCCAATAATGCAAAATGGTTTACGATAGGAAAAAGATCAAAAGAAGGACATCCACACCATCCCTTGTATTTGAAAAAATGTTTATCTCTAGACATCTTTGATATTGATGGATACTTGATCGAACAAACAAAATAACAATTCCTAACGGCGCCAAAACATTTTACTTGCGCTTCTTCCCCACCACCACTAAAAGCGAAAAATCTTGCGGGCCATCAAGCGAAATCACGTGATAGGGCACCAAAGAAAGGCCGTCGACTTCAAGTCCATGCTTTTTTAATGCTTCGATCAGTTTTTCGACTGTGCCAATTGGCGAATCACTTTTAAGATCAAGCTTTGAGCTGTAATGAATGGGCTTTTCGGCACCTTTTCCGTCAGTTTTCGGGTCGATGATGCCCTTGGTTGCAATAAAAAAACGCCCGTCGGCCTCCAAAAGATCAGCAATATTCGCAAAAAGCTGATCGGGATCTTCCACTCGATCAGTGGTTAAAGTTGTCCCAACCAGGCCCGCCATAGCCTTTTTCAAAGGAGGTTTTTGAGTTAATTCAGGACTGCAAGCACCGCAGAAATCCCACTAGCAGGGTGGCGCAGGATATTAATTGCGTGATATAATAAAAACAATAAATTTTAATTTTTTTAATATGGAACAAGCTCAAAATCCAACGCCGACAACGCAATTACAAAATAATAAAGCGCCAATTGGCATTAAAATAATGGCGGGATTATTGCTCTTTATTGGGCTCGGAATAGGGGTTGACGTCCTATTATCTGGTATGTCAGCCTTTTTATTCGGCGGATTATTGGCAGTTTTAGCTGTCATTGCTTTAATCCTATTCTTATTTACCGAAAAAACGGCAATGAGTCTATTCAAATTAAAACCAACAAGTAAAAGAAATTATTACATTGCCGTAGCGTTGGATATGGTATATTTGGCGAGCAAATCATCAATGGGAATTTACTTGCTTGCCAAAAAAGCACCGCCCGCACAAGCGTACATAGGAGCTTTGCTTGTGGCTTTAGTGGGTTTTACTATCCTTGCTTTGCCGTTTTTTCTTATCACAAAAAAGCATAAGGAATTATTCCAAATATAACAGCGCCCAACCGCTGCGCCTGCGGGCATAAACCATTTTTATGACCATCTTCACCACAAACAGATTCTTGTACTACGCAGGAAGCACAATCGTAAAAGTAATTTCCATTTCATTTGTGCTTCTTACCGTATTTTCACAATTATCAATCGCTACTTTGAATGGCAAAAGTTACAACTTTTTTGGCGTAATCATAACTTCTAAAATGTTTGATGATTTGATGCCTGCAGCAATCAGGGTTATTATGATGTTTCTTTTGATTATTGTGTTTCTAGGAATTGAGTTAAACAGGTCCTACATGATCGAAATCGATGAAACTACTGGGCAAATTACTGTCAGCCCTGCCATGAAAAGTAAACTTGTGAAATATTATGGATCCAAAAATATGATTGGCTACAAAAAAGAGAGCTTTCTAGGCATTATGGAAACAATAAAACTCTATGACATTAACAATAAAATTTGGTTAATGCCTGCTCTGTGGAAAGGCAAAAAAAGTGCCCAACTTCTTGATGCTCTTAAAAATTACTCGCACCTTAATGAACTTAATGAAACTCATTCCGTTTCAACTACAAATGCATCCGCAGTCCCACAAAATACTTCAACACCGCATATTCAGAGCACTTTAGGGCCACGCGACCTGTATGAAGCCTATAAACAGATCAAATCGCCATTCATGAAAAACTTCGTCAAAATATTTTTCATAATAGGCATATTGTGGATGATGTATATCGCCTTCGGATTATTAATGATGAGCATCAATGGTGTGGGATTCTAAGAAGATTGTTTTTTCTTTCCAATCACCACCAAAAGCGAAAAATCTTGCGGGCCATCAAGCGAAATCACGTGATAGGGGACTAAAGAAAGGCCGTCGACTTCAAGTCCATGCTTTTTTAATGCTTCGATCAGTTTTTCGGCTGTGCCAATGGGGGACTCACTTTTTAGATCAAGCTTTGAGCTGTAATGAATGGGATTTTCGGCACCTTTTCCGTCAGTTTTCGGGTCGATGATGCCCTTGGTCGCAATAAAAAAACGCCCGTCGGCTTCCAAAAGATCAGCAATATTTGCAAAAAGCTGACTGGGATCTTCCACTCGATCAGTGGTCAAAGTTGTCCCAACCAGGCCCGCCGTGGCTTTCTTCAAAGGAGGTTTTTGAGTTAATTCAGGACTGCAAATGTCCGCGAACACCGCAGAAATCCCACTAGCAGGATGCCGCAGGCGCTTTAATGCGGGGGAAGAGAGGTCAACGCCGATTAGGTGGGGATCGGGCATTTCATGGTCAATGGCTACATTCATTCCAGTTAATTTAAATAATTCAACAATTCTCGCATTAAATTTATTTAAATTAACCGGATCTAATTTATTTTTTAATATCCCTAATTTTTCATATAAATCTAAAGTGAATTTTGAAATCATCCCACCCCTCTCCCTCCTCCTTTTCTCCCTCGCCAAAGTCGTCAGCCAGTCGCCATCGCCGCAGCCCAGATCAATAATTGTCACCGGCGAGCCATCTTCATTTGTGAAAACTAGTTCAACTTGCGGTCGCCCTTTTTCGTCTACAAATCCACAAAAATCGGCAGTCAATTCCGCGGAAAATCGTCCTCCATGATACATTTCCGCTTTTCCCTGAATCGCGTAATGCAAAAAACTTTTCACATTTTCGCAGGCCCGCCAAAGCTCTTTCAGATCGCCACCATCCGAAATATCCTCCGAAATCTTTGCCAAAAAATCCACAAGTGGATTTAAAACTTCATCGATACCGGGAAAATATTTAATGGAGTTCAGAATTCGTGTCAGCTCCTGCAAATTTCCCGCATCGTTAAAACATAAATAAAAATTATCGATTTTCGCAATTTCGGTTTGTTCGTCGATTGCCGCCTTTTCCTCATCTCCAAGCGGTTCCTGGTGATATAATTTGAATTTTTTGATGTCGTCCAAAACGGACGGAGCAGGCATGACAAATCGGAGTCCGCGGGTTTGCGCAAAGTGCATTATCGCCCAGGCCTCCTCCATAAACTCGCGTGAAAAACTGCGCTCGGAAGAAGATGCTGAATCAAAATTTAGACAATTTTTAACAGAATTTTTGAAAGTTTTGGTGCAATCAGAAACCACAGCGGTCGGTCGGTCTGCAAAATACTCAGCCGAAAAGCGCTCGCTACAGCGATAAATTGGAGCCTGATTTTCTTCAATATGACCACCATTTTGGGGATCACACGAAAATATCATAAGCAATTTGAAGGGGGAATCATCTAAAGCTAACACGAATAAAAAACGCGAGTCAAATTTTGGACGAAAATCCGCGTGCACCTGCAATCAATTTTCAAGAATAACTTTTTCATTCCGGAATTTAGTTTTACTTTGGCCTGACCGAATTTTTGTGCGGAATTTGTCAGCATGGTTGTTGGTAAATCCGGGGCATTTTACATACCAATCGCTTTTGAGGTGAGCGTATACTCACCTATAAAATATTCGGCATTTTAGTCATCAGAATTTTAAGATTTTGCATGGATTTTCTGGCATGTTAGAGAGAGAATTTGAATATCGGTTATTGCCGGTTTTGCTGATTGGTTTCCAGAAAAATCACGCACGAAATTTCAAAATATCTACAAAATTATCAAAAAAATCACAGGAAAAATAAAATTATTACTTAACATTGCGCGATATGATTCAAACTGAAAAATTTTCAAGGGCTGCCACAGAAAAATCTTCCCAAACTGGCACAGCAAACTTTTTAAAAATGACCGGCACGCACTTTCTCACTCCGGCCGAAATCGAAAAACTTCCAAATAAAGAACTGCATCAGATGGCGCAGCGGTTTGGCGCGCAAAGTCGAAAAGCGCAAAAAGAATTTGCCGCGTTTTTGCCTGAAATCAACAAAAGAAAATTGTTTTTAGAACATAAATTTCAGACAATTTGCCATTATGCGGCCGTTGTTGGTGGGCTTTCAAAAAAAGCGGTTTTAAAAGTTTTGAAAGTGAGCGAAAAGTTGCAGGATAAGCCATTATTGCTGGCTTTAATTGTTGAGCAGGGCTGGAGCAAACTGAGTGTGATCAGTAATGTCGCAACAGTTGAAACTCAAGAATTTTGGAAAGAAAAGGTCGAAAGTATGAGCAAATCAACACTTGAAACGTTTGTACAGGAGATGAAGAGGCAGGAAGCTGCAGTGCAAAAACAGCTGGATCTGCAGAAAATTGAAAGTGCGAAAGGGACGGAAGTGCGCGACGGTGTTGACGGTAGCGCATGGAGCGCGGAGCGGGAATCGGGAAGCGCGGAACGTGGAAAAGACGAGAATAATTCGAGAAATGCGACCATTGCCAGAATCGAAAAACAATCCAGTATCGATTTCGGTAATCCAGAAATTTCGGCTTCAGGAAGAGAAGAATCGGCAATTTTGGGAAAGTCCCCCGGGGGACTTTTCATGAATCAGGAAACAGGATTTTTGGAAAATGACGATGGGCGAGCTGAATCGCAACAACGCAATAATATGTCATTCAAAGTCACGACCGATATTGAAAAACAAATGCGACTTTTCAAATTCAAACTGGAAAAAGAACGGAAACAACCTGTGGACTGGAACGAAGTCATGCAGGAGTTTTTGAAAATCGCAGTGCAAGCGCAGGCACATGTGTGCGCACAAAAAGTTGCGGTGCAAGGTGCGAGCGAGCATGTATGCAGTAGGGAAGAGTCTATGTGCGCAGAGCAAAAAGCTTCAAGCGCTAACACGGCTAAGCAAAGCGCAAAAGGGGCAGCGGTTCAAGATGTGAAAAATACAGTTGGGGAAATGGGAGAACGTGCATGCGCAAAAGTGGAGAGCAAGCCGAAAAAGACGCACGCAAAGCCAACCCTCACCAAAGAAGAAATCCAAAAATCTTTGCCACAAAAATCAACGCGGCCTATTCCGGCCCATGTGCAGCGATACATCAATCAAATTTATCGAGAGATGTGCGGATTTCCTGGCTGCAAACAACCCGCCAACATTGATCATCACACCAGAAGATTCAAACTCGTCCCAAATCACGATCCGGAATTCATTGTTTCACTCTGCAAAAATCACGAAAGACTTGCACATTTAGGACTCATAAAAAACGAAGAATTCAATCCAAAATTTTGGGGATTAAGGCTTACAGCAGATGAAAACGAACCAAAGTTTCAGGTCGATCAGGTCGTAAACGGATTCAGGCTGGCGCCGATCTCAGGCCAAAGCTGACGCTTTGTGGCCAGGGTGGGTGCACGAAAAACGAGGCTGCCTGCGCCTTGCCCGCCCGTGAACAAACAAGGGCGCACGAAAAAACGCCCCGCCCCGCGACCTGCCCCGCACCGACTGAATAAATTTGGGGCTTCGCTCACCCCCTGCCCGCCCGTACCCATTTGGGGCTTCGCTCACGCTCCCCCCTGTCACCCCCTGATCCTCCGATGAGACTCAAAATATTCTGTTGTCAGATAGGCCAGAATCATCAGGACTACCGCAAAGCCCAGCACCCAATTAAACTCCAATTGAAAATAAAAAATCTCTGCCAAAAAAGTTCCAAGTGCAAAAAGATTTAACAAAAAAGTTACCGCCCAATACGCTTTTGTTTCACGGAATTCCGGAAAGCCAACTTTTGTTAGACGCTTCAGCGAATAAACCATGGAAAAGAGCATGAAAAGGCTCAAATAAATAAAGACATTCGATATCAGCGTGTGCGTGGTAAACCACCCCGTTGTGACCAGATAAAGAATGTAAGGATGCGCGCACCAGATAGCAAAAGAAACAAAACTCAACACTATAAAACGCAGCTTTCTTCTAAAGAAAAGGCGCTCGGCGCGGATCACATCTTCCAAATGTTCTATCTGCTCACAAAATTCCGATAATTGCTGAAAATCCTTAACCATTATGGTCATTCTGCAGATCAGTTTGCCGGTCAAAAAAGAAACATAAGTTTTTGATTTTACACACTGAATTCCCAGCTCATTCATCACCTGTAGATATTTTTCCAGTTGCCCATTTCGATTTTGGCTGACGATTTTAATAGACGTAGGCTGCTTACTTTTTTCCTTTGCCATCTTCAGTTTTTTTGTCGGGATTTTCCCCGGGAACAAAGCCCGATAAGCCTCCATCGCCGTTAAAGTTCCGTCACCAACCACTATCAAAATATCATCAAAATTACGTGCCTTAATGCTGGGATAAGCACTGGTAAATTGCTGTAACTTGCGCGCGGAAATATTTCTAACCAGACCAATTCCCGCACGATCAAATTCTTTTTGTAAAAGCGATTGCCCGGTTTTAATTTTTGCTTCTTTGGTTTCCTGTTTTAAATATTCACGAATTCTGTGTCTGGCAATATTGGTTTTGGCAAAATTAAGCCAATCGCGATTTGGCGCTTGTGGCCTGTCTGAAGTAATAATGCGCACGGTATCACCGGTATTTAAAGCGGAAGTTAACGGGACAATTTCCCCATTCACATCAGCTTTTAAGGCCCTGTGCCCAACCTCGGTATGAATATTATAGGCAAAATCAATGCAGGTTGCTCCTTTTGGCAGATCAACCGGATCACCATGCGGCGTAAAAACAAAAATTCGATCCTGGAAAATATCCAGTTTAAGGTCTTCCATAAAGGCATTATTGGCCACCTGCTCTTTTTGCATCAGCAGGATTTTTTCCGCCCAATAGGCGCGGCGATCTTTTTCCAGATGATGTACTTTATTCTTATCTTCATCGTAAAAATAATGCGAAGCAATGCCATATTCCGCCTCAAGATGCATTTGAAAAGTGCGGATCTGAAACTCAGTCACAATTCCATTTAAACCAAAAACAGTGGTATGCAAACTTTGATAACCATTCACTTTTGGCACAGAAATGTAATCCTTAAACTTGCTGGATTTTGGCTTAAATAAGGAATGAATCAGCCCAAGAACTTTATAGCAGTCATCGCGGTCTTCCACCATAATTCTAAGCGCGATCAAATCATCCAACTCATCCGGTCTTTTTCCCTGGGAAATAGTTTTTTTATAAATTCCATAAAGATTTTTTTGGCGGCCATAAACAGAAGCCTTAACCCGCGCTTCATCAAGCTTCTTTTGGACCATCTGAATTGTCGATTCAATTACATGTTTATTCTTGAATCTGTTGCGCTTCATGCGGTCAGCAATACTTTCATATTCATCACGATGCAAAAAGTGAAAACAAAGATCTTCAAGTTCGGCCTTCATTTCTTCAATGCCCAAAAGATTGGCAATCGGCACAAAAATTTCCAGCGTTTCACGCGCTATACGAAGCTGTTTTTCCTCTTTGTTTACATATTGCAACGTTCTCATATTATGAAGACGATCCGCCAATTTAATCAAAATAATTCGTGGATCTTCCGCGGAATGAATAAAAAGTTTTTTCAAAGATTCAATTTGGCGTTCCTCCATATCATTTCTAAAATGCACCTTGGATAATTTTGTTACTCCTTCAACCAAAAACGCCACCTTTTTCCCAAACTTTGCTTCAATTTGTTCGATAGTATATTTGGTGTCTTCCGGCACATCATGCATCAAAGCCGCAATCAGGGTATCCTCATCCGCATGCATCGAAATTAAAATTTTGGTCGCCTCCACCGGATGGACAATATAAGGTTTATTTTCTTTTCTGAACTGTCCTTCATGCGCATTTGCCGCAAACGCAAAAGCTTCCCGAAATTTGCGTTCGTTAAAACTTGGAATATAGCGGTTAATATCATGTATAATCGCTTCCAGATCTATTCCATTATCTTTGCAAAGAGTCGCAATGTAGGCTTCTTTCGGCGTCATAATAAGCTTGCGATAGTGTGTAAAGTATGGCATAAGAAATTGGTGGTGTCAAATTATTTCATTAGCAGAAAGCCACAAATTAAGAATACGTTTATGAAAAAAGGAAAAGTATTAGTTGGAATGTCGGGAGGAGTGGATTCTTCTGTAACTGCATGCCTTTTAAAAGATCAGGGATATGATGTTATTGGCATACACATGCATTTTTGGACAGATCCAACCGTTTTTAGTGCAGAGGATTCGGAGAAATTTCCGCAAAACAAATGTTGCACGCTGGAAGGGCTTTCCCGCGCGCGCAGCATGACCCATCGTTTGGGAATTCCTTTTTACGTTGTGAATTTTGAGGAGCCTTTTAAAACCCATGTTGTTGATTTTTTTGTTGATGGATATAGCAGGGGGATCACGCCAAACCCTTGTGTGGAATGCAATCGCAACATTAAGTTTGGATTATTTTTAAAGAAGATGCAGGAACTTGGCGCCGATTATGTTGCCACAGGCCATTATGCCCGCAAGGTAACGGTTAAAAGCGGCGATAGCCGCAAAAATAATCCTGGGAGCGAGCACCACGAACTTTGGACAACCAAAGATCAAAATGCCGAAAACGGCGGCGAAAAATACGAACTTTGGACAGCCAAGGATCAAAAAAAAGATCAGAGTTATTTTTTGTATGTTTTGACTCAGGAAAAACTGAAGCATATTCTTTTTCCGCTGGGTGACTACACCAAGCCGGAAGTACGTGAGCTAGCCAAAAAATATGGAATTGAAGAAATTAATAAACAAAAAGAAAGTCAGAATCTTTGTTTTTTTCCGGAACGTCAGCATGGCGATTTTTTAAAGCGCTATCTGCAAAAACAGCAATTTGAATCGGGGCCGATTGTCACAACAGCAGGCCAAAAAATTGGCACGCATCAGGGCTTGCCGCTTTATACCATTGGTCAAAGAAAAGGCCTTGGAATTGGCGGAGTTAAAGGTTTCGAAGATCAGGATGGCTGGTACGTGGTGAAAATTGATAAAGAAAATAATGCTTTAGTTGTTGGAAAACGTGAGGAACTTTTTCAAAATAAATTCCAGGCGGAAAATTTAACCTTTATTGCGGGAGTCCCTCCGGTTGCTAACGGGCCAATTATTGTCGGCGCCAAGCCAATTGCCGCAGGGGCAAATTCAACAGAATCAGTAGCAAATCCAGCAGAAGTCACAGGAATTACCGCGCGCATTCGCTATCACGCGGAACTTAGCCCTGCCAAAGTAACCTTCATTCCAGACAAAAAAAATCCACAAAATTTGATTGCACAGGTTGAACTGGAACGACCACAAGCCGCCATCACCCCGGGCCAGTCCGTTGTTTTTTATGAAGGTGAAAAAGTTCTGGGCGGAGGAATCATCACCAGCCAATCTTAAGGCCATGATCAGCACCCCTTTCCAAGATTTCAAGGAACAAAAGCCGAAATAATGGCTTAGGAGTCTGCAAAAATAACTTTTAAGTCAAGTGGTGGTTCAGCGGTCATTTCATAGAGCTTTTTGAGGCCTCCAAGCA
>JBAZYK010000018.1:0-8601 GCA_041659405.1 Candidatus Altimarinota bacterium
AGCCACAAAATCCGGAAAAATCACCGCAATCAATAATAAACTTATTTCCCGTTATGCCCGTCTTGCCGGAGCTCCAATCAATGTGGGAGCCGGCCTTTTCATCCACAAAAAAATCAGTGACACGGTTAAAAAAGGCGACGCGCTCTTCACTCTGTATGCCGAAAACAAAGAACGCCTGGCCAACACACTTGAATACGTGGATGCCAACGCCGTTTATACGATTAAATAAATTCTCATGACCTATCAAGAAATCATTGAAGGCATCAAATCGCTTCAAATACAGGGAGCGGAAAAAATCGCCGTCGCGGCGGTACAAGCTTTTGCGCTCAAATTAGAGGAAACTAAAAACATGTCAGAGCCAGATCACACCGCCACAGCCGCTAACCAAAGCACACCGTCCGCCACCCGCGCCGCCATCCTTCAACAATCCTACCAAGAACTCGCCACCACCCGCGCCACCGAACCGGCGCTTAGAAACGCGCTCCGTTACTGTTTGCAAAACTATCAACAAAATCCGGATGTGACCAATTTTGTCATAAATTATTTTTCAGAATCCAAAAAGAAAATTGCTGAATTTGGCGCAAAAAAAATCCAAAATGGCATGATTATTTTTACACATTGCCATTCTTCCACAGTTGAAGACATTTTGGCCGAAGCGCTCAAACAAGGCAAAAAATTCACCGTCTACAACACCGAAACCAGACCAAAATTCCAGGGACGCATTACCGCTCAAAACATTGCCAAGCTGGGAATTCCGGTTGTGCATTTTGTGGATAGCGCAGCCCGCAACTTCATGAAAAAAGCCGATCTATTTTTATTCGGTTGTGACGCGGTCAGCGCCGAAGGCAAAATTTACAATAAAATCGGTACAGCCATGATCGCCGATTATGCCCATCAAAATAATGTTCCTGCCTATTCCTGCACCAATTCCTGGAAGTTTGATCCGGAAACAATTAACGGCGCGGAAGAAATTATTGAAGAACGCGACTCAAAAGAAGTCTGGGATAATCCCCCACCGGGCGTAACCATCAAAAATCCCGCTTTCGAAATAGTAAATCCGGATATCGTCACAGGAATTATTACCGAACTTGGAATTTTCAAACCGGAAACCCTGGTGACAGAAGTTCAAAAAGCGTATCCTTGGCTGGTGGAAACTCAATTATAAATTCAAAATTATAATTTTATAATTCAATCCACAATTTATAATTTATAATTTCTAATTGTGATAACTAAAACCGATTACAAATTCCTTCAACAACTCGATAAAATCGAACCAAAAGCACTCTGCTTGCGTGCCCAAATTGCCTGCATGATCGTAAAAAACGGCAAAGTACTGGTTAAACACACAAATGACTGGATGAAAGGGTATCCCTGCTCCAAAATCGGCTGCATTCGTAACATCTTAAAAATCCCTTCCGGCACCAAGCGCGAAATCTGTTATGGAATTTGCGCCGAACAATGGGCCCTTTCCATTGCGGCACAAAAAGGAATTTCGGTAAAAGGGGCAACCGCTTACGTCAGCAAACACCCATGCCGAATTTGTTCGAGCATGTTGGCAGTTGCCGGCATCAAACGTGTTGTTTATCAGGAAGGTTATCCGGACGTTTTGCCAAATTTTGATATCCTAAAAACCAGTGGAATCAAAGTGGAACAAGGCCCAAATACCGAATTCAAAGACCCACGAGTTCCAAAAAGCCACACGATCTAATTACAAATCAAACTGATAAACTTTGCTTGCATCCAACAAGTATAGCTTTTTCGCCGTTGTATCAACATAAAAGTCACGAACATTGTCGATACTGTCAAAAAGATACTGCTGGGCATAAACCAAACTTCCGGTATTAGGATCCTTATAATACGACATCACTCTATGAGTTGAAGGTTCCAAAACAAAAAGCTGATTCATATCCGCGCTGGTCAAAACTTTTGTCGGAGCGGTTAACGGATTAATTGGCGGTTTTTTAATTACCAACTTCTGATTATTGCCACGGGCAAGTTTGAGCAATGTTCCATCAGTATTCAAAACATAAACATCACTATCAATCGCAAAAGAAATACCTTGCTTTAGATCACCATCAACATTGTATTTTTCGGCAGTATCAAATTGATCACGCGTACGGGCATATTTCCAAATTTGATTATTGGCGGGATCCAAAATATAAATTCTATTCCCATAAGCCTGCACCACATTTCCTTTATGATAAGCCCCTTCAGCCGCAGTTAAAGAAGAAATATGATTGTCTTTATATTCCAAAACGCGACCTTCCTTGGTAAAGAAAAGCAAAGAATCCTTATCACTATAAACCGTAGCGCTTACAACACTATCGGTATCGTCAATTGTAAAAGGATCCTGAACCTTATCCAACAAAATAGGATAAAGAGCATTATATTCATAAGCATACAAAGTCCCTTTTGTCCCAAGCAATCCAAGAGCACTTACATTTTGGCGTTTGATAGCTAAATCAACCACAACTTTTGGCTGAACACGAGTAACACCATCCAATTTATCTCTTTCCTGTTTGATTGAGGTTAAAAGTTCATTTGCTCTGGACCTGCTATATCCGGAATTCAAAACGCCAACAGCTTTTTGTTCGGCATCGGTCAACATTTGTCCGGCCTTATCTTTATCGTATTGACCGGTTGTTTCAGCGGAAGCAATTGTCTCTTGAACGATGTTCAAAGTCGCATTAAATTTGCTGATTTTGTCCTGTTCTTCAGCGTTACCACGCAACCACCAAACTCCAACCGTAAAGACCAAAACAATCACAATCAAAGCACCCATAATTTTATCTTTGGACCAATTGCTTAAAAACATTTTCTGCAAGCCAACAGTTTCACCTCCATGCACAACACGTCCTCTTTCCGGCAAACGATTAAAATTGAAGCGGCCTAAACGACCTTTAAGGTCGCCGGCTAAAGACTTGATCTGTTTTCCAAAATCGGAAATCATCACATTCATTGATTTTCTGCGATCAACACCAGCCTCCGCAAACTCTTCCTCTTTTCTTAAATGAGCAACGACCTGGCCTTTTTCTTCAGTAGAAAGTTGTGGAGCCTGTTCGACCGCACACATACCAACAAAACCAATTCTGCCTAAAACTTCGGTTGAAAGAAAATCCTTAAGTTCGCCAAGTGAAGCAATTAAGTTACGATTGGAAGCGATTTTTCCTAAATCGGTTTTAGTTAAATATCTAAGTAACCTGGTCGAGCTCAACAAAACAAAATCACCAACTTCAAGAGTTCCACTGGCAATATTGGTAAAATAATCTTTTGACTCCGAATCTGCCAAGCCTTCACTCACAATACTGCAAAAACGACGACGAACCATATAAGCCTCGGCATCGCCACATTGAGTAAGATATAAAGTTCCACCAACCACTGCCACAACCAACACATTCAAAGTCCCCAAAAAATTGGAAGGACTTTCTTTTTTTAATTGATCAAGAGCTTTATTAACAGATTTCACAGCTTCTTCAAAACGGCCATATGGATCTTTTTCCAAATCGGCATAAAAACTTTTTCGCACAGTATCAAAAATAACTTCCCCTATCGTTTCCGCCTGGGCCAGGTTATTCTGAATTTCGAGATTTATGAAAATCTTACCACTGTTTTCGCCTCCTTCACCAAGGTCATAAGCGTAATTCTCAACAAAACTACCTTCGTCCCTACCGACAAAAAGAAATTCATACTGTGTTCTTATTGACATGATGAAAGTGGTGAAAATTCTTCCTGAAAAAGATACAATAAAATTGTTTTTCCCGCAATATGAAAACGCTCATAATCGACAATTACGATTCATTCACTTACAACCTTTTCCAGTACGTTGCGGAACTTGAAGGCAAGCCGGTAGTTTTTAAAAATGACAAACTCGACTTGGCAAAAATAAAAGAACTTGGGCCATCACATATTATTATTTCGCCGGGCCCCGGAACCGTGACCAATAAAAATGATTTTGGCATTTGCGAAGAAGTGATTTTAAAATTGGGACCAACAATCCCGATTCTGGGAGTTTGCCTTGGACATCAGGGCATTGCGCACGCCTTTGGCGGCAAAATTGAACATGCGCCACAAATCATGCACGGCAAAACAAGTTTGATTGAATATGCGCGCGACGCAAATGGACAAGCAGCTGAGCATGTGCGTGACGCAGTTGAACCAGCGCACCCTGGCATTTTTCAAAATATCCCAAATCCGTTTATAGCCATGCGTTATCATTCACTTATAGTATCGACTCAAAATTTTCCACCGGATTTAAAAATAACCGCGTGGACAAAAGAAAAACTCATCATGGGAATTCAACATAGAAAATTCCCGATTTTTGGTATACAATTTCATCCGGAATCTTTTGGAACCGCAGCCGGCAAAGATATCCTTAAAAATTTCCTTAACCTTACATCATGAAAAACGACCTTTTTATCAACGTTATAGTTAAAACTCTTATTGGAGCAATTTTAGGAATTGCCGCCGGATTTATTCTTGGTATCGTTATTTACGGATTTTCCACTTTAATCCCACTAATAATTCCTGGTACATTTAGTTCCCCTTCTGATGCCGGTGGAATTTTCCCAATATTTGGTATGTGCTTTGGAGCCCTTTTTGGCGCAATGTTTGGAGGCCACGCAGCCTTTGGGTCAGCTAAAAAATAACACTTTAGGACTAAAGCAAACCTTGAATTTGACATAAAAAGACAAGAAAGGTATGCTCTCACAGCCGAAACTAGGGAAACCGACCAAACAAATAAGTACAACTTAGTAAATAATCAGTGTTCAGTTTGAGGAATGTTGGCTGAACACATCCGCCGTTGCGCCCTGTGTATCCAGACAATATTCCTCAAACTGAACACACCCATATAATCACTAATTGAACCCCGATGCTTACCAAGCTAAAAAGAAGCAAACACGCTAAAACTCATGGATTTCTTACCCGCATGTCAACCGCCGGCGGACGCAAAGTAATAAGTCGTCGTCGCGCCAAGGGTCGTCATCGCCTTACTGTAAGCGACGTTCGCTACAAAGGGGTCTAAGCGGATCTTTTTATGATTCCGAAAAGTCAACGTCTATCCCGCAACAGCATCCAATACCTTTTGAAAAAAGGGAAAAAATTGGTGAGCAAAGCCTTCACTCTGAAATTTCTGCCAACGACAGGACTAAAAAGTAGGTTTTGTGTTGTAATAAGCGCAAAAACCGCCCCACTGGCAGTAACAAGAAACCTGATCCGCCGCAGAATCTACGAAGCTTTACGTTTACAAAACCATCTTTTAGCAAAACCGCACGACATCATTATCATTACTAACAAAAAGATTCTGGATCTTAGCTATAATGAAATCGAACAAACGCTCAAAGAAATTTTCAATTCTTCAAAAACATAAAAATCCACCATGAATAAAAAAACCTTCTTAAAAGACATTCTTACAGTACTCGTCATCTTCTTGGCGCTAAATTACGTTCTTAGCTTCTTTAGTAAAGGAGACCAGACCCCAACTGTAAAAACCGGAGAAATCGCCATAGAAATGAAAAATCAGTTTGATCTTGGCAGTATTGTAGAGGCCAATATCACCAATAATACCGACAAAACCGCCATCATCAAAAATGAATGTCCGCAGGAACCTTTAAATGTTTTGGAATATACCAACAATCAATGGACTCCAAAAATTATAATCGCAGATATAAAATGTGATGGCAGCAGCGACACAGAAATCGCCCCAGGCGGGAAAGCAACAATCGCCTACTCTTCCTGGAATCATTCCTTATTTAGAGAATTTGGCCGATACAAAATCAGTGCCACTGTAACTTTAAAAGACGCCAACAATCAAACTGAACAAAAAACCGTTGAATCTCCTGAATTTCAAATTCAACCGGAAGGCTGGTTTAGCATTTTTTGGACTAAAATCTTCTATCAACCGGTTTATAACGTGCTCTTTTTAATCATCAAAGCAATGCCGGGGAATGACCTTGGTTTAGCCATTCTTCTGCTGACAATCATTATAAGAACAATTCTGTTAATCCCTTCCCAAAAAGCTCTTAAATCTCAACGCAAGCTTCAGGAAGTTCAACCAAAACTCAAACATATTCGTGAAAAGCACAAAGATGACCAGGAAGCCATTGCGCGTGAAACTATGGCCATCTGGAAAGAACATAAAGTTAACCCTTTTGGCAGCTGTTTGCCACTGGTTATTCAAATTCCGGTCTTGATTGCGCTTTTTTATGTGGTTCGTGACGGCTTAAACCCGGATAATGCCTATCTTCTGTACAATGGCCTGCAAAACTTCTCATTCAATTCAATCCAGGTAAATTTTTTGAATATTCTTGATCTTACCAAAGTAAACTATTACGTTTTACCATTAATAGTTGGGGTACTACAGTTTTTGCAGATGAAATTGGCGATTGTTAAAACCGCCACTCCAAAAGTAAAAAACAAAGAAGTTCAAAAAGAAATCAAGAAAGAAAAGAATGAAATGGACATGGTTAATGGAAGCATGACTTACATAATGCCGATTATGATCGCCGTATTTACAGCCGGAGTTCCAGCCGGTGTTGGCTTATATTGGGGCACATCCACCCTTTATGGAATTATCCAACAATTAGTTATAAACAACCAGAGCAAAAAAGAAAAAGCCAGCGTGAAAGTTATCGAAAAAAATTAAAAAGTATAAATTAGAATGTGTTCAGTTCGGAAATGTTGGCTGAGCACAGCCGGGGTAGGGGCCCTGTGTGCGAAGACAATATTTCCGAACTGAACATAACTTATAACTTATAAATTTCATGGAATCACTAATTCAAGAAACACTTCAGGAACTTTTGGAAAAACTATCTACACCTTTCCGCAAAATTCGCATTGAGAAACGTGATGAAAATACTTATCGCGTCAATATAGAAAGCGAAGAACCAAGCCTTTTAATTGGCCATCATGGTGAAAACATCGGGGCGCTCCAAAGCATTCTAAAAAGCCTAATCTGGAGCAAACAGGACGGCGAATTTAACATTATTCTTGATATTGATGATTACCGCAAACGCCAGGAGGAAAACGTGATTAAACTCGCAGAAAGAAAAGTGGACATGGTCAGAAAAACCAATCAACCACAACCACTTCCGGCAATGTCGCCTTATTTCCGCAGAGTTGTTCATCTTCATCTTGCCGCAAAATTCCCGGACATTGTTTCCGAAAGCGCCGGTGAAGGCGATTTCCGCCACATCACAATAAAAACGGCTGCGCCACAAAGTTAATTGCGTTTTCTAAAGTTTAAAAGCCCATCTATGAAAAAGCTCAACTTGGTGCGCAAAACACTAACTTCAATCGCATTTGGCACAAGCCTGATGCTGGCTTTTGTTTTTGCTGCTCAAGCCCAAACTCCCACAGATACTCAACAAACTCAGCAAACGCAGGCTTTAACTGAACAGACTCAACAAACTCAGGTTTCAACCCAGGAAACTCAAGTCACAACTCAACAAACTCAAGCTGCAACACAGCAAACTCAACAAACCACCCAACAGACGCAGGATACCACACCCATGTTTAGCGATATTCCGATCGGAAGCACGCACTATTATGCAATTAAATACCTAAAAGATCACAACATCATTCACGGTTATGATGATGGAACGTTTCGCTCCAACAAAGAAATCAACCGTGCCGAGGCCCTAAAAATAATTTTAGGCGCAATATCCAAAGATCCACAAAAAAAAGATGTCCCCACTTTTGAAGATGTTAAAGAAACCGCCTGGTTTTATCCTTTTGTTTTACAGGGTTATCAAAATGAAATTATTAAAGGTTATCCTGATGAACTCTTTCATCCTGAACAAACCATTACGCGCGTAGAAGCACTTAAAATGGCCTTGTTGCAAGAAAACAAGACAATTTCTACAGATGTAACCGTCCGCCCATACAGCGACGTGCCAATTGATGTTTGGTACACGCCTTATGCCAAAGTTTCCAAGGACCGCGGCTTATTTGTGGAAACCAGAACCAATGGCGGCCAACTTTTACCTGCAACAACGGTAAATCGCGGAGAATTCGCCGAAATGATGTATCACCTGATTGAAAGCAATAATGGCTCAATCTTCAACCGCGCCAGTTACTATTCTGACTTTTTTGCCGGACGGAATACTTCAAGCGGAGTTCCTTATAATCCGAACATTTTCACTGCCGCACATAAAACTCTACCATTTGGCACGATTTTAATCGTAAAAAATTTAGCCAATGGCCAAGAAGTGGAAGTAAAGGTAAATGACCGCGGACCTTTTGCCACAGGCATAAGTTTGGACCTTTCCAAATCCGCGTTTGCCAGCATTGCCGCAACCAGCGCCGGCATAATCAACATAGAATATAAAATCAAACAGTAATCATAAAATAAATGTCACTAGAGGAACTAATCAGAAGAAAACACGGCAAAGTAATCGCCAAAAAAATCCCTTTCTCGCAAGAGGTTAAAAGAAGCATTTACCTGCTGATTATTACATTATTGGCGTTAATTGTTTTGCTTGGGATCGTTTTTTTAATGAACACAAGCCAATCCACCCAAAAAGGCTATGTTGTTCAAAAAGAACAGTTCGATAAAGATAAATTCCTGCTCAGAAACCGCGAGCTGATCAACAAAATCATCGA
>JBAZYK010000019.1:0-7746 GCA_041659405.1 Candidatus Altimarinota bacterium
ATGGAGGGAATGGTGATGATTTAGTCATCTTTCATCATCCCTCTTTTTGTTGTGGCTTAAAACCTGTTTTTTCTCTTTCCCTCAATATCAAATCCGTCTCGCACTCTCGAAATCTTGGAAAGGGGTGCATGGCTGCCTTATCACCGAAAGGGACTTGTGTGAATTGTAAAAATGTTGCGTGGTATGTTTACGTCCCAGGATGAGGGTGGTTTTACATGGTTTGCTTTTTGGAAAACTTATTTCAAATTCGATACTTCGGTGCCGAAGCTCTTAAAAATAGCTTGCTGCTGCGGAGTATTTGACGCAGGCTGAAAAACGTTGCAAGGCGTCGAATGTGGACGTGTGCTTACTTTATATCTTTTAGATATACCCTGATTCCTTTTTCAATTTTGGTAACTTTTCTTTGGTTTCTTTGGAAACCAGCTTTGCGGCTTCTCCGATGATTTCAAGAAGGCGAACCATGGCGTTTTGAACAAGTTCATCCTTATGAAAACTGCCAATAGTTATTTTATTACAATGTCTTTCAATAAAACGAATTGAATCCAGAATGTGCTTTAAATAAACTTTATCGTCGCGAATCATAGATAACTTTTAAATCTTTTTCGACGTATTTTTTGATTGAAGGATGAAGTGCTTTATTTGTTACCAAATCAACTTTTTTGATTTTAATCTTTTTGGCTATTTTGTCTTCAATGCCAATAATGTCAAAATAGGTCACTGGCTTAGAAAAGCTTACCAGCAGATCCAGATCGCTTTTTTTAGTTTCTTCACCGCGGGCATACGAACCAAAAAGAGCAGCATAGTTAATATTATACTGTTGAATGATTGGTAAAATTTGCTTAATAATGAGTTGTGTCTTTTTTGAAGCCATAAAAATTATTATTTATGCGTGTTAATGATAACATTTTTCGGTACATAAGTAAAAAATATGTTTTTCTTGTCTGCTCAATCGTCCTGCGCTAGAGTGTGAGGGACGTAATCTTTTTAAATCACCATGAAACTTCCGATCATTGTTGTTAATTTTAAAACCTATGAGCATGCTTCGGGCAAAAAGGCTTTGGAGCTTGCGAAAATCCATCAAAAAGTTGCGGAAAAAACCGGGGTTAATTTTGCGATTGCGGTGCAGCCGGTGGATCTTAGAATGATTACTGAAGCAGTTAACATTCCCGTGTTTGCCCAGCATTTTGATCCTGTGGAATTGGGGGCTTTTACCGGCCATTTGTCTCCACATGTTTTAAAGGATGCCGGAGCTTTTGGATCGCTTTTAAATCATGCAGAAAGAAAACTAAATTTGGATGTGATTGAAAAATCCATAGAAAAAGCGCGTACGCTTGGCTTTTTTACGATTGTTTGCGCGGATACGGCTTATGCCGCAAAAGCTTTAAGTGAACTTGATCCCGATTTGATCGCGGTTGAGCCACCGGAATTGATTGGTGGAGATGTATCGGTTTGCAGCGCGGAACCGCAAGTGATTATTGATGCTGTAAATATGATTGGAAAAGGAAAAGTATTAGTGGGGGCCGGAATCAAGACAAAAGATGATGTTTTACAATCTTTGCGATTGGGGGCAAGTGGTGTTTTGTTGGCTTCAGGAGTGACAAAATCAATGGATCCGGAAAAAACTTTAATGGATTTGGCACAAGGGGTTTTGGATTTTAATTAGAAATTAGGAATTTTTTTTTGGAAAAGGTATAATCCGGTTTGAATGCGGGGCCATTACTAATTATTAATTTTTAATTCTTAATTGATTAAATTATGCAAGTTACGATTATCAACAAGCACCTCCATTTAAGCGATGAACAAAGGGCTTATATTGAAGAGAAGGTTAATCATCTTAAACATTACGGAGAGCAGGTTGCCGATGAATCAACGCAGGTTCGTGTTGATGTCGAAACCAACAGCGTCAAAACAACCAATAAAAATATTTCGCTTCAAATAACAATGTTTGTTCCTCATTCGGTAATTCGTGCGGAGATTTTTGCCGTAACAATTGAAGAAGCGGTTGATTTGGCTGTAGAGAAATTGAAAAAACAACTGGAACGTTATAAGGGCAAAAAAAATCGTCGTGATCAGACAGGAAAATGGATTCCATCTTCAACACTTGAACAGATTACTTCAACTCAAGAAGGAATGGCCGAGGTCGCGCGCATTTCTAAACGCAAGGTTTATGACGATCTTAAGCCAATGCATGAAGAAGAGGCGATTGAACAAATGGAACTTCTTGGTCATGATTTTTATGCGTTTATGAATGTTGATACTTCCAAGTTTTCCGTGGTTTATCGCCGTGAAGATACCAGTTACGGTTTGTTGGAACTTGGAAATAAATAATTTCCTTTTGTCTTAATTAGAATTATGGTTATAACATTGATCTTTTTGACTGCGCTGTATTTTGTTTTTGCTTTGGTGAATTTGCGATGGGCCGTTTTGGTTTTGCCATTGTTCTTTCCGGCTTATCTGTTGAATTTTCAGATTGCCGGTGTTCCTTTTACTTTAATTGAAGGTTTTATTGATGCGACTTTTTTGGCCTGGGTTGTGCGGGGAATTTGGGATTTTTTTATGGCTAAAAAAACTGCCACGCATGGGGTGAGTATTGGTAAAAAGAAAAGTTTTGATTTTAAGCGGTTATCCTGGAAAATATGGTTTCCGATTATTTTGATTTTGGTTGGGGCTATTATTGGCACGTTGATCTCGGAAAAAGAGATTTTTATGATGGACGGACGGACCATTTTTTATGGTCAAAAAACCGCCTTGGGAATTTTAAAGGGCTGGATTGTTACACCAATGTTAATGTCCATATTATTCGCTTATGTTTTAAAGGTAAAAGAGGAGTATCGCCTGTTGTTGGATTTTTATACTGGATCGAGTGTTTTTGTGAGTTTGTGGGCGATCTGGCAGGTTATAAGTGGTCAATATTTAACACCGGATTTGCGTGCCTCCGGGCCTTTTTTGTCGGCAAATTATTTGGCTCTTTATATTGCTCCGGCTCTTTTATATGCGGCAATTCGTTGGCGAGAATTTTTACGTGAGGATCATGGGTTTGTTGTTTTTAGATGGTTGAAAGCTTTGCAGGCGAGGTTTGGGACAGGGCTCGATGGTTCGGTTCCCGCCAGAATGTTTTTTATGCTGGCTTTTTTCAGCATTGGATTTGCGCTTTTCTTTACCAAATCTTATGCGGCAATTTCGGCTCTGTTAATTGCTGTTTTTGTTTATTTTGGTTTTGATTCCGGTTGGTGGAAAGTATGGAGAGAAAAGAAAAATGCCAAAGTTTTTTGGGGAGTTTTGATCGGAGTTTTGCTGATATTGGGTGTTTTGGCTTTTGCGGTTTTTCAGGCTGATCCACAAAAATGGAATAAGTTTTTTGAGTTTACCGAAAGAAGTTCTTCCGGAGTTCGCGTGGAAATTTATGCAATTGCTACGCATTTGATCGCGGAACATCCTTTTGCCGGTATTGGGTTGGGTCAGTTTCCACTTTTTTATCAGTTACAGGGACCACGCATTTTAGGACACGTTCCTTATGAGTGGAACATGCTTCATCCTCACAATATCTTTTTTGCTTTTTGGTTGAATTTGGGAATTTTGGGAGTGTTTGCTCTGTTTTGGATCCTCGCACTTGTGTTCAAAAAAGTTGTTCATGGTTTAAGGTCGTTATCAAGCCAAAAAACATGGTCGGTGGATAAATTAAGATTGGTCGGTTTTGCGCTCTTATTGGTAATTTTGGTTCATGGATTTTTTGATACACCGTTTTTCAAGAACGATTTGGCTTTGCTTTTCTGGTTAATTATTTCGGTTATTTTATGGCCATATTTATGAAACCTTTGACGACGATTGTTGGGACAGTGATGAAGGGTGTTTTAATGGGGCGAAAAATTGGATTTCCCACTATTAATGTTGTTTTTGATCGGACTGATCTGCCTTTTGGCGTTTATTCGTGTCGGGTGTATACTCCGCTTGGTCTTTATAAAGGAGCGCTGCACTATGGTCCACGTAAGGTTTTAAACCTGACGGAGTCTGCGCTTGAGGTGCATTTGCTGGATTTTTCCGGCAGTTTGTATGGTGAAGAAGTGAAGGTCGATATATTTGAAAAAATTCGTGATACTCAGGATTTTGATAGTATGGACGTCTTAAAAAAACAAATCAGGCTGGATGTGGAATCTGTGAGGTCTATGGATATTCCGCTTACTTAAAGCATTTATATAAATCTTACCCATGCTCATAAGTTATCTTCAGAAAAAAATTTCTTCTCAAAATCCAATTCGGCTTTTGTATCATAAAATCCTGGCGATTGCCGCGGCGGTTTATTATCGTTTTCCGGCCAACAATTTAAGTGTGATTGCCGTGACCGGAACAAAAGGAAAAACCACTACCACCAATTTGATTGCCGGGATTTTAACGGAGGCAGGTTTTAAAGTTGGAATGACTTCAACGATTAATTTTCAGGTAGGGGATTTGCGTTGGAATAATGTGACCAAGATCACCACTTTGGGGCCGTTTTTTTTACAAAAGATTTTAAGACAGATGGTTGATGAAGGTTGCACTCATGCTGTTTTGGAAGTTTCTTCCCATGCGGTTAGTCAAAATCGAATTTGGGGCATAAACATTGATACTGCGGTTTTAACAAATATTGGAGAAGATCATTTGGATTATCATGGTGGTTTCCAAAATTATTTGCGGACAAAAGGACTTTTGTTTGAAAGGCTTAATCGCTCTGCGCGTAAACCAAATGTTCCTAAAAATTCGGTTTTAAATAAGGATGAAAGTAATTTTCTTTATTTTGATCAGTTCTTGGTGGATCGAAAATATACTTATGGAATGAGTGGTGCCACGGTTTATGCTACGAATTTGCAGCTTACTCCTGCGGGTTCCGTGTTTACGCTGAATGTTCCCAATAATAAGGTTGAAATTCAGCTGGGATTACCCGGCAAGTTTAATGTTTATAATGCTTTGGCTGCTGCAACGGTAGCTCTTGCTCAAAATATTAACTTGGCTGTGATTAAAATGGCACTCCAAAAGGCTTCATCTATTCCCGGTCGTTTTGAGACGATTGATTGCGGCCAGAAATACACGATTGTGGTTGATTATGCCCATACGACCGATTCTTTGGAAAAATTGTTGTCCTTATATAAAGATTTAACCAAAGGAAAATTGTATGCGGTTTTTGGGGCAACCGGAGGTGGCCGTGATAAAGGAAAAAGACCTAAAATGGGTGCAGTTGCAGATAAATATGCCGATTATGTAATTGTGACGGATGATGATCCTTATGAAGAAAATGAGTGGGAAATCATTGAGCAGGTTTCAAAGGGCATTAAGCGTGCTGACGGTGAAAAGTTTTGGAAAATTCCATCAAGAATGGAAGCGATAAAATTGGCACTAACTTTGGCTCAAGAAAGCGATACAGTGGTGATTGCCGGTAAAGGAGCGGAGGAAATTCAGATGCTTGGTGATAAAAAGATTCCGTGGGATGATCGCAAAGTGGTGCGCGAACTTTTGAGCAGTGCCATGCAGGTGGAAATTGGGCCCGGAAAAATGGTCAGCAAGGAAAATGTTTATATGAAATAAGCTAGTAACATGTCTAAACTTCACAAATCCAGCTTGCTCGGGTTTTTTCTTATTGATAAGCCTAAAAAGGTGACTTCTTTTTACGTTGTGAAGGTTTTGCGCAAGATTTTGAATATGAAAAAAATGGGCTTTGCGGGAACTTTGGATCCGCTCGCTTCGGGGCTTATGTTGGTTGCGGTAGGGGAGGCAACCAAGCTTTTGGCGGGCATGGAAGGTTTGGATAAGGTTTATGACGTGGAGATTTTTTTTGGGGCTCATTCCGAAACTTATGATGCGGAAGGGCCAATTCATGCAACTGAACTTGGGGGACGAATTGCGGAAGGTTTAAAGTTAAAAGAAAGTGCATATCCGGATCCGCCAACCAGATCGCAAATTGAAAAAATTATTGAGGATCATTTTTTGGGTGAGAGACTGCAACAACCGCCAATTTATTCGGCTATCCAAATTGAGGGTAAGCGGGCTTACGATTTGGCTCGAAAAGGAAAAAAGGTTGAACTTAAAAAGCGCAAAGTCCATTTTTTTGATATTCAGGTTAAGCACTTCAGCTGGCCAATTTTAAAGTGTCAGGTTCATTGCAGCAGTGGAACTTATATTCGCAGTTTTGCGCATGACTTGGGGCAAATTTTGGGTTGTGGCGGCTATGTGCATGATCTTAGGCGGACGCGGATTGGTACGCATTTGATTAAAAATGCTGTGTCGTTGGAAGGAGAAGGGCGGGCCGAGCTTAAGGATGCACTCACGCCTTTTAATTTTCAGCACCATCTTTTAAAACCGGAAGAGTTTTTTTCTGATTGGCAGCAGTATAATTTAACGCCTAAAGATTATGAATTTTTGGCTGTTGGTGGATTTGTGGAAAATTGTCCCGGCTTTATCCGTGGGCCAATCTTAGCCATTTATGAAAACAAATGCGTTGGAGTTTTGGAACTTTCGCATGACGGTCAATTGAAATTTGCCAAGAAATTTAATATAGTGGCGGGGAGCGATTGAGCCTCCGCAAAAAAAATCTTCATGCAATACCTTCTTCCAGCCATTTTTGCCTTTCTTTCCACGCTTGCTTTGACATTTGCGGCGCTGAAGTTTTTCCCAAAAGTTGGTTTGATGGATCGGCCGCAGAAGTATGGTCTTAAAAGGGATCCGATTCCTTATTATGGTGGCGTTGTGATTTTTTTGGTGTTCTTTGTTTCGGTTTTGCTTTTTATAAAATTGGATATTCATTTGTTGGGATATCTTATAGGGGCGATTTTGTTGGTCAGTGTCAGTTTTGCGGATGATCTTTTTGGGTTAAGTCCTTATTTCCGGTTAGCCATGCAGGTTGTTGCTGCGCTTTTATTGGTTTTTGCCGGTATTGGAATTAACTCGATTTCCAATCCTTTTGGAGGGCCGCTGGTTTTAGATCACAATGTTTTTTCTTTTACGCTGGATGATATTCTGGTTAATGTTTCCGTTCTGGGGGCGATTTTTACAGTTATTTGGGTGGTTTCCGTAGTGAATACCATGAATTTCCTGGATGGATTAAATGGCTTGCCAAGCGGTGTTACAGCGATTGCCGCTTTGACGCTTTTCTTTTTGAGTACTCGTCCGGATATCCATTATGATATTTCGGCGCAGGTTCCGGTTGCGACCATGAGTATTATTCTTTTTGCGGTTTGTTTTGCTTTCTGGTTTTTTGATTTTTATCCCGCCAAAATTTTAATGGGCGATACCGGAAGCGTGTTTTTAGGCTTTACTTTAGCCACTTTGGCAATTTTTTCAGGCGGAAAAGTTGCAACGGCATTTTTGGTTTTGGGTTTCCCGATTTTGGATGCGGGTTGGGTGATTTTGCGAAGAATTGCCGAAGGGAAATCGCCATTTAAAGGTGATCTGAAACATTTACATCATCGGTTGTTGGAGGCCGGCTTTGGTCATAGAAAGGCGCTGTTTTTGATTTATGCTTTATCAGCTTTATTTGGCGGTACAGCTGTTTTCCTTGAAGGCAAAGCCAAGGTTTATGCCTTGTTGGTGCTCTTTTTATTTATGCTTGTGGTGGCTGGATGGGTGGTGTACTCAACAAAGAATAAATCCACCACCCCTTTCCAAGATTTCAAGGAACAAAAGCCGAAATAATGGCTTAGGAGTCTGCAAAAATAACTTTTAAGTCAAGTGGTGGTTCAGCGGTCATTTCATAGAGCTTTTTGAGGCCTCCAAGCAGGA
>JBAZYK010000020.1:0-4171 GCA_041659405.1 Candidatus Altimarinota bacterium
TCTTTCAACCCATCAGGCAAAAGATCCCATAACAAGTCATGTTCCAACATAGCAATTTCGTTAAATGATAATTGCTATCATTAAAACTTGATTGCGTAACTTTTTCAAACTAATTATCTACTGATCCTAGAAGTGCCAAGCCAACCTTGTCGTTTCCCAAAAATCGCCTATACTAAAAGCCATGGAGCGCTATTACAACCAAACCATCGGGGCAGATGTTTTAACCGAAACCGGCATTCGTGTCGGCAAAGTTTTTGAAATTGTGATTGAACCGACTACGGGCAAAATCGTTGGATTTCTAATAACACCGCGTGGGGACAAGGTGATTGCTCCCTCAGATGTCATTTTTTGGGGCGAACAGCTCGTTATAAGCGACCATGACGATATTATGGATACAGAGGACCTCATCAAGGTCCAGCAGGCTTTAAAACTCAATATTCGCATTCACAAAAATAAAGTGTTCACCAAAAAAAACGAATTTCTTGGCACTGTGCTGGATTTTGCGCTTAACACCAGCTTTTTTATGATGACCAAGCTTTTTGTAGCCAAAACTTTTTTAGGTTTTCTTCCTTATCAGGAAAAGGTAATCGCGCACAAAAATATTTTAGAAATTACTTACGATAAAATTATTGTCAAAAATCCTATCGGCTTGATTCCAATCAAAGATAAAGAAAAAGCCAAGCTCAGAATCGATATTGCCCCAACCGGATAAATGTCATCTTTGCTAAAGTAGCGGCAAAATGCTATTCTCCCCTTCCTTATGCGCAAAACTAACGAAGTTAAAATTGGTAACATTAAAATCGGCGGAAATAATCCGGTCGCAATTCAGTCCATGACCAATACCGATACTGCCGATATTGCAGCAACCACAAAGCAAATTATTGAACTTATTAAAGCTGGTTCAGAGCTTGTTCGCATTACTGTTAATAATCTTGAGGCTGCTAAAGCCGTGCCTTTTATCAAAAATAATTTAGTTAAAAAGGGCTTTAATACGCCACTTATAGGCGATTTTCATTATAACGGTCACGTGCTTTTAACGCAGTTTCCATCTTGCGCCAAGGCCCTTGATAAATATCGAATTAATCCTGGCAATGTAGGCCTTAAACAAGCCCACGAATACAATTTTCGCACCATGATTGAGATAGCCAAAAAGTACAATAAACCTGTGCGCATAGGCGTAAATTGGGGCTCACTCGACCAGGAACTTTTTACAAAATTGATGGATAAAAATGGTCAATCCAAGGCGCCAAAATCAGATAAAGCGATTTTATACGAAGCAATGGTCAAAAGTGCGCTTAATTCAGCCAAAGAAGCCGTTAAAATTGGCCTAAAACCTGACAAAATAGTTTTAAGTGTCAAAATGTCGGATGTGCAGGACATGGTCAGTGTCTACCGGATGCTTTCATTACAGTGTAATTATCCGCTACATATTGGCTTAACAGAGGCAGGAAGTGGCGATAAAGGTGTTGTCGCTTCGGTGTCCGCTTTGTCGATATTATTACAACAGTGTATCGGTGACACTATTCGCGTTTCAATTACTCCCGAGCCCGGCACTTCCCGCGCCAAAGAAGTTGAAATTTGCCAATTAATTTTACAAAGTTTGGGAGTTCGAAATTTTAAACCAATGGTCACAAGTTGTCCGGGCTGTGGTCGCACCGGCAGCGATTATTTTCAAAAACTAGCGCAGCAAATTAATGTTCATATAAACCAAAAAATGCCCGAATGGAAAAAGAATTTTCCAGGAGTAGAGGCATTAAAAATTGCCGTTATGGGATGCGTGGTTAATGGCCCGGGTGAATCCAGACACGCCGATATTGGCATCAGCCTACCGGGAAAAACCGAACAGCCCGTTGCGCCCGTTTACATCGAAGGCAAACAATTCAAAGTTCTACAGGGAAAAAATATTCCCAAAGAATTCATCAAAATTCTGGACGAATACATCCAGAAAAGATTTTCAAAATCTAAATTTCAAGATCGCAAAAAGCCTACTCAATAATCTTTCTCCAGCTTTTATCCCCGACAATTTCATCCTGAAGATCAAACATTTCACGGCGTTCTTCCTCTTCTTCGTGATCGTACCCAAACACGTGCAAAAGGCCGTGCACAAACAAAAATTGCAGTTCTTTATTTAGTGTTTTGTGATGCTCTTTCGCCTGTTTTTTCGCGGTATCAATTGAAATGGCAATCTCACCAATCAAATCTTCTTGCGGAAAACCGCCATTTTGAAATGAATTATTTTCTTCAATATAACTAAAAGAAAGCACATCGGTAGGTTTATTTTTCCCACGATATTCCTTATTTAATTTTTTAATTGCCAAATCATCCACAATTGTTAAATCAATTCGCGGAGCAATTTTATTTTTTTTTGAGCGCATTTTTAAGGCCTTATTTAAGCGCTTTTCCCTCTCCAAAATTTTGAGGCCTTTTTTAAAATACAAATCAAACTCCTTTTTAGAAATCCGTGACCCCTTAATATGGTTCTCAAATTTTAAAGTAATTTTTGGCATAGTTGGCATATGAAGATTTATTAATAGAAAAAGTTTGGAATAAGACTCGAAAGCAGCGACGGAGAAATTCTATGAGAATCTGCAAATGAGGCGTTAAAAAATTGGGCAACCCTGCCCAATTTTAGCCGAATGAGCAGAGAATTCTCAAGAATTTCGAAGTTTTGCTTGAGAGGATTATTTCAAACTTTTTCCATACTGGTACAAAATTTCATACGCCACCATCCCAAAAGCCGTCGCCACATTTAGCGAATTCGCCATTCCCAGCATTGGAATATCCACCGCAAAATCCACAAGCTCCATCAATTCATCACTAATTCCCTCAACTTCGTTTCCTACAATCAACGCCATTGGAAAGGGATATTTCATCTCTTTAAAGTGTACGCTCTGTTTAGTGAGCTCCAGCGCGCAAATTTTGACCCCATTTTCTTTGAGTTTAAGCAACGTTTCCTTGGCAGATGGCTGATACTCCCATGGCACCACTTCAACGGCCCCTAAAGCCACTTTATCAATATCTTTTCTGGGTGGATGACCGGTAATTCCACAAAGATACATTTTTTTCGCCAATATCGCATCACAAGTTCTAAACATGGCCCCGACATTATAAATGCTGCGGATATTATCCAGAACCACATACAAAGGCGTTCGCGCTTTTTGCTGAACTTCTAAAACGGTAGGCTTACTACCCTGTATTTCATCGTGAGTATATTTTTGAATCATAGCTCTGGCATGTATCTTATTTTTCCTATTTGGAATCGGCTTGAATGCCGTTCCCGGAACTACTAATGCCGTTTTCCAGTGTAGCCGCTTTTTGCGCCTTGTCGAGCATATTTTGGAATTCCCCTTCGGTGATATATTCATTCGGCCTAAAGCTTTTATCCTGATCAATGATCCCCTTTTCAAGCGCCAAATTCACATAACGCGGATACCACCAATGGTCTCCGGTGCCTTTTACATCGGCAAAAGAGGTCATTTGTTGCTCAAGATTTTCTTCACCTCCCAAGCTTGCTACCAATTCAAAACGCTCTTTCCAGTCCAAAAGTTTAGAAGCTCCCAGTATTACTTTCAATGCTTCCATGCGAGTCATAAACGACCTTGGGTAAAAAGGACTTTCCTTTTCATCTATATACCCGTGCACTATGCCCAACATGGTCGCAAGGTTGACGTCATCATAATAGCTGTATGCTACCGAAACATCGGGATAAAGCACCAAATCGGGTTCCAATTTTATGCTAAAACGACTCATGCCGGTAAAGGCAAAAAAACATTGATCCAAATGAGTCAGGCAGCTTTGAATAAAAGATTTTTGCTTATTGCGAAGATCAAAAGCCTGAACCGTTCTGGACACGATTTCCCCACGGCTTAAGTAATTTTGGGTACTGGCAGCTTGCGTGGTTTGTTGAGCCAAAACAGGTTGGATCGACCCTACCACCACCAATAAACCTAAAGCCAAACTATAAAAAGTATTTATTTTTTTCATAAAGACATTGTTCTTATTATAGTCACAAAGACAAAAAAGTAAACTTCCATACTCTTAAAAATGGATCAGTAGATAATTAGTTTGAAAAAGTTACGCAATCAAGTTTTAATGATAGCAATTATCATTTAACGAAATTGCTATGTTGGAACATGACTTGTTATGGGATCTTTTGCCTGATGGGTTGAAA
>JBAZYK010000021.1:0-4150 GCA_041659405.1 Candidatus Altimarinota bacterium
CCTGCTTGGAGGCCTCAAAAAGCTCTATGAAATGACCGCTGAACCACCACTTGACTTAAAAGTTATTTTTGCAGACTCCTAAGCCATTATTTCGGCTTTTGTTCCTTGAAATCTTGGAAAGGGGTGAAATCTAAAACCAACAATATCTCATTGTAGTCAAAAATCATTTTATGATAGGCTCCGCATGGATAACATTGGAGCATATATAAAACTCAATCGGAAGTTTTACCACTTTTCAAACAAACCCATGCCAACTGGCGCACGCATCCCCAAAAAACAATACTATTTGCAAATTGCCGAAGAAGTTTCTAAAAGAGCAACCTGCATGAGCGCACATTTTGGCGCACTTATAGTTAAAGACGATCAGATCATTTCTACCGGTTATAACGGCGCACCCCGAATGACCAAAGACTGTTACGAAATCGGCTTCTGTCTGCGCAGAAAACTGCAAATTCCATCAGGCACAAAATATGAACTTTGCCGCAGTGTTCATGCTGAACAAAACGCAATCATTAATGCCGCGCGCGCCGGTGTAAGTTTGATGAACGCAGATTTATATTTATATGGAGAGAGAGTGATGGAGGGGCAAACCGGTTTACTAAAAGCCTATCCATGCTTCATCTGTAAAAAAATGGTTTTAAATGCCGGCATAAAACGTGTATTTGCAAATGATGAAAAAGGAGAATTAATTGAATACAGCGTAGAAGAATGGACAGAAGCCTGGGCCCAAAACGACATGATCGAAGACACTCAACAATATTCCGCCAATTACAACAAAATCAATGAATCAAAATAATCATATTATTGCACTGGTAGGAATGTGCGGCGCCGGTAAATCGGTAGCCAACGATTTTTTTAAAGAAAAAGGATACGAATCCGTTTATTTTGGAGGAATAACTTTGAGTGAAGTCGAAAAACGCGGGTTAGAAGTAAATCCGGCAAATGAAAAACTAGTCAGAGAAGAACTGCGTAAAATACATGGCCCCGCCGCTTTTGCAATTTTGAACTTACCAAAAATTGAAGAAGGTTTAGCCAAAGGAAACGTGATTGTTGATGGACTTTACAGCTGGTCAGAGTACAAAATCCTCAAAGAAAAATTTGGCGAAAATTTAATTGTAATTGCAGTTTATGCGCCTCCAAAAGATCGTTATGCCAGACTGGCAAAACGCGTAATAAGGCCAATTTCCGCTGAAGACGCCAAAAAACGCGACTACGCCGAAATCGAAAATATTGAAAAAGGCGGCCCCATCGCCATGGCGGACTACACCCTGGTTAACGATGGTGATCTTGAAAAATTCATGGACCAATTAAAAAAAATCTCACAGTAAACATGTCCATCAGTAAAACCAGATTGTGATTTATAAATCAAATGCAAGTTTAATACGTGTAAGGTATAATCAGGCTAGGAATTTTAAAATTTTTCCTTCTTTATGTTCAAGCCCAAAACCTCCCCTTTTAATGACATCGCGCGCCAAAGTGCCAATATCGTTTTTGCCGTAAGCCAAATTTTTACCGGCTATTTTTTGACTTACCTCAACATTGGCCGCAGCCTGCAAAGCCAAACCGAAATAGCTAAGACGCCTGTTATTCCGGCTGGTTATGCCTTCAGCATTTGGGGATTTATTTTTCTATTTTGCCTATTTTATGCCTTTTATCAAGCCTCTCCATCAAAACGCGAAAACGAATTGTTAAGAAAAATTGGTTGGTTCACGACCGGCGCATTTTTGTTTAACACTGCGTGGGTTTTGGTAGCTCAACTTGTAACCTTCAACTGGCCAACAGTCTTAATTATTATTTTGATTTTGATCTGTTCGCTTGGCGCACTTTTCCGCTTAACAGATTACAAAAAAACTTTAACCAGTGTCGAAAAATGGGTTGTTGCGCTGCCAGTTTCAGTTTTAGCAGGATGGGTTTCTGTTGCCACATTTGCGAATATTTCCTCAGTTTTAAAACAATTACAATTTAATAATTTTGGACTTTCTGAAACCGCATTCGCGCTCTTGCTTCTTTTTGTGACCGGAGCTTTTGCCAAATTTGCGATCTACCGCTCAAACGGTAACGCTTTATATGGACTCGCAATTATCTGGGCACTTGTGGCAATCATCGTGGCAAACACGAACAACGATGTAGTTATGGTCACTGCCGGAGCCATGATTCTTGCAATTGTACTTACCGTCATTTTCATCAAAAAACAGAAAAAGGAAAGTTTCATTGAAAAATATTTTGGAAGATTTTTCGCGTAAAACCCAAATTAATGACCACAAAATTTAAACCAAAAATCGTGACCGTAAACGATAAAATGCAAAAAAAATATCGTTATGTTTTAACAGAACCGATGGGCAAGAACTTTGATCCGCAATTTAGCCCACAGCTCACTCCTAAACAAATGTTGGAATTAGGAGTTTTTGGCGGAAGATACCTGCGCGATTGCCGCAAAGAATTTCCCGCAGATTGGTTTAAAAAAGCCAAATTGCATGCGGAAGGTATACCCGGGCACAATCCTAAACTTAATTTTTTTGGGGTCGACGCCAGCCAGCCACTAAAGATCTGGCAAAAGAAAGGCTGGATCTATCCGGAAGATCCACGCGGCTGGTTTCAATGGTACTGCCGCTATTACATGGGCCGCCGCATCCCTCTGGAAGACGCCCGCCAAATCAAAAGATGGAAAGCCATCACCCGCCACATCGCCCAAATCAAAAAAAATTGCCTTCCGGGAGATTTAAGCTGCAGAAAGAGGCAACGCCAGGCCATACTGCATTGGGCCTATGATAGTAGAACTATGCTATAATCTTGACGCAAATTTTATTTCTGCGAAAAGTTATGCCCCAGGTAAAAATCCACCCATCTTGGCTCGCGGTTTTAAAAGAAGAGTTTGAAAAACCTTATTTTGAAAAGCTGACCCAATTTGTCAAAAAAGAATGTGCTAATGCCGCAATCTACCCCGAAGGAAAAAACATTTTTCGCGCTTTTGAACTTTGTCCGTTTGAAGCGGTGAAAGTGGTGATTTTAGGACAGGACCCATACCACGGCCCCAAACAAGCCAACGGTTTATGTTTTTCGGTAAACGATAATGTTCCCTTGCCACCTTCTCTCCAAAATATTTACAAAGAAATTTCGGCAGATTTAGGGATCAAAATGCCCCAAATCGGCAATCTGGATAATTGGGCCAGACAGGGAGTTTTGCTTCTAAATGCAACCTTAACCGTCCGCGCCAACACGCCCGGATCGCACCAAAAACAGGGCTGGGAAGAGTTTACAGATGCTGCCATCAAAACCATTTCCGATCAAAAAGAACACATTGTCTTTTTACTTTGGGGCAAATACGCGCAGGAAAAAGGAAAAATTATTGATCGCGAAAAACATCTGGTCCTAACTGCCGCACACCCATCCCCTTTTTCGGCTTTTCATGGATTTTTTGGCTGCAAACATTTCAGCAAAACCAACCAATATCTGGCTGCACACGGCGAAAAACCTATCAACTGGAGCTCGCTCCATTCACAATAAAAATAGGCACTTCGTACGCAGTGAAAAAATTGCAAATTGCCCTATAACCTACCTCGGCAAAGAAATGTAAAAAGTCGTACCACTGTTTTCTTCTGACTTAAGCCAGATTCGCCCTTTATGTCCCTCCACGATTGCTTTGGCAATATAAAGCCCTAAACCGGTGCCATTAGTATCAACACCAATGGCGTTTTTTGCCCGGAAAAACTTTTGAAAAATATACTTTTGATTCGCCGCCGAAATACCTATGCCATTGTCTTTAACATAAAAAACAACATCTTTTGCAGTTTTTTTACAACCAATTACAATTTTGCCCCCAAGTTTTGAATACTTAACAGCATTGGCAATAAGATTCTGAAAAACGAATCTTATCTTATTTGCATCAGCCAAAACAAAGATTTTCTTATTACAATCACCCTGCAATGTTACCGTAATATTTTTTTGAAGTGCCTGAACCCGTTCTTCCTTAACAATACCCTTAATAATCGGCACCACATCCAGCTTCTTGGCAAGAATATCAAACACCCCTTTCCAAGATTTCAAGGAACAAAAGCCGAAATAATGGCTTAGGAGTCTGCAAAAATAACTTTTAAGTCAAGTGGTGGTTCAGCGGTCATTTCATAGAGCTTTTTGAGGCCTCCAAGCAGGA